>JAZOMV010000067.1:0-62909 GCA_045654165.1 Christensenellaceae bacterium
AAATAAGATTAATTTTAAAAACTTACCATTAGTAAATTTGCACAAATTATTTTTTATTTTCTTTAATTTGCATAGCAAATTGCCAAATAGAAAGCAACACTAAAAAGCCTCCGAAAAATCTTCTCAACAGATTTCCCGACATTGCTCTTGCAATATAACAACCCAAAATACAAGTTACTACGCCGGACAAAATAATCCATATAACCTTGTCAAAATCAATCAACTTATTTTTCAAGTGAAAACAAAGCGCAACGACAGCCATAGGGATAAAACTCACCAAATTTATCGCCTGTGCTGCATGTTGACTAGCCCCTCTAAAAAATGTCAACAACGGAATTAAAACCGTTCCACCACCCATACCCATTCCACCAAGCAAGCCACCAGCAAGCCCAACTATTAAATTCCAAACAAAATCCATATTACCACCTAGAACAACAACATCTTAACGCCAGCAATAGCCATAACTACCGAAAAAATAATAGTAACCCACTTGCTAGATAATTTAGAAAGTAATAACGCACCTATTCCACCACCAACGACAATCCCTAAGCCTACAGGCAAACCCATACCGACGTTAAAACTACCAAACGCCAAATAAAACAATCCACTAATAATCGAAATAGGAAGAATTATCAAAATTTCAGTTGCGTGCGCCTTTTTAGGCGCACAATCTAACAACCCTGTAAGAAACGGCACGACAATCATGCCACCGCCACCCCCAAACAACCCGTTCACCAAGCCTGTTATACACCCTGCAACCAAAGCAATCCACTTCTTGTTTTTAGGTTTTTCTTTAATTTTCTCTATTTTTTCGCTTAATTTACACATGTCCATATTCTAATTCTTACCACTTTTAAATTTTTTATCATAATTTTAAAAAAAATAAAAAGAATATTGCTTTATGGGTTGATTTTTATTTCAAAATAATATATAATAAATTCAATATGTTTTCGTGCGCACGCACGTGAATATTAATACGTAAAAATATTTATATATAGGTGAACTATGACGAGCAAAACTAACATCAAACTCAAAACTAGAATTCTTCTTGCTTTAATGATTCTTTGTCTTGCATGCACGTCAATCTTTGCATTGACAGCTTGTAAAAACAACGAATCTTCTAGCACAGATCCATCATTCTCGTATAGCCAAGTTGACGACGGTTTAATTAGCAACCCCAACTTCCTTTACGGAACCAAGGATCTTGAACACACGAGTTTCCCCGTAAAATCTCCTACGGGCTGGTCTCGTTCTAAAGATTCTACAGCATCTTCATCCTCTTCTAGATCCGGCGTTATCGACGTTTCTGAAGACGGTTGGAACGAACTTTTGAAAAACATGTATACCGATTCTTACTACTTGGATTTCATTGAAAACGAATACGGTTTTACAAAAGATTCTGTAAAAGAAGAAATTAAAGAAGAAAACGGCACGACAACTACGCCTACTTCAACCGAAATTAAGGATTTTATCGTTGAAAAATACATGAGTAAAATCCCCAACCCCGGTACTCATGACGACGCAACCGACAACAAAGTATATATGTTAAACAACTACACTTCAGACATCGGTTTTGGTGCATCTCAAAAAATCACTTCTTCAAAATCAATCACCATTAAAAAAGGCGAATTCGTTCAAATTTCTTTCTGGTTAAAAACACAACACCTTTCACCTTTCGGGGTTGACTACGGTGCTTCGGTTAGATTAACCAACACGTTTAATGGTTCAACACAAGGCGAATACGTTGTTAAAAACATTATTGCAGACGATTGGACTAAGATCACTCTTTTAGTTAAAGGCGACGCTAATTATGACTGCGCTATAACCCTTGCTCTTGGTCTTGGTTATGGACTTAATAGCCAAACTGAAGGTACGGTTTATTTTGACGATATTATAGTGGAAGAATTAGAAGAACAACCTATCGCAACGTTCACCACGAGTACGCTTGATTATTCTAATACTGACGCTATAGAAGTTGAATATACCAACAACAATACAACCTACTATTACGATATGACGCTTGTTGAAAGCAATTTCGTTAACGAACTTTCTTTAGGAACAAGCGTTTCAGGTGCTTACACCAAATCTAATGCAGATTCAAATATCACTGCAAAAAATAAATTTGGTCAAAACTCAGAAACCCCATATTCAATTATTGGAGATGAACTAAACGTTAACCTTGAATCATCTACTTCTTACACTTTGAAAATCCAAAAAGGCGCTGATGATCCTGCTACAACCGACAAAATCGAAGGTTTGTTCAACGTTCAACCTGAAGGTTACACCTACGTTTCGTTCTTTATCAAAAATCAACTTAGCAAACTTGGTGCAACAAGTATTACTGTAGACCTTTTTGAAAAGACTTCTACTACCCCGTTCAAAAACGCAGCTATAACTACTATTTCTGAAGTTAGCGAAGATTGGGTAAAAGTAGAAATTATCGCAAACAACAACTTTGATAGCGCAGACGCTACTGCTACTGAAAAAGAATTCTATCTTGAAATCGTAGTTGGTCCAACGAATATTCTTTCTGCAACCAAAAAATACGAATATGCAAGTGGAACTGTTTCTATTAAAGATTTAACTTATGCTACCGGAAACACCTATTTATACAATGATGAAGTTAGAAGTCTTGATAAAGAAGATGATGAAAACACCGTTCTTTACGAATTACACAAGAGTTCTGCCGATGCAACCGTTGCGTTGTTTGCAAACTACGACAACGATTACACCAAACCTTCTGACGAAGAAAGTCAAACTTATTATTTCAACACTTCATCTAGCGACCTTGCAAACGTTGGCAAAAGACCTACTGCTAACAACGAATATATCGGCGTTACGCCTTCAAACATAAGAATAACTAACGACGATACCATTACCTCACCCGAAACTTCTTATAACGATAGAGTTTTAGGCACGACAAACGGTAGTTTCGCAGGTGTTGTAAATTCTAATTATTCTTATACTGGTCTTGACATTTCTGCTCTCAATAACGAACAGGCGTTAATGATCTACAATGCTACTGAAGATGAAGGCAATTACGGATTTATTGGCAAAACCAAAACTATTTCTGCTAATTCTTTTACAAAAGTATCAGTAACTCTTAAAGTTAGCAATACTGCAAAAGCATTTATCTATTTAGTTGAAATTGACGCTAACAAAGGTCTTAGAGACGTTATGTCGTTTAATAATTTCAACGTAAATACCGATGGTATTAACGATCTTGATAAAGACGATCAAACTGCTATAAACGGTAGCGATTACAAACTTTGCTTAGAAATTAACGACGCACAAATGGCAAAAGCTATTGACGGTTGGTTAACCGTAGATTTCTACGTTGCAACAGGCGCAAGTGCTAAAACCTTCCGTTTGGAAATGTGGAACGGTTCAAGAGACGGACAAGTTAAATCAACCGGTTACGTATTTGTTAAATCAGTAAGTTTCTCTCTAAGCGCAGGATTTACTGAAGCTGACTCGTTTGAAAACACCTTTACCGTTTCAGGCTCTACCCTTTACGATCTTGGTGAAAAAGCAATAAGCGAATCTGAAACCTTGCTTTACAAGCGTGAACTTACCGAAAAAGAAAAAGATTTCAATACTGATTATCCTAATGAAAAAATTAAATATTCTGCTAAATACGTTTGGGTTAAAAACGACACAATGGTATATGCAGTTTATAATTCTTTAGACGTTCAATCATACGATCCTTACGACGGTATAGTTGATGAAGAAGAAACCACCAAAACCGGTTGTACAGCAAAAACCGATCCTTCAACTTTCTGGTTACAATTCTCATCAATTCTATTAGTAATAGCACTCTTAGTTTCTATCATTGCTCTATTCTTTAAAAATATTAGACGTAGACGCAAAGCAAACGCAAGTGATGCTAAATCGCACTACACTATTAAGAGCCGTGTAAAGACTGCTAAAAAGGCAATAAAAGTCGTAGAAGAAGAACCTGTTATTGAAGAAGTTGAAACAGAAACTCAACCCGAAGAAACGAAAACAACTGAAACCGAAGAACAAGCTCTTGAAGATTACGTATACGGCGATGTTCAAGATTTTGGTGAAAAATCAGAAGAATCTGAAAAAGAAACCAACGAATAAATCAAACTAAATTAAAAAGATGCAATCAAACGATTGCATCTTTTTTGTATACACGTTAAATTTTTACGCATATTATATATCGTATGAAAAACATAATTTTAACTGGTGGTGGAACGGCTGGACATTGTATTCCCCACGTCGCTTTATTACCTTTATTAAAGAAAAACTTTGATAATATTTACTATATCGGAAGTGCAAACGGAATAGAACGAAAAATTATAGAGCAACACGGAATAAAATTTTTTTCAGTTGATTGCGGGAAATTGAATAGGACTTTTACCTTAAAAAATTTTACTACGCCGTTCAAAGTAATAAAAGGAATATCACAAGCAAGTAAAATAATTGATAATCTTAAACCTAACGTAATATTTTCTAAAGGTGGATACGTTGCAGTACCCACCGTAATAGCCGCTCACAATAAAAAAATCCCCATAATTTCTCATGAAAGCGATTTAAGCATTGGTTTAGCAAATAGAATTACGGGGAATTTTTGCAAAAAAATTTTAACTTCTTTTCCAGAAACTGCATTAAAACTTAAAAACGGCGAATACGTTGGCTCACCCATAAGAGAACAACTTTTTTCCACCAACAGACAAACTGCATTAGCTCGACTAGGATTAACGGGTAAAAAACCTATTCTTTTAGTTACGGGTGGAAGTTTAGGCGCACAAAAAATAAATGAAATAGTTAGAGATTCCCTTAGCGAATTAACTAAAAAATTTGAAATTTTGCATATATGTGGAAAAAATAATCTACAAAAAACAAAAACTCCTTCTGGATACCACCAAAAAGAATTTCTAGATAATATGGAAGACGCTTTTGCAGTAGCCGACGTTTGCATATCAAGAGCAGGTGCAAATACGGTTTTTGAACTAATTGCGCTTAATATACCAACCCTTTTAATCCCTCTACCCAAAAAGAGTTCTCGTGGCGATCAGGTTGAAAATGCAGAATATTTTTTCAAAAAAGGGTTAGTTAACATGTTAAATCAAGACGTTTTAACAAAAGATTCTTTAATATTATCTACCCTATCAACTTACGAAAACTCTAAAAACATCAAAGAAAAATTAAAAAATTTCAAATATATAGCACCTAATAAAAAAATTTGCAAACTTATTTTAGATTATTCTAAACCTTAAATCTTTCTTTAACGTTTAGCCCTTTTAAATTCTTAAAATATCCAGAAAGAACCGTATTATTAACGTTTTGGTTAAATACTCTTTCTGGATTTTTTATTGTCCTATTTCTTTGCGGAACAATCCTATTTTCTAAATTTGTTAAAATAGTCAAATGATTTTTCTTTTCCTTTCTAAAAAACACTTCTAAAATCTTATTTAACATAGTCCGTTCTCCTTATTACACATATATAATAAACAAAACTTATGACAAACGCCTGTCACAAACTTATAAAATACTTGACTTTTTAATTAGTTTGTTTTAAAATATGATTAATTAGGAGGAAGTATTTATGAAATTTGAAATTATGGTTGGAATTTTAATAGATCTTTTATCGAAAAAATTTGTTAAAGCAACCTATCTTGCTGAAAAATATGAAGTAAGCGTAAGAAGTATTTATAGATACATAGATGCTTTAGGATATGCAGGTGTTCCCCTTTATAGTTTACGTGGAAACAACGGTGGCTACGCTATTGTAGACACTTATAAAATACCATCTACGTTTATGACTGAAAAAGAATTTGAGCACGTTATAAACACCTTGCAAGCCGTTAGCGACGAAGTTCCTGATAAAATCTTAACGTCTGCAATAAACAAACTTAAAGCCACTATTAAAAACGAAAAGAGTGGCTTTGACGTTAAAGGTGGTAATTTAATAATCGACGCAGGTCCTTGGGGGGATGCCGTTGGTTATAAAAGCAAACTTATAGTAATACAAAAGAGCATTGACGAAAGCAAAAAACTTTTAATAAAATATCACGATAGAAACGGCGTTATAACCGAACGTATTATAGAACCACACGTAATAGTTTTTAAGCAAGGATTATGGTACGTTTTTGCATTTTGTTATTTAAGAAACGATTTTAGATTTTTTAAAACGGGTAGAATTGAACAAGCCAAAATTCTAGAACAAACATTTAAAAGACGTGACCTATCTAAAATGATTCTTCCCTTAAACTTTTGGCATAACAGCGTAGACACAACCGACGTTTCAATGGAAATTGATAAATCTTGCCTATCTGACGTTGAAGAATGGTTAGGAATTGAAAACATAGAAAAAATCGGCGAAAAGAATATAGCAAACGTTAAACTTCCCGTTGATAATGGATTAGTTTCTAAAATAATGTCTTATCGTGGTGGCGTTAAAGTTCTAGAACCTATAGAACTAAAAGAAAAAATTATACAATGCGCAAAAAACATCTTAAAAACTTATTAGATAAACTTAAAAGGCTAACGAAAATTCGTTAGCCTTTTTTATTTTAAATTAAAATTCCGTCCTAGAACTTCTAGAAAAAAGTTTAAGAAAAACACTCATAGGATCTTGGTTTTCATATATAATAGAATACACTGCGTTTGTTATGGGTAAATCTACGTTATATTTTTCCCCAAGAAACTTCATTGCTTTAGCCGTACTCACACCTTCAGCAAGTTTGGTAAAAGGCTCTTTCTTAACGTACATTTGACCAAATTTTCTATTATTAGAATAATCCGAAAACAACGTGGTTTCATAATCGCCCAAATGACAAAGCCCATAAGCAGACAATTCATTTCCCCCCATTGCTTTTATCAAACGAGCAACTTCTCTCGCTCCACGAGCCATTAACGGACCTTTTAGAGTAGAATATCCACCACCGTCTAACATCCCAGCAGCAATTCCCATCACGTTTTTTGCAGCAGCACCTATTTCGCTACCTATAAGATCGTTTCCATAATAAAATCTTATAAGATCACTTCTTAAGTTATCGACTAAAAATTTTACGAGTTCTTTATTCTCAGAATCAATAACCATACAGTTAGGATAACCTTGAACAAAAGATTGAATATGCCCCGGCCCAACCCAAACTGCTACTTTGTCGGCCTTGACGCCTTCTTCAACCATAATTTCAGAAAGACGTTTTCCCGTTTCAACTTCTATTCCTTTCATGCATAAAACAAAGTATTTATTTTCTATATCAAATACTTTTAATTTTTTTACAAATTTACGGAGTTCCTGCGCACTAATAGAAATAACGATAATATCGCTACTATCAATAGCACTTTTTAAGTCAGCGGTCAGGTTTATTCTCTCACACAACTCCACGTACTCGTTTCTTCCCGTTTTTTTAAGAACGTCATAACTGTGATGCCCTTCCGTCCCCCATTGAACAACTTGATGTTCATGTTTGGAAAGATACCACCCGATAAACGAGCCCCATCTACCGCAACCTAATACTGAAATCTTCATTTTCGGTTCCTTTTTATTAAATTGTTTTTCTATCTATAAATGCTCTAGCAAGACTTACTTCGTCTGCATACTCAAGTTCAGTTCCGATAGGAATACCATGCGCTAATCTAGAAACGGTAATCCCCAAAGGTTTTAACAAGTTAGAAATATACATAGCAGTCGCTTCCCCTTCAACGTCAGGGTTTGTTGCCATAATAACTTCTTTAACGCCACCTTTAGCAATACGAGATAAAAGACCTTTAATATTTATATCGTTTGGCCCTATCCCATCCATCGGTGATATCGTACCGTGTAAAACGTGATAAACACCGTTAAATTCGTTTAGTTTCTCAATAGCGATAACGTCTTTTGGTTCTTTAACAACACATATAGTTTCAGACGAACGATTTTGGCAAACTTCACAAACGTCGCCTTCGGAAAAATTCCCACAAACTGAACAATAATGTACGTTTCTTTTAACGTTCATTATAGCATCTGCAAAATTTTTCGCTTCATTTTCGCTCATGTTAACTACTTTATAAGCAAACCTTTGCGCCGTTTTAGCACCAACACCGGGCAATTTACTAAACTCGTTTATAAGTCGACCTATAGGCTCTATATAAACTTTCATTTTATAACCCTAAGCCACCCATTGCGCCAAATGCGCCCATCTTTTCATTATAAGCTTGGTCAGCTTTTTTATATCCGTCGTTAAGAGCGGCAACAAGCAAATCTTCAAGCATTTCAATATCGTCTACGTCTACAGCGTCAGGATTGATATTTATTGCAGTAACGACCTTTTTGGCCGTCATAGTAACTTTCACCAAACCACCACCAGCAGAACCTTCTACTTCAAGTTCTTCAAGTTCTTCTTGTGCCTTTTGCATTTCTTCTTGCATTTTTTGTGCCTGTCTCATAAGATTTTGCATTTGGTTGCCACCACCAAAGCCTCCGAATCCACCGCCTCTGTAAGCCATATTTAATTCTCCTTTTTTATTTTATAATTACTATATCGCTTCCGAACATTTTCTTTGCACGTTCGGTTGCTTCATCTATTTGATCTAAATATCTTTCTTTTTCAGAGAGTTTAACCACAAGTTCAAACTTCTCCACGTCACCAAGCGCTAAAAGAATTTTTTCTCTACTTTCTTTCTTATCAAGTATACTACAATCCCCATCGGTTTCCGTTGTAATAACTAAAGAATTAGACTTTATATCTAATGAAACGTTTTGAACGATATTCCAAAGCATTTCACTCCCGATATTTCTAAGACCTGCAAGCAACTTACCTCTTAATTCATCCACTTTTAACTCGGAAATAAAGACTTTTTTATTTTCTTGACGCTTTTCTTCTTTAGGCTCTATTTTAACTTCTTGTTTTTTAGTTTCTTTAGGTTCTAAAACTGCAAAAGAGCCGTTAGTAATTTGAGTTTCTAACGCTTTAATTCGTGCTAATAACGCATCTACGCTATAATCGCTATCAGGTCTAGACGCTTTTACGGCTGCAGTTTCAAAAACGATTCTAGGGTTATTTGTAAACTTTAGAGAGTTCTCTGCTTCTGCAAAAATTTGCAAAATTCTCAACAATCTTTCTTCGTTAGTTTTTTCAGCAACGGTTTTCATTTGATTAAACCTAACTTCAGGCAACATTAAAATGTTATTAGCACTAGAACAGGTTTTAACAACCAACAAATCTCTTACAGTTGCCGATACGTCTTTAATCAAAAGCCCCATGCTTTTCCCAAGCCCAGACAAATTATCCGTAATTTGCAAAACAGCACCAGAATCACCGTCAATAAGTGCAGATATAAACTGTATAACAAGTTCTTCGTTAGAAGATCCTAAAACGTTTAATACGTCTTCGTAAGTAAGAGTTCCACTATTGCACGAAAGTGCTATATCGGCAACGGAAAGTGCATCACGAATACTGCCTTCACCAGCCTTTGCAATAGCAAAAACTGCTTCCTTTTCATATTTTTTACCTTGCTCATCATAAATCCTTGATATAAGTTGAGCAATGGTTTCGGTTGAAACCAAACGGAAATCAAAACGCATACAACGAGATAAGATAGTTGCAGGAATTTTATGAACTTCCGTTGTCGCTAAAATAAATACTACGTGTTTGGGTGGTTCTTCTAGAGTTTTTAACAAAGCATTAAACGCAGCCCCCGTCAACATGTGCACTTCGTCAATGATATAAACTTTATAACGACAAGAAACAGGTGGATATTGAACTTTTTCTCTCAAATCACGTATTTCATTAACGCCGTTATTAGACGCAGCGTCAATTTCAAGAACGTCAATATTAGAAGGATCTGAAAGCGCACGACAAACTTCACATTCACCACAAGGCGAACCATTAATAGGAGATATACAGTTAATTGCTTTTGCAAAAATTTTAGCAGCAGAAGTTTTACCCGTACCACGTGTACCCGTAAACAAATACGCATGCCCTAAACGGTCGCTTTTAATTTGGTTTACAAGCGTTTTTACGATATGTTCTTGACCAAGCAAGTTGTCAAACGTAGAAGGACGATATCTTCTATATAAAGCAAGATAAGCCATTTTACTTTTTTTCTCCTAAAATTTTAATGATTTTCTTTTTTATTCTTTGTATTGAATTATCTACTGATTTTATAGGTTTATTAACTTTTTCACTTATCGTTTGATAATTATAACCTTTTATGTAATAATTAAAAATTTCAAATTCCGATTTTGAAAAAGCCGATTTGATTTTTTCTTGAAGTTCAATTTCACTTTCTTTATTTATAAAAATTTGCTCAGGAGAAAACTTAGCGTCTTGAAAAAATATTTTTTTATCAGCGTCGTTTTCTTCGTCCCCTGAAAGCGAAATATACTCGTTTAACGGCTCGTTCTTTTTAGATTTAGATTTTTTCACTAAAGAAATTATGCTATTTTTAACACAAGTATAAACAAAGGTTTTAAAACTACCCTTTTCATCATCATACGTGTTAATAGCACGATATAATCCTATCATTCCTTCTTGCACCAAATCCTCTTCTGCACCACCGACTAGAAAATATGAACGAGCAACCGATAAAGGAATATATTTAAATCTATTCAACAACTCCTCAATAGCAAAATCATCTTTACGTTTTGCCATAATCAAAAGTTCTTGATCAGATAAATTTTTAACTTCCACAAAATCCATTTTATTTATTTTTATTTATTCTTTGTCTAACGACTTCGTAAAGCGCAACACCACACGCTACCGAAGCATTAAGCGAATTAACCTTACCAAACATGGGGATAGAAATTATTCCATCACATTTTTCCTTAGTTAAACGTTTAACCCCACTATCTTCACCACCGATTACCAAACAGGTTTTACCAGTAAGATCAGTTTTATAAATTTCCGTGCCACCAACTTCTGCACCATAAACCCAAAAACCGTTATCTTTAAGCGTATCTATTGCGTGGTTTATATTTGTAACTTTTGCAACTTTAACGTGATTTAAGGCACCTGCAGATATTCTCATAACAGTATCGCTTACAGATGCACTTCTATCTTTACCTATAATAAGCCCGTTAGCGCCAACGCATTCACAAACTCTTATAATACTACCAAGATTATGTGGATCTAAAATTTCGTTTAAGATTACCACTAAACCGTCTGGTCCTTCAACAGAATCAATAATATCTTCTATTTCAAAATATTTATAATCAGAAACGTATGCAATAAAGCCTTGATGACGTTTGCTTTCGCTCTCTTTTTCAATAACGTATTTATCAACAGGTTGAAGTTTAACCTTATGAGAACGAATAACGTTTATAAGTCTTTTACTAGCATCGTCTTTTAAATCTTTTTGAACAAGTATTTTATCAATTTCTTTATCTGTTTTTAATAATTCGTAAACAGCATTTCTACCTTCAACTTTCATTTGTATTTCCTTTATTTAATATAAAATTTAACCTTTCTAAATCGCCAACGATATAAAGATAACCTAAAACTGCTTCAAACCCCGTAGCCAAATTATATTCTGCAATAGTAGCATGTTTGGCTTTTGTAGGCTTTTTAGCATTTCTTGCACGCTTAAATATAGCAATTTCTTCTTCCGTCAAAAATGGCAAAAGTTCTTTAACAAAATCGGCTTGGGCGTGTGCATTAACTTCACTAGTTGCAAGTTTATTTAACTCACCCGTTTTCAAGTCAGAAGAAAAAGTAAGACGTTCTCTAACAAAAAGCGAATAAACTGCATCCCCAACGAAAGCCAAAACAATCGGATTAAGATTCTTTGCTTTGTTTTTTTCCATTTTTTCGCCTAAAATAAACACACGAAAACTCCCCATTTTTTCTTATATTTTATTATACATTATTTTAATTAAAAAAACAATAAAAAAACCGAACTTTACAGTTCGGAAAAAAAATATATACTTTTAATTAAAAAAATTAAAAGAAACTTGAGAAAAATATTCTATAGCCCCCTTAAAAATAGCATAGGCAATATTTTCTCTATAACTTTCAGTAACAAGCAACGCTTCATCTTCTGGATTAGATAAAAAGCCACACTCTACGATAACAGACGGATATTCGGTACAGTTTAATATATAATAATCACCCGTAAGCGCTGAACACGATCTAGATGCTTCCGGCATAACGTTAAAACTTTCTTGAATACTTTTTGCAAGAATTTTTCCTTGTTCTGAACTGTTTTTATAAAAAACTTGTGCGCCACGTCTTGTTTGAACTGAATATTTATTCATATGCACGCTAATAACCAAATCAGGTTTAGCCTTTTTTATTACTTCTCTACGCTTTTCCATATCTTTTCGTTTAAGATTTTTAGTTGCCATACCATATAATCCAGCATCAGATCTTCTTGTCATAACAACGTCAAACCCTGCACTTAAAAACAATTCTTCTAATTTAAAAGAAACCTTTAGATTTAAATCACTTTCTTTAACACCCGTCTTAACACCAAGCACACCACCATCAACACCACCATGCCCAGCATCAATAACCACACGAATTTTAGAAGGTGCTTCTTCATTAACAGCACGCACGGATAGCGCACTAAAACAAACGATAAAAGTAAGTACAGTTACAATTAAAACGGATATAATTATTAAATTCTTCTTTTTAAAAACAAGCATTTATTCCACCTAGAATTTTGTTAATAAAACAAGAGTTATAGATATACTTATCAACTTTTCGAGTTTTTACGACAAATAATCCGTTAATAAATATTATTAATTTATACGTAGTAATAATTAAACTTATGCAAAAAAGAAAAAACCTTTGCAAACGCAAAGGTTTTTTTGGAGCTGATAACCGGAATCGAACCGGTGACCTCATCCTTACCAAGGATGTGCTCTACCATCTGAGCCATATCAGCATCTAATTTATAAATCTTGTTTATTATATAAAATAAAAAAGATTTTGTCAATATAAAACACAACCTTATACAAAAATTTTTGTTAAATATTTTTAAAATTCAAAGACGACTGTAAAAACACAGTCGTCTTTATTACTTTTTGATTAATTATTCGGAAATTTCTTCCGTTTCATCAGCATCTTCACCATCATCTTCTGCTCTAGGTGAGATTGCAATTTTGCAAACGGTAGAATCATCAATTCTCATAATTCTAACACCTTGAGTATTTCTACCTATAGTGCTAATATCCGTTGCCGCCACTCTAATAATGGTTCCGTTAGAAGTAATGATCATTATATCTTCGTTTTCAGAAATAAGTTTAAGGTTAACGAGATTACCCGTCTTTTCAGTAAAGTTACCAGCCTTAACACCTTTACCACCACGATTTTGCAATCTATAATCATCAAGTTGAGAACGTTTACCATAACCGTTTTCAGTCATAGTAATAAATTCGCAATTTTCTTTAATAACTGCCATATCTACAAGATAATCACCGTTTTCTAACGCCATACCTCTTACCCCTTGAGTATCTCTACCCATAGGACGAACGTCTGTTTCAGCAAATCTTATACACTTACCGTGATATGATGCCATAATAATTTCGTCATTACCACTAGAAAGTTGAACTGATATCAAAGTATCGTCGTCAAGTATGTTTATAGCAATCTTACCCGTTTTTCTTATATTAGCAAATTCTTCAAGAGAAGTCTTTTTGATTAAACCGTTTTTAGTTGCAAGAACAATATAACCTTCTGCATCAGCCTTTCTTGGGATCATAGAGCAAATTTTTTCACCTTCAGAAAGTTGCAAGAAGTTAACGATAGCCTTACCCCTTGCCGTTCTTTGACCAACGGGTAATTGATAGCCTTTAAGACTATAAACCTTACCTTTATCACTAAAGAACAACAAATCGTCATGCGTAGAAGTTACGAACATATTATTAACAAAATCTTCTTCTTTTGGCTTATGCGCTGTAACGCCCTTTCCACCACGACGTTGAGTTCTATACTCGGCAATAGGAACACGTTTGACGTATCCTAAATGAGTAAGACTAACAACAATATCTTCTACAGGAATCATATCTGCGTCGTCTATATCGCCGTAATCATAAGACAATTCGGTTTTTCTTGGCGACGGATATTTTTCTTTGATATCTTCCATATCCTTACGTATAATTGCCTTAACACGAGCAGGATTAGAAAGAATATCTTTAAGATCAGCGATAATTTTATCAAGTTCAACGAGTTCTTCTTTAAGTTTATTAACTTCCATGCTCGTTAAACGTTGCAATCTCATTTCAAGTATAGCATTTGCTTGCTTGTCAGAAAGAACAAATTCACTCATTAATGCAGAACAAGCCGAGTTCTTATCTACTGATTGACGAATAATTTCAATTACTCTATCAATATTAGCAAGAGCAATAACCAAACCTTGAACAATATGTTCACGTTCTTCAGTTTTAGCAAGATCGTATTTAGTACGTCTTACGATAACTTCTTCTTGATGCGCAATATAGTGGGTTAAAATTTCTTTAAGACCAAGAATTTTAGGTTCACCATCAACAAGTGCAAGAAGAATAATACCGTCTTTAACTTGTAAATTAGTGTGTTTGTAAAGAGTATTTAATACAACCTGCGAATTCACGTCACGTTTGAGATCGATAACGATACGCATACCGTGTCTATCCGATTCGTCCTTAATATCGCTAACGCCTTCTATTTTCTTATCTTTAACCAAATCGGCAATATTTTTAATAAGCATTGCCTTGTTAACTTGATATGGTAATTCAGTAACGATAATTCTTTCTCTTGTTCCGTTATTAAATTCTTCAATTTCGCATTTAGCACGAAGAACAAAACCACCTTTACCCGTAGTATACGCTTGTCTAATACCCGATCTGCCCATCAAAACGCCACCGGTAGGATAATCTGGCGCAGGAATATATTCCATAAGTTCTTCTATGGAAATATCAGGGTTATCCATCAACGCAATACAACCGTTAAGACATTCTGCAAGGTTGTGTGGAGGAATATTAGTTGCCATACCAACGGCAATGCCGTCTGCACCGTTAACAAGAATATTAGGAATTCTTGAAGGTAACACAACCGGTTGCATTTCAGTATCGTCAAAGTTTGGATAAAAATCAACCGTATCTTTATCAATCTCTTTAAGCATCTCGTTTGCGAGTTTGCTTAATCTAGCCTCAGTATATCTATACGCGGCTGCAGGGTCTCCGTCTACAGAACCAAAATTCCCGTGTCCATCAACTAGAGGGAAATTAATTGAAAAATCTTGAGCAAGACGAACGAGCGCATCATAAACCGAACTGTCGCCGTGTGGGTGGTACTTACCTAAAACTTCACCGACAATTTTAGCACATTTCTTAAAAGCCTTATCGCTTGTAAGACCCATATCGTGCATAGCGTATAAAATACGTCTATGAACAGGTTTCAAACCATCCCTTACGTCAGGAATAGCACGAGATACGTTTACAGCCATAGCATACGCTATAAACGATTTTTTAACTTCATTATTAACTTCAACGTTGATTAATTTTGTTTTTTCAAGCGTCGCTTTAAACTCAGCAGACAATTCTGAAGTAATTTCTTTCTTAGCCATTTTCGTACCTCCCTATTAAATATCAAGATCGGTGACGAGTTTAGCATTTTGTTCAATAAACTCACGACGGAGTTCAGGATCGTCACCCATTAATCTAACAAAAGTTTCGTCAGCCGCAACGGCATCTTCCATTGAAACTCTTAACATTGTTCTAGTTTCGGGATTCATAGTGGTTTCCCAAAGTTGTTCAGGGTCCATTTCGCCAAGACCTTTATAGCGTTGAATATCGCATTTACCAACTTCTGCAAGATAATCTTGCAAATCTTTGTCGCTATAGAAATATTTATCGACTTTGTTTTTAGTCGCCTTATATAGAGGTGGTTGTGCTATATAAACGTGCCCTTTTTCAATAAGTGGGCGCATAAATCTAAATAAGAAAGTTAAAAGTAAAATTCTAATATGGCTACCGTCAACGTCGGCGTCGGTCATACAAATAATTCTATCGTAACGAAGTTTACTTTCATCAAAATCGTCGTGAATACCACAGCCGAAAGCAGTAATCATACTCTTAATTTCTTCGTTTTCTAAAACTCTATTAAGTCTTGCCTTTTCAACGTTAAGAATTTTACCACGCAAAGGTAAAATTGCTTGGAAACGTCTATCTCTACCCTGCTTAGCACTTCCTCCTGCAGAATCACCTTCTACAATCAAAATTTCACAGAAAGCAGGATTTTTATCCGAACAGTCGGCAAGTTTACCAGGAAGAGTAGTCGACTCTAAAGCACCTTTTCTTCTCGTGTTTTCCCTAGCGACCCTAGCGGCTTCACGAGCACGTTGAGCCATTATACACTTCATTAAAACTTCTTTTGTTTTGCCAGGATTTTCTTCAAGGAACGAACCGAAATGTTCATTCATAGCCTTGGTAACGAAAGTTCTTATTTCACTATTACCAAGTTTGGTTTTTGTTTGCCCTTCAAATTGAGGTTCTTCTAACTTAACTGAGATTACAGCAACAAGACCTTCTCTGCAATCTTCAGCCGAAACTTTTTCATCTGCTTTGAAAATATTACGTGATTTACCAAAATCATTGATAATTCTACCAAGAGTTGACTTAAACCCTTCAAGGTGTGTACCACCTTCTTCAGTATTGATATTATTAGCAAAAGCATAGATAACTTCGTTATAAGTATCAGTATATTGAAGTGCTATTTCAATTTCGGTATTACCAAAGAAAACATCAAAATATACAGGCTTATCAAAAACGGGGGTTTTATTTTTGCTTAAATCTTCTACAAAGTGTGCTATACCACCTTCATAGAAGAACTCATCACTTTGTTCCCTTCCCTCACGAAGATCTTTAATTTTAATAGTAAGACCTTTGTTAAGGTAAGCAAGTTCACGAAGACGTTTCTTAACAGTATCGTAATTAAAATCTACCGTTTCAAAGATTTCCGAGTCCGGCATAAAGGTAACCCAAGTACCCGTAAAATCAGCATCACCAACGACTTTAAGGGGCGCTTGAGGAACGCCACGGTTATAAATTTGTTTATGATGTTTTTCGTTTTGGAAAACTTCAACTTCTAACCATTCAGAAAGGGCGTTAACAACGGAAAGCCCTACACCGTGAAGACCACCCGAAATTTTATATCCCCCACCACCGAATTTACCACCGGCGTGAAGTTTTGTCAAAACAACTTCAACTGCAGAAATTTTTTCCGTGTGGTGAATAGCAGTAGGAATACCTCTACCATTATCCTTAACGGTACACGATCCGTCAGCATTAAACTGAACTTCTATCGTATCACAACAACCGTTATTCGCTTCGTCAATAGAGTTATCAACGATTTCTTGCACGAGATGATGAAGCCCTCTCACGTCGGTTGAACCGATATACATACCCGGTCTTTTACGAACGGGATCAAGCCCTTCTAAAACCTGAATTTGACCTTCACCATAGTTAATTTCAACCTTTCTGTTTTCTTCCATTTTTTCACCCAAAAAGTTTTATTTTTTAACATATAAATTATACCACAAATAGTTTTTTACTGCAAGCATAATTCAATATTTTTAAAACTATTTATAGTTTTAATAAGAATTTATACAATGTAAAAATATCAACCGTAAAACTACATAATTTTATTAGTTCTACACACACTTAAAAAGAGAAAATATTTATGAACAAATGTGAAAAATGCAACGGAATTATACAAAAAGGACAACTTATGAGTTGCAGATCTTGTGGAAGATTTTTTTGCCAAAATTGTTCAACGACTACGTTCTCAATATGCCCTTTTTGTTATGGCGATTTAGAAATCAAAGGATAAATTTAATATTAAAAAAAAAGACCTTCATTTAGGGCGTTGCTCTTAGGGGTTTTTTAAACAACTTAAAAGACTAACGAAATTTCGTTAGTCTTTCTTTTTGCTTTGTACGAACACACGACTTTGCTTGCAAAGTATAGTGTGCTACACTTTTAAGCATCCATTAAATAAAATAATTTATATATATGGGTATTCATCCATGTTTATATCGAATTTATTTTTAATAAGACTTTTACACGTGATATCAAGATAAGTATTGAGTAATTGTAAGAAGACATTAGATATTGTTATAGAATTTTTTTCGTAAATATAACGCCAATCTTCGAATGCATTTGAAATGGATTTTAAATCTCGCTCAAAACATTCATCGCTATAAGGTTTATTTAATTTTTTTAAATTATCTATAAGAAAAAATTTAAATTTATTTTTTAAATTCGCTTTTTCCAGTAATAAGGTTAGGCTATGTTTCTTTGGTATGGTTGAACCATTCATTAAAATGATTAATTTTAGATATATTTCAGAAGAAAAAGCAGAATTCACGATGTAGGGAAAAATTTTGTTAATAAAACTTTCTTTTTTTATTATTAATAACTCATCTTGAGATATCGCATTACGAAATTGTCTAGCAACTGTATACATATTAATTAATTTTTCGTTATCTTTTCCCAAATAAGCAAAAGTTCCCATATTAACTCCAAGAAACTTTAAATAAAAACTATTTCAGTTGTTGCTATGTTGCACATAAACTCTAATTCAACAGAAATATTATCATCAATATTTTTATACCAATTTACTTTTTCTTCCCATGACCATTGTTGTAAATTTGTAGACACGAAATCTCTTATAGCAACATTGCTTTTTAATATAAGAAAATGATAATAACCATTAACAATATCCCAATCTACTTTGTAATAAGGTGCATTATACTGATATTGTATCTCATTGTTTACTTTTATTTCATCAACTTTCATAAAGTCGTGCATGTTACCAACAATATTTATTCCACAATTAAAATCATATATTAAAACATTATATCCGCAATCATAAAAACAATTGTAACTTATCAAAATTTTTGTCCCATCGCTTTTACAATTTACTGTTTTTGTGTGTCCATGGGCTTGTAAAATTTCTATATTTGAATAACCACAGTTATTGCAAAAAGTTTCTTTTGTTCCGTCTTCTAAACACGTTGCATAATCGTATTTGGTATATAAGTCATGCCCAAGTGATTCTATTTGTTCTGAATGTAAAATAGTTTCACATAATGTGCATACATAAGATTTTAATCCAAAAGATTCGCATGTGGGTTTTTTAACTTCCTTCCAAACACAAACATGTTCACAATCACTTTTAGAAATGTTGTCTTCACTTATACAAGCACTTATTGAAAATACATTAATTATAACTAAAATGGTTGATAAAAGGAAATAGTAAAATTTTTTCATGTGTTTGACCTATAAATTATTTGTTTTATTATAGCAAAAAAATAATTAAAAATCAACAATGTATACTTTATTGTTAAATACTCAATTTAAATCCCTAAGAGTGACGCCCATTCAAAAGGTCTTTTTTATTTATTCATTCACAGGGAAATCTTTTTTCATATTTTCCAAAAGTTTAATTTCAAACTCACCCAAACCTTTAATTTTACATCTTCTAGCCTCTTTTATAGCTTTTTCGTAAAACATATCAACGTTTGAAGTTTCTTTACTTACGTACAAAATATAGGCTAATTTAGCCCTAACGTTAGTAACCGTGTTAACGTTATTAAGATATTTTTCTAATTCATACACCAAATCGTCGGCAAGTTCTTCGTTGTAATCAAAGGTACAAGCATTGTAAAGAGCATCAACCTTTATAATGTTTTTGTAATATTTAGGGAAATTATCAACTATACCCATTAATCTATCGGAAACACTTTTTGCTCCGTCAAAATCGCCCTTATCCACAAAATAGTTATATCTTGCGTTAAGCAACATTACAAATAAAGGATCTTCCTCTGACAACTGTGGCAAATCAAACAATAATTTATCATCAACTTGCGACGGAGTTTTACCGTTATACAACTCTGCTTGATAAATTAAAAGCGCAGTAGTTACCATTGATCCAAAATTTTTCTTCTTAAACCCGTAAACAACTGCACCGTCGTTCAAAGCACCCGAAGATGACATAGGCAAAACGTTTCCAGCTAAATAGTAAACACTCATAGGCACAAGCATTGCCCATAAAACAAACAACTGCCAAGACAAATATTCCAACAAGAAAAATGCAGGAATACCTAAAAGTAGCAAAATAATAGAGCCGTAAACGCCACCTTGCGTGTATTTAACGTGCCTTTCTGCAACTTTATCCGTTTTAGTTGGTATCATTTCGGTATATCCAGCCTCATCAAAAGGCAAAGTCAATGAAAAAACGATCTT
Source organism: Christensenellaceae bacterium (assembly GCA_045654165.1). GTDB lineage: Bacteria > Bacillota > Clostridia > Christensenellales > Borkfalkiaceae > UBA1259. Next base: position 20,183 of record JAZOMV010000067.1, read on the forward strand.
CTTTTTCTTTTTAGTCCATTTAAAAAACCAAACGGTCATAGCAGAAAACGCATAGCCATTGTTTTTCCCTGCAATAACGTGACCTAATTCATGCAAAAAAGCATTTAATAATCCACAAAGTATTGCACCCAAAACAAACCAAAGCATTACGTTAATCATTTTTTCAACGTAATAATTTTGATTAGTAAAATAAACGACAAAAAACAAACTCAATAACGTCAATCCTAACGAAAGCACGTTACTAATTATATTAGCCCTTCTACTCATTTTCTCTCCATAACCATCGCAAGATAGCCTTCTAAATTATCTTTTTCACTAACGGTAAATTTATCAACACCGATTTTTCTTATAACCTCTAGAAGCAATAACGCCCCTCCAGCTATTACTTCTGCCCTAGCAGGTTGCAAACCTTTAAGACTTCTTCGTTGCTCCACCGTTAAGGAATACAACTTATCCACAGTATCCGACAAGATTTTATCGGTAATTTCAAACCCATCAACCAAATTAGGGTCGTAAGGATCTAATTCCATAACTATTGACGCTATAGTAGTAGCCGTTCCACCTATTGAACAAAAATCAACATTAGGAATATCTCCGTATTTTTCTATATTTTTTAATATAAACTCTCTAGCCTTTTTAACGTCTTGACCACAAAAATCATATATTTTAACAGCACCGATCGGTAAACTTTTTGAAAAAATAACCGAATTGTTTTTTACGGCAACTATTTCCGTACTTGCGCCACCAACGTCTATAACACCACCGTCATTAAAACCTATAGCACCTATTCTTCCTATAGTCGCTTCCATTTCTCCCGAAATAACGTCTACGGTATATCCAGTATCTCTTTTTACTTTTTCAGTAAAAAATTCAGGATTAACCGAAGACCTAACGGCTGCCGTCGCAAATATAAAAATCTCGTCAACTTTCTCCGTTTTAGCCTTTTCAACAAAAAAAGAAACGGCAGATACAGTACGTTCCACCGGTTTTTCTTTTAAGGTTTTCTCATCTCCCATTCCTTCGGCAAGACGTGTGGTATTAACGAGTTTATAAAGGGTTTTACCGTTTTCGCTAATCATTAAGCGAACGGAATTTGATCCTATATCAATTACACCGTATTTCATTAGCCTATAATAACATCTCCATCAAAAATATATCCGAGTTTATGCGCCTCGCTGATAAGTTTTTGTTTAGTCATAATTGCTGAGCGATTATCTTCTTCTGTTTCGATAAGTCTATCGCACTCGGCAATTTTTGCATTATAATAAGCAATTTTATTTTTTTCGTTAGTTATTTTGCACATTTGCCATATCATAACGAACATTAGTATGAACGCTAGCAAAACTGCACCTACCGTGCCTGCAACTATTAACTTTTTTGCCTTTTCTTCCGTCATTAAAATTCTTTGGTTTCCTTTGAAATTTCTTAACACATATATTATAAAACTTTTTTGCAATTTTTGCAAGTAATATATGAAAACTTTTCAAATAAAGCCATATCCCAAACATTATTGAAAATGGCATAAAAAACCTAAAATTTGGAAATCTCATATTAGAAGAAACCAACACGAAAACAATCGCCGTGCACAAAAAGGACAAAAGGTCTAAAAAAATATTAACCACCCAAGAACGAATAAAGAATTTCAACACGTTTGTAAAAGAAAAAAACACACCACAAATTCCACCTATCGCAACACAAGCAATAAGCACGTAAAACTGACCGGAAGATATAAACATTATTTAAATAATCTTTTCACAAACGGAACTTTTTTATGGTTATATTTTATCTCGTTAAAAATCCCGTCTGCAGAAAAACTGCCCGTCGATTTATTATAAGAAGAAATCTTAATATTTTCACCAACGATTTTCACTTTATTTCCATAAACCGTAAGACTTAAAAACTGCTCCCCAAAACCATCTACCGATTGCACGCCCGTCATAGAAAGGTTTTTTCTTGCATCTAAAATCAATCTATCACTTTCAGTTTGTATTTGTTGTGACATAATACCCTCCAAAACAATATTACTTAATATTATGTCAAAACAAATATTTTTATACTTTAAAAGCAAAAATGGCCTTACAGCCATTTACACCTCTATTTCTCTCAACTCGTTATCCGTTTGATCACAAGAAGTTAGATAATATTTAATTTTATTCTTAATTACAAGTTTATCAGCCCTAACGTTTTTTCCGTGCAAGTGCCCGTAAACAACAGCATCAACTCCATTTTGCTCAAAAATATCGGTAAACGCCGAAACCTCGTGTTTTACGTTAAAAGGTGGATAATGTATTAAGGCGATAAGTTTATCCCCGTCTTGCCTTATTTTTTCAACCGATTTAAATGAAAGTTTCAATCGTTCAATTTCCCTAAGATATATTTTCATATCTTGCTCGTTAAAATCAGGGGAACCTGGCACACTCCAACACCTTGACCCACAAATAACTACGTTTTCAAATCTAACACAATCATTTTGTAAAGCGTAAAAATTTTCAGGCAACATATCTCTAACCTTTCCAATACCACTCCACCAATAATCGTGATTACCTTTAATCAAAACTTTTTTTCCCGGCAATTCAGAAAAAGAAAGGATATCTTTTTTAGCGTCTTCTATATTCATTGCCCAACTGATATCGCCACCAATCAAAACTATATCGTCGTTAGTAACTTTTTTTAACCAATCAGATTTAATTTTATCAAGATATCCAACCCAATTACCACCAAAAACGTCCATAGGTTTATTCGTGTTAGTTGAAATATGCAAATCACTAATAGCAAAAAACTTCATAATTAAATATTAACACAATAAATCTCTTAAAACAAGCAAAAAAGCGTGTAAAAACACGCTTTTTCATTATAAAAAAGTTATTCAGGATACATAGGAAGTTCAAAAAAGCCTGCACAAACCTCTTGTGTATATTCTTGACACGGTGGAATTGCCGTATAGCCGTAAGACGGAATTAACAATTCCACTTCCATTACGACTTTAAGAATTATAGAAACGCAAGCATCAATAGTAAATTGATTTTGCCCTGTGTAGTTCCCTAAAGTTGAAACCAAAGACACCACGGCCTCCACGTTGTAAGGCATTATAGAAGCAGATGGAATATTAAGTATCACGTCTTTAGTTATAGTTATACTACTTATCGCACTACCTTCTACACCATTTGCATCAGTAAACGCAACTGAAACGGGTATAATTATATCGGTTTTAACCCTAGCGCAATTAGGCCGTTCATTTAAAGGTTCAACAAGCAAATTACTAATCGTGCCTTGCGACCCCATACTTTTTGCACTTATAAAAGTGAGTGGATATGTAACGCTGCTTGGCGTAATATTTGAAATATTTAATACTATATCAGTAAGTTGGCTCTGTTGCATACAAGCATCAAAAACCTTTTTGGTTTGTATACAAACTTTTTCACACAAACCGTTTAACGGATTTCCACTAATATGCCCTGGACATTTATCCGATTGAAAATTACAGAAAAAAGACATTTTATCCTCCTTGTTAGACTTTCTATTTCAATATATGCCACAAAGCATGATTTATGTCACAAAAAGAATAATTATACCTATAGTTTTAATGTTATTACCACACAAAAAAACAGCCACGCAAAATCGTGACTGTTTTTTATATTAGTAGTTATAACCAAGTTCGATTGCTTTTATATTTTTATCTAAAAGTTCTGCCTTTTTAGCAGGAACCATTTGAGCAAGACAATTCTTAATTTGGTCAAGAGTTAAAACGTTAGTTTCTTTAATAACCTTGCCAAGTATAATCATATTAGCAAGACCGTCTAACGCATTATCACTTGCAAGTTTAGTAGCAGGAATACCACTTATAGAAAGATCTTCTCTATTTTCGCACTTGTTTATGAGTGAACTATCGTAAACAATATACCCACCGTTCTCGGTTTCATTAAAGAACTTTTCAAGTGAAGGAAGGTTCATTGCAATAAGAACGTCGGGCTTATCAACGATAGGCGAACCAATAGGCGTATCAGAAAGAGTTACGCTACAGTTAGCCGTACCACCTCTCATTTCTGGACCGTAAGATGGCAACCAACTTACTTCCATGCCTGCTTTAAGTCCCGTATACGCCAAAGCTTTACCCGTAAAAAGAACGCCTTGTCCACCAAAACCTGCGATAAGAATTTTAGTCGTTTTAGCCATATTATTTTTCCTCCTTGTATTTATCTTTATAAACACCTAAAGGATAATAGGTTTGCATATTATCATCAAGCCATTTAAGAGAATCTTTCGGAGAAAGACCCCAGTTTGTAGGACAAGTTGAAAGAACTTCAATCAAAGAAAAACCTTTTCCTTCAATTTGATTTTTAAATGCGTGCAATATAGCCTGTTTAGCCTTTTTAATATTCTTAACGTTGTTTACGGCAACTCTTTCAAGATATGACGCACCGTCAACTTGAGAAAGCATTTCACAAACTTTAACGGGATAACCTACTACGGTTACGTCTCTACCATAAGGCGAAGTCTGGGTTACTTGCGTAGGAAGAGTAGTAGGTGCCATTTGCCCACCCGTCATACCGTAAATTGCGTTATTAACGAAAATAACGGTAATATTTTCATTTCTTGCAGCAGCATGAACAGTTTCAGCTGTACCGATAGCAGCAAGGTCTCCGTCCCCTTGATAAGTAAATACTACGCTATCAGGATTAGAACGTTTTGCACCCGTTGCAACTGCAGGGGCTCTACCGTGTGGTGCTTGTATCATATCGCAATTAAAATAGTTGTAAGAGAATACCGAACAACCAACCGAAGCAATACCTACGGTTTTATTCAATACGCCAAGTTCTTCAAGCGCTTCTGCAACTAAACGATGAATTATACCATGAGTACAACCAGGACAGTAGTGTAACTGATTATCCGTTAAACCTTTCGTCTTTTCAAAAACTACCATTGTTTTGCATCTCCTTTTTCAATTTCAAGAAGTTTATCGACAACTTCGTTGGGACTCATAAGAACGCCACCTGTTCTACCGTAGAAATAAACGGGTTTTTCACAATTAATAGAGAGTTTAACGTCTTCTACCATTTGCCCCATATTGAGTTCTACCGACAAGAACGCTTTTACTTTGCCTGCCGCTTTTTTAAGAGCATCTTTCGGGAACGGCCATAAGGTTATAGGACGAATCATACCAACCTTAATCCCTTTTTTTCTTGCATCCATAATTGCGTTTTTAGCAATACGTGCAGCAATACCAAAAGATACGATACAAATTTCAGCGTCTTCCATCATGAATTCTTCATACATAACTTCATCACGCTCAATAATTTCATAGCGTTTATATCTAGCAATATTCCATTCTTCTAATTGAGTAGCGTTAAGCGAAAGAGAATTTATAACGTTTCTACCTTCGTGATTTGCCGTGCCCGTAGTAGCCCAAGGCTTGCTATATTCTTTAACTTCGCCAAGTTCAAGACTAACGGGTTCCATCATTTGTCCCATAGTACCATCAGCAAGAATCATTGCAGGAACTCTATACTTATCAGCCATATCAAAGCCTTTAAAAGTAAGGTCAACCATTTCTTGTATTGATGCAGGTGCTAAAACTATAAGTTTATAGTCACCATGTCCACCACCCTTAGTCGCTTGGAAATAATCCGATTGTGATGGTTGAATACCACCAAGACCAGGACCACCACGTTGAACGTTAACGATAAGCGCAGGAAGTTCTGAACCAGCAAGATACGATATCCCCTCGCTCTTAAGTGAAATTCCTGGACTTGAACTACTAGTCATAACCCTTTTACCACAAGCAGCAACACCGTAAACCATGTTGATAGCCGCAACTTCAGATTCTGCTTGTAAAAAAGTTCCTCCAACCTTGGGCATACGCTTAGCCATATAAGCGGCAACTTCAGTTTGAGGGGTAATCGGATAACCGAAATAATACTTACAGCCAGCCATTATAGCGGCTTCTGCAAGCGCTTCATTACCTTTCATTAAAATCTTTTCTGCCATAATACACCTCTATTTTTCCACCGTGATAACCGTATCCGGACACATTGTTGCACAGAAAGCGCAACCTATACATTTTTCTTGGTCGGTTACGATTGCCGGGTGATAGCCTTTAGCATTGATTTTGTCTTTAGCGAGCGAAATTATTTGCTTTGGGCAAACGGTTTCGCAAAGCCCACAACCTTTACAACGCTCCACGTCAAAAGTTACTTTTGCCATTTTGTCTCCTTTATAGCCAGTTTCCATATTTTATAGGATCAACCGGCAATATATCTTTTATTTTTTCTTTTAATTTTTCAGTTATCAAATCTCGTCTTACAGAAGTAAATTTTACAGGCAACCCTGTTCTTTTAGATAATTCATTAACGAAATCAAGTCCACTCAAAATATGTTCTTCAGTTGTTTCTAACCCAAGATTAGCATTATTAACAAGTCCCGTAAAAGGAAGTTTTCCCGAACACTCTATTTCATTTAGAATTTGCATTACACCATCTAAATCTCTAGTTTCTGGACGATACTTGTTAACGACTAATAAAGCGTCGTAATTATTTTCACTCTTTAGTCTTTCATAAAACCTACCAAGCGCCAACGCACCTCTATCGTCGCCACCTATATCTGCAACTGCATATCGAGATAAATCGTCAACCATTTTGTACGATTTAGAATTCATTGCTGGAATATCCACGTTAGTTTCAGCAAAAGGCGACACTACTAACTCAACCCCTTCTTCATCTAACGTTTTTTGAGCGTCAACAGTTCTAAAATAAGGGTTAACAATATCCAAATCGTAAATGCTTACGGGCAAATTACGTCTTGCTAATTCAACTGCGTAATTTACTGAAACGAAAGTTTTACCACTTCCGTAATGACCCATAAAAACGGTAACTCTTTTGCTATCCATTAACTTTTACCTTATAGCACCAACCACGTGTGTCGGGTTTTTTACCCCATTGAATACCAGTAAGTTCATCATAAAGTTTTTGAGTAAGCGAACCGATTTTATTATCTGAAACAGTATAATCTTTTTCGTTATAGAAAAGATGCCCGATCGGCGAAATAACTGCCGCCGTACCTGTTCCCCAAGCCTCTTCAAGAGAACCATTTTCAGCAGCACTCATAAGTTCGTCTACAGAAACAAGTCTTTCAGAAACGTTGTAGCCCCATTCTTTAAGAATTTCTATACTAGATTTTCTAGTAATACCAGGAAGAACTGAACCTGTAAGCGCAGGCGTTGCAATTTCGCCGTTTATCTTAAACATAACGTTCATTGCGCCAACTTCTTCAATATATTTTCTTTCAACACCGTCAAGCCAAAGAACTTGAGAAAAACCTTTTTCAGCAGCACGCTTACCTGCTCTTAATGAAGCGGCATAGTTACCACCACATTTTGCATAGCCCGTACCACCACGAACGGCTCTTACGTCTTGACTTTCGATGCTAATTTTTACAGGATTTAAGCCTTCTTTATAATAACTACCAACAGGCGAAAGAATTATAACGAAAGTAGCGTTATGTACTGCATGAACCCCAAGAGATTCGTCGTTACCAAACATAAACGGACGAATATACAAAGAAGTACCGGGTTGATCAGGAATCCAGTCGTATTCAAGAGTAATGAGTTCCGTTAAAGCTTTAAGAGTAAATTCCTCATCTAAAACAGGAAGACAAAGTCTTTCAGCCGAATCGTTCATTCTTCTAATATTTTCGATAGGTCTAAATAATTGATAGCCGTCTGCAACTCTATAAGCCTTCATACCTTCAAAAATTTCAGCGCCGTAATGAAGAACGGTTGATGCTGGATGAATAGGAATATAATCAAATGGAACGATTTTAGCATCATGCCAACCTATTTCATCAGAGTATTGCATTACAAACATGTGATCGGTAAAATACTTACCGAAACCAAGATTCGAAAAATCTGGTTTTTCTTTTAAAGTCTTTGCTTTTTCTATTTTAATTTCAAGCATTATACCACCTCGTGTAATTATTAAATATTTTTTATTTTTTCTACTGCGTCTTCACGCATTTTATACTTAAGAATTTTACCTGCAGCGTTCATCGGGAACTCGTTAACAAAAAAGAAATATCTAGGAACTTTATGTTTTGCCATATTAGCATTTCCATATTCTCTCATTTCATTTTCGCTAGAGTTTTCGCCTTTTTTCAAAATAATAAACGCACAAGCCTCTTCACCGTATCTTTGATCAGGAACACCAACTACTTGAACGTCCCTAACCTTTTCGTTTGTGAGATAAAACTCTTCAATTTCTCTCGGATAAAGATTTTCGCCACCACGAATAATCATATCTTTAAGTCTACCCGTAACTTTATAGTAGCCGTCAGGTGTTCTGCAACAAATATCCCCACTATGCAACCATCCTTCTGCATCAATGGTTTGTTCAGTTGCTTTCGGCATCTTATAATATCCTTTCATAATATTATAACCCCTTGCAACGAATTCACCATTTTGGCCATCGGGAAGTTCTTCGCCCGTTTCAGGATCAATAATTTTACATTCAACGCCGGGGAAAGCACTACCAACGGTTTCTACTCTGTGGTCAATATCTTCGTTAACTTCGCCCATGGTACAACCAGGTGAAGCCTCAGTTTGCCCGTAAACGCTAATAATTTCCGTCATATTCATTTCGGCAGCAGCGCGGCGCATAAGTTCAGGTGGACAGTTCGCACCTGCCATTATCCCTGTTCTTATATGAGAAAAATCGGTTTTTGCAAAGTCAGCATGATTGAACATTGCAATAAACATTGTGGGAACACCGTTAAAACAAGTAATTTTCTCTTGATTTATACAATCAAGCGACGATTTTGGCGAGAAATATGGCACGGGACAAATAGTACCACCGTGAGTCATCATATTCGTCATTGAAAGAACCATACCAAAGCAATGGAACATAGGAACTTGTATCATCATGCGATCTGCAGTAGAAATATCCATTCTATCGCCTATAATCTTACCATTGTTAACGATATTTCTATGCGTAAGCATAACCCCTTTCGGGAAACCCGTAGTGCCAGAAGTATATTGCATATTGCAAACGTCATCAGGCTTTACAAGCGACGCCATACGTCTTATTTCTTCATTAGGAACCAAAGAAGAACGCTTAACAAAATCTTTCCACTCAAGACAACCATCCATATCAAAGCCAACGGTAACGACGTTTCTTAAGAACGGCAAAGTCTTTGAATATAGGGGTTGACCAGGTTGAATATTTTTCAACTCAGGACAAAGTTCTTCAATAATAGCCTTATAATCAGAATCTTTACAACTATCGATCATAACCAAAGTATGAGTATCCGATTGTCTTAAAAGATATTCTGCTTCGTGAATTTTATAAGCAGTATTAACGGTAACTAAAACAGCACCGATTTTTACAGTAGCCCAAAAGGTTAAAAACCATTGTGGAACGTTCGTTGCCCAGATTGCAACGTGATGCCCTGCTCGTACGCCAAGAGAAACCAACGCAGCGGCAACCTTATCAACGTCATCTCTAAATTGAGAATAGGTTCTCGTATAATCTAGAGTTGTATACTTGAACGCATATTGATCGGGATAACATTCTACCATCTTATCTAAAACTTCTGAAAAAGTAACGTCTAAAACGTCATACTTCTTCCAAGGATGAACACCCGTTTTAGAACGATTATAATATACGGGATTTGACGGAGCAATTTCGGCTTTAGCAGTTAAATAACTCTTAAAATGCGTAAGCAATATATCTGCCGAAGTAATATCCCCCGATTCCATAACTGCAACGTATCCGTCGTAGTTAAGAGAACGAAGAGCGTTCATGAAATCATTAACGGGCAAATCGCCATCACCTATAAGAACGTCTTTCCCGTCCTTGCGATCGCCAAGACGAACGTACCCTATATAAGCACCAAGCGTTTGAATAGTCTTATCTGCAGTTTCTTTGGCATTAAAGAAAGTTTCTCTAATATTCCAACAAACTTTTAATGCAACAGTACCGAAAATGTTAATAAGTTCTAAAACTTTTTCAGTATTAACAAAAGAACCACAAGTTTCAATAAGAATTGAAACACCGAGATCTTCGGCAACTTTTATAACGGGATTTAAAACTTTTTTAAGATCGTTAACGTCTTCAATATCTTTTAATCTAACTATAACGCCGGAAACGTTAGCCATAGATGCGTATTCAATAAGTTTATTAACCTTTTCAACGTCGCAATTATTATCAACGTCGAAAGGACAACTCAATACGGGAATAGTTATATGACGGTTAACAAGTTTTCTTTTAGCGTCAGCAGTTATAGACGAACGGAAAATACTATCATCATGAGCAAGTTTTTCTTTCTCGGCATCAGAAATTTCTATTCCATCAAAGCCATAATCTTGCGCAACGTTACAAAGTTCAACGAAACTTGAACTTTTAACAATTTTATCAGAAAAGGAAAATTTCATAATTAGTTTTCCTCGTAAACAATTTTATTCAATGCGTTAATATACGCTCTTATACAAGCCCCGATAATATCGGTAGAAACACCATTGCCGGGATAAAGTTTTCCGTTAGCACGCAATCTAATAATAGACGAACCAACAGCGCCTCTTCCCTTTGTTACGGCTTGAACTTGGAAATCGTCAAGTTCATAATGATGACCTATAACTTGCTCGATAGCATGAAAAGCAGCGTCAATAGGACCGTCACCGGTAGAAACGCCCGTAAACTTTTCACCATCTTTTTCTAAAGTGATATTAGCAGTTGCAGGAATTATATTCCCACTATTAACAACGTAATTAATCAAATGGTAAGTAGAAGGAACTTGCATTGCAGTACTTGCAACAAGTGCTTCTAACTCTTTAACGTTAATTGCTTCTTTTTTAGTAACGATTTTCTTAAACTCTTCATAAACCTTACCATTATCGGCATCAGTAAGTTCATAACCAAGTTGCTTAATAGCATCAGAAAGACCTTTTGCCGTTGTATTAACATCCAAAGTACCGGAAATGGTTTGAGATTTACTTTCCACAGTTTCAACTTCTGCAAGTTTATCAATGGACGCAAGCAAAGTTTTAACTTTAGTAGAATCAATACCGAGTTCTACACCAAAATTAAACTTTTTAGCGTTAACAAGATCAGACAAAAGATCTGCAGAAATATATTCGCCAAAAGAAGAAGTTTTAACCCCGTCTGCCCCAGCCTTTATAGCACTAGCAACGCAAGCGCTAGCCATCTTTAATTTATTAGAAGTTTGAACGAAAACCTTAATATCGCAAAAAGACTTAATCTTACTTACAAGATCAAAAAATTCTTCAGGCAACGCTTCGCCGGCATCATCACAAATCGTAATTACCGACGCACCGTTTTCAAACGCCGTTTTTGCACATTGTTCAACAAAACCGTTTTCAGCCCTAAAAGCATCACAAGCAATAAATTCCACACAATCCGTATATTGTTTTGCTAATTTTACTAGTTCCCCGATTTTTACTTGCATTGCAGGAGCTTTTAAATGTTGAAAATATTCCATCAAAGTCGTTGACACGGGCATTTCAACTTGCAAGCCAAAATTACGAGCGCATTTAACACAATCAACTGCTCTTTTTAGGCTATCTTCGTTGTTACCTACCGAAATTTTTACAATCGAATTTTTAACAGATTGACTAATAGTTCTATAAATAACTTCATTTTCTTTTGAATTAATTAAAGCTGGTAGTTCAATAGCATCTATATTAAGAATATCTAGTTTTTCAGCTATAGCCAACTTTTCTCTAAAAGTTAAAGAAAAATCTTGCTTTTCAATTTCTTTTAACGTAAAATCCGAAACAGTAATTTTTTTCATTCTAGTTCTCCTTAAACCCATTAATAAAAACAAAAAAACCCTGACGAAAAAGTCAGGGACGATCAAGCCGTGGTACCACCCAAATTGTTGTAAAACACAACCACTTAACAACCTATAACGGGGCGTTCCGTAAACAATTATTTTGTTCAACACACGTCTAGATATAAAACAATCAACCTAGATAACAAACCGTTTCTTCTGCACATTTTCTTGGATAAAATATTTTATTATATACATTATATAATAAAAAGAAAATACTGTCAAGCAATTAAAAGTTAAAACAAGCGATTAACGACTAATAAAACAAAAAAAGCCCTGACTAATAGTCAGGGACGATCAAGCCGTGGTACCACCCATTTTTATCGCTAAAAAGCGATCGCTCTTTTGCTTTAACGAAGCTTCCGTAAACGATTACTATTAAACATTTCACCGTTTCCACTCGGGAATGAGTAACGTTTATTCCTTCGTTAACTTTCACCACCCGTTAACTCTCTAAATCAGTACTTTAAACGTCTATTTCCGTCTTAGTGTTTTTATTTTTTCATAATTATATTACGACAAAACAAGTTTGTCAAGTATTTTCTAACGAAAGACACTATATTTTTAACAATTTTTTCAAGTTTGTTGAGAACACTTTTTCTCTTTCTTGATCAGTCATAGGAATTGCTAAAAAACGTTTGAGTTCTTGCGTTGCATCCCACATAGGAAAGTCTGTCGCAAAGAAAAAACGATCAACGCCCAACAAGTCTATAATACTTCTCGCCTTTTCAACACTAATAAAAGCAAGCGACGAACAAGTATCAAAATAAACGTTTTTTAAGTCCTTAAAAACAGCAACTTCATCCCAACAGCGATACCCACCGAAATGTGCGGCAATAAATCTTACACTAGGATATTTTTTTGCCATTTTAGCCAAACGATAGGGTTTGCTAAATTCATACCTATCATCACCAACGTGAAATAAAATCGGCAATCTATCCCCTATAACTCTATAAAATTTCTCGGCGTCTTCACCGTCTATGTAAAATTTTTGAAAATCGGGGTGAAGTTTAACACCTTTAAACCCGTTTTCTAAACACCACTCAACTTCCGTTTGAATTTCTTCTTCAGTAAGATCTTGATGCAACGTCATAAAGCCTATAAATTCCGAGTGGTCTTCCATTTCTTTTTTTATAAACTCGTTTATAGCCCTAACCTGATGTGCTTTGGTTGCGCAAGAGTGAACTACGTAACGAGAAACGCCTGCTTTCGCACCTTCTTCAATAAGCACGTTAGAAGTCCCTGCCGGCATATCCATTTTTATATCGTAAAAAGCACCTATTGCATCAGTCGCTTTTTCAGCAATTTTAGTAGGATAGATATGAGCGTGAGCATCTATTATTTCCATAGTAAAACAACCTCGAAAAATTTAGTTCATTTTATCATTTTATAAAAATTAATGCAAGCGTTTAGCCGTCCCTACAACCTTTTATTTCTTTTTTCATTTAGTTTTCTTAACGTATGAAGTTTAGGCAAATTATATCTTAAAATTATTAGTGATAAACTATTTAAAAACACATTTACAATAGATATGGGCACACCCACGCTAAATTTAAAACCAAAAGGACAAACAAAAACAACTAAAAAACCAAAAATTATACACGACAAATGCACTAAAACACCGTAATTAGATTCTATTATAAATCGCTCAATATAGTCGTTTTCTTTAGGATTGACAAGTTTGTTTTTTCTAAACTTAGTCAACGCCCCTAACTCTAAGGTTTTATCTTTCCATTTTTTCACACCCAAATATTCATAAACCCTTTGTTCTTTATTACTAGCAGAAAACCATTTTTTGTCCACGTTAAAAAACTTTTTAGGCAATACCCATCTAACAAAAAAAGCCATTATTAAATCAATTATTATCTCTAAAACTGTAAAACAAACAACTAGAATAGAAACCTCAATCAAGCCACCAGAAAAAGGATTACACAACACGTTAAAAAAAGTTATCAAAAACATACCGACTAAAACACACGAAAGATACAAAAGCATGTCAATCCCCCGCATATCTTAATGGAATTTTATAATTTTTTTCATAAGTTTCTTTCCACAACCTAAAATTTTCTTCTTTCATATATTCAATCTGTTCTTTTTCATTAAGATTTTCTTTTGCATATATAGGTGGTAAAATATTAACTGTATATGAAAATATAGGCTCACCATTTTTTCCAACTCTAGCGATATCTTCAAACGTTATGAAAAAAGGAATTACAGGCACGTTATTTATTACTGCCAACTTAAAAGCCCCGTTTTTTAACGGACGAGGTTTTTTATAGTTATACCACATTGCTTGTTCTGGATATATCAAAATTTTTTCGCCCCTATTTAATAAAACTTTTATAGCTTGCATAAACTTTTTCATTACCCCTAAATTATCAGCAAGAGGCAAAGTATTACAATTTCTAAAGAAAAACCTAAAAAGCCCTTTATAACTCGTATAATTTGATTGCTTAATAACCTTATATAAAACTTGCCCCTTTTTAAATTCACCACGTATCGACCTATACACGGCGTAATTATCTAATGGGCTAAAATGATTACAAGTTAAAATAGCGCCACCTTTTACACTTCTATAATGTTCTATCCCAACTATTTCTTTTATAATAAAATCGCCATTTTTTATAAGTTTTTCATAATATCGCATTGCCATCTTGTTCGAAATTGCAGATAAAATTTTAGAAGATAATTTATCGTTAAGATAATCTACTTTTTTACTTTTTAACGGCTTAGCAGGCATGTCGTCTTCAACGTCGTTATTCCAAAGCCCCAAACGTTCGTAATCTTTTATTCTTTCTAATACTTTTTCTCTTTGTTTGAGTTTCATTTTTACCCCTTATAATGTTTTAATATTCTTATCATTAACGTATTTTACGGCAGTCTTTTTCAAAGTCTCAAAAGCCTTTTCTTCTAAACGTTTTTCTTCATCTGTAAAATTTTTTCTCATTTCAATAAGTTGTTCATAATATTCTGTCCTTTCAGCATATTTCCAAAAATATTCTTGATAACGAATAGAATTATAATGCCAAGGCTTAAAATTTAACTTATAATGTATTAGTTTTAACAAACTATCATTAAAGTCCATATCTAAAAACGGGGTTTTATTCCAACCAACGGAAAAATATTTTACCTTATCTTTACATAAAACGTTAAGATAATCTTGATCAGGTGCAACTTTAAACTCTTGCACGCTCATATACATAATAAATTTTTCTTCAATATGTTCACTAATAAATTCTTTACAATTAATAAGCAAAACGCCTGAGTTAAAATATTTATTCCTATCCACACCTAAAACTTTTTCAGAATAAACTCCAAAAACATCAAATTGAGTCATTGTTTCTTCCGGAACAACACCTAAAATTTTGTTATCTAATTCACAATTATAAAAATTTGCAATATCTTCTAAAACAACCAAATCACAATCCAAATAAAGAATTTTATCATACTGCGGAAAAAGTGATGGTATAAAAATTCTATAATATATTGCTTTTGTGTAATAATCTCTTAAATGTATTTTTTCTTTATCCATCTTTCCCATACAATCTGCAACGTCAACAAAATTTATTTTAACGTTATCTGAATTATACACGCATAATTTATTTCTATTCGTATCGCTTATTCCGGTATTAAGAATAAATATAGAATAAAAATTATTAGAACTTGCATTATCAACAATAGAGCGTAAAGCTACTGATAAAAACGGCGAATAGTTATCGTCAACAGCAAACACCAAAGGAACTTCTTTAATTGTTTTCATTTCCTTTTCTCCTTTTTTAATTTTCACGCATTTTACACCTTAATCAGCCGTTCCAACAAGAGATTTAACATGAAAAACTTTCAACATTTATGAGAACCACATAGAAAAAAATTCAACACCCACTAGCGCAAAAGTGTACCTAATTCTTCTTACAAGCTACAAAAAAAGTCAACTCCACTAACAGTAGAATTGACTCTCTTCAACATTACATTTGACTTTAATCTATACTTTTTTCGCTTTTAGAGCATAAATAGGCATACCCATTGAACGGAATTTCATTTCATATTCCGTTTTCACGCTTTCCATCTCCCCACTCTCAATTAAACTTGAAACGTCGTGAACTTCAAACCCGTGTTTTACAAATTGAGCAAAAGAATATTCAAAAAATTCTTTATCATCCGTCTTTTGATAAACGCACCCACCCTCAATTAAGAAGTCTTTATACTCTACGATTCTTCTATCACAAGTTAAGCGACGATTTTCATAAGCATCACCAGGAAAAGGTGGCGAAAAATTAAGATATATCTCGCTAATTGATTTAGGCTGAATATATCTCGGAAGATACTCTGCACCACTATTAAAAAATCTAACGTTAGACACGTTTTCTTTTTTAGCAAGTTCACCTGCCATAACGATAATATTATCTAGCAATTCAACTGCTATATAGTTTGAACCATTATCCTTTTTTGCCGTATCGCAAACGAATTTCCCTTTGCCACACCCTATCTCTAATTTAACAACGTTATCATTCCCAAACATTTCTTTATAATCAAAATAACGCTTGTTTTTTACTGCTTCTAAAACGTTGACAATATCACGTTCAGGCACAACTACTATATCGTTAAGATTAGCCAAACGCTCTTTAAGATATTTTTTTCTTCTTATACGCATATTACCACTCCAACTTTCATCTTGTATAAATATTTTAACATTATTTTTTAAAACTGTCTAATATTTCACTTAAAAATTCTTGCCAAATTAAAAAAGTTGTGATATAATACAAATCGCTAACGGGGTATGGCGCAGTTGGTAGCGCGCTTGTCTGGGGGGCAAGAGGCCGTGAGTTCAAGTCTCGCTACTCCGACCAAAAAAGAGCATTAGAATTACTGTTAATTCTAATGCTCTTTTGTTTTATTAAAAAATATATCACGTATTAAGCGATAAAAGACATATTTTTTTCTTAAATTACTTTTAAATAATATTTTTTATATGGTATAATCTTTACAAAATCACTCAAATAGTATTTAGGAGAAACTATTATGAAAAAATTTATCGCACTACTACTAACTATTTTATTCTTATTTACTTTTACAGGTTGCTCCGTTCAAGGCATAAACGGAAAAACCCCTTATATCCAAGATGGTTATTGGTATATTGACGGTACAAACACAGGTGTAAAAGCCCAAGCAGAAGAACCATCCGTTCCATATATAGGCGCAAACGGAAACTGGTTTATAGACAATATGGATACAGGCTCACCTTCTCGTGGTAAAGATGGAAAAGCAACTTCAGTATCAATAAACAGCAATGGCTTTTGGGTTATTGACGGTGTTGAAACTAAATATAAAGCAGAAGGCAATATTGACTATGCACTAAGTTTATTGAATAGTTATTTCAATATTGAAAAAGACAAATTTGTTTGCACTTCTGAAACGTTAAGCAATCCTTCTTGGAACTTCACCGATTCAACTTTTTCCGGCTGGGGTGGAAGCATTGGCAAACCACAAGAATTAGAGGCTCTATCCGTAATTATTAGGGCAAGAGATACGGCAATTACCGAAATAAAATTCTTTTTAAACAAAAAAGATAAAGACGGTGCTCTAATTACTTCTGAAACCTTGGAAGTAAATATCCCCGTTGGCGAAAGTAGAGAAATAGTTTGGATTCTTCCTGAAAAAATTTCAAACAATACTACCCCACTATACCTTTCTTACAACTGTAATCAATTATGTGATTTATGGTCGAATTTTAGTGATAGTGCGGCAATTCCATTAGACGAATATCAAGCTTATAACGTTTATTCTACTAAAGGAACTATTTATAATTCCCCCTCTAAAATGAGCGTAACCGGAAGAAAGGCAACGAATTATTTATACGCAAAATTAGGTGCTATTCAAGACGTTTTAACACCAAAAGAATATATCGTGCCCGAAACAAACACTCAAGTTGTTTCTAACAAAATAAACGTTTTCTTAGCCGACGAATACGATCTTGCCGTTAACGATAATTTCCAACTATTCTATCGTGGCGTTGTGCAAGCAGTAAATCCTTATAATTACGATATTAGTATCACTTGTGCAAAAGGGGCTGAATATCCTAGATATTTTGAATGGACGCCAACAGAAAGCGATATAGGCTCACACTCTTTAAGACTTACCGTTTATGATGATAACGGAAACGAATTAGGAAGTGACGTTACGAAACTTATCGTGCATAAACCTAAAACAACAGGCGTATCAATGAAAAACGTGCTTTGTGTTGGTGACAGTTTAACACAAAGAGGATATTGGACAAA
Source organism: Christensenellaceae bacterium (assembly GCA_045654165.1). Lineage (GTDB taxonomy): Bacteria > Bacillota > Clostridia > Christensenellales > Borkfalkiaceae > UBA1259. The sequence continues at coordinate 38,293 of JAZOMV010000067.1, forward strand.
CGAAGTTTATAGAAGATTTACACAAACAGGTGGCTCTCCTGCAGGACTTGGATTAAACTATCTTAACTTTATAGGAACTGACAGCAAAAACTCTGCCGGCGTATTTAACCCTAACGTTGGCTACGAAGGCAAGAGTGGTAGACATTGGGAATGGTTCTGTGGCGTTGATAGTCCGTTCTACGATAGCACTCTTAAAGATATAAGTTTCAAATCTTACTGTTCTAGAAATGGTTTTGACGGAATTGATATCGTTTATTTCCTTTTAACTTGGAATAGACAAGGTACTGCTTATAACACCAACTTTGATTTAAATGCAGGACAATTTGTTTACGCACGTAAAATGATAGATACACTACACAAAGAATATCCTAACGCTATTATTCGTTGCATGGGTATTCAAATGCCCTCTCAATGTGGTGGTATGGGATTTATGTATGGCGCAAACGGTGGTTATGCAAACGATTACGGCATGTTGGTTTCTGCAATGAATTATAATGCCGCTTTAGAAGATTTTTGTCAATTACCCGAATATAGAGATTTTGTCAGATACGTTGACGTTGCCGGTCAGTTTGATACCGATTACAATATGCCCTCATCAAGCAAGCCTGTAAATAATAGAAGCGAAACGACCGAACAAATCGGAACGGACGGCGTTCACCCCACCGTTAACGGTTATTATCAAATTGCCGACGCAGCGTTCCGTTCATTGTGTGAAGTATTCAAAAACATCTAATCAATAATAAATTTTTAGACATTATATGCCATACCAAAGGTTTACGCACTTTGTACAATGCATAAAAAAGCAAAACATAAAAGGACTATCGAAATTTCGATAGCCCTTTTTATCTATATTGTTTTATTATTTTCTAAAAAGTTTTTTCATAAACGCAGGCAATTCTCTACCCTTGTTTTCTTCTTTTATTTCAGCATCTTCTGGAATAACCGTTTTGCTAGCTTCAACGGGTTCTTCAACAACTGCAGATATTTCTTGAGCCGCTTGAATCTTTTGTTCTTCGGCTTCTATTTCACGAAGTAATGGTGGAAGGTTATTATCAACCTTATTTTCCTTAAACTGAATTGCAGGCTTAATTTCAACAGCTTTTGCAATGTCGTTTTCCGAATTAGAAACAAAACCGGTAGCAATAACCGTTATCTTAACCTCGTCCGTCATAGTTTCGTCAATGGTTGCACCGAAAATGATATTTGCAGACGGGTCAATTATACCTTGAACGAGAACTGCCGCCTCGTTAACTTCGTTAAGCATAAGGTCTTTACCACCCGTAACGTTAAGAATAACAGATTTAGCACCTTCAATAGTAGTTTCAAGAAGTGGGCTTGAAACTGCTTGTCTAACAGACTCGATAACTCTATTTTCGCCTTTAGCACGACCTATACCCATGTGTGCCAAACCTTGATTTCTCATAACAGTATTAACGTCTGCGAAGTCGAGATTTATAAGCGACGGGGTTGCAATAAGATCTACTATACCAACGATACCCTGCTTTAACATATCGTCTGCAACCTTAAACGCATCAAGCATACCGATATGATTAGGAAGGAACTGTAAAAGTTTATCGTTAGGAATAATAACCAAAGTATCAACGTATTTTTTAAGGTTAGCAATACCCTTATTTGCATTTTCGTTTCTAACCTTTCCTTCAAAAGCAAACGGTTTCGTTACGACTGCAACAGTAAGAATACCAAGTTCTCTTGCAATTCTTGCAATAACGGAAACAGCCCCCGTTCCCGTACCACCACCCATACCAGCAGCGATAAAGAGAAGATCCGTTCCATTAAGAATAGCAGCGATTTCTTCTTTACTTTCTTCAGCAGCGGCTTCACCCACGTTGGGATCGCTACCAGCACCAAGTCCTTTCGTTAATTTTTCACCTATTTGAAGACATTTTTCAGCCTTACTTAAAAGTAAAGCCTGATTATCCGTATTAACGGAAATGAATTCAGCGCTACTAATATTAGACTCTATCATACTATTAACAGCGTTGCAGCCACCACCACCAACGCCCATAACTTTGATAACAGCAGAACTTACTTTAAAATTTTCTTGACCGTACATAAATAATTCTCCTTAAACGTATTTAGTATATAAGTAAATTGTTTTTAATTTTGCTCTAACGCTAAATCTAAAAGCGATAATAACGACGATTCCGACGGTTTATCCATCAACGGCACTTTAGGCGCAACGATTTCCACAACCGTATTCAACCTACTAGAAACGTGTTCTTTTGCCCCACGAAGATAACAAATACCACCACCCGTAATCATAAGCGACACGTAATCAGGAATTACGTAACCAGAATTTTCAAGAGCGTTTGTAACGTTTTCACAAAGCACGTCCAAACTATCTTTAATAGTATTTTTTAAATCTTCAACACTATAATATTGTCCGTTATCACATTCTACCAAGTCAAAATCTTTTGAAGAAGTATAACAACTTAAATTTATTTTTCTCTTTAATTTCTCAGCGCAATCAAAATCTATTTGGAATTTTTCAGTAATTCCAGCAGTTATATAACCACCACCATAAGAAAAGGTGTGTTTATACAATATTCCGTCACCTTGTATTAAGATCAAAGACGTCGTAATATATCCTACGTCGCAAACTAATGCAATTCTATCACGGTCTTCAGCGTCTACCAAATATAACGCCTCAGCCAAACACGACGAAACGAATTCTACGTTTTCTACCCCTATAAATTTAATTGCAGGCTTTATTGCATCAATAAAATAATTACTACAAATCACGAAAGAAAGTTTACCTTTTAACAAAGCACTTTCTATCCCCACGGGGTTTGCAACACGACGGAAATCATCTAATTCGTAAACGATTGCCGAACGATTTATGAGAGAATATTTCGACGATTGCAAAACAAATGCAGCGTCAAACAAAGCATCAACGTCTTGTTCGGAAATTTTTTTCTTTTTAGGGAAAGAAATCTGGCTATCTTTAACGACAACTTGAGTAAACTCACCCGGAACGCCAACGTAAACGGTGTCAAGTTTACCCGAAAAAGTTTTTTTCAAATCTTCAATAGCAGAAGATATCACACGATTTAATTCTTCTAGGTTGAAAAAAGCGCCCTCGGCAAACCCATCGTAATTATAAGAATATCTACCTTTTATAATAAAAGTTTTATTTATTCCCCTTTCTCCAACCACAGCCGTTATTTGCGCAGAACCAACGTCTAAAACGGCAACTTGTTTCTTTTGCATAAGTAATCCTCTTATATCAAATTATATCTGTGAAAAAACCACTTGAATATTTCCTTCTTGGGTTTTATAAGCCTTTATCGTATTAAAAGTTTTTATATAATCCGAAGCGCTATCATAAGCGTTAATAGCGGCAGTTATTCTTTCCACACCACAGTCGTACGCATCTTCAATTAAAATTTTAACACCCGTATAAGTATAAAATTCCACGTTGCGCATAGAAACTACAGACGGATCGCTATCGGAATTAACATTTATAACCTTTATTTTCTTTATAAAGTCTGTTAAACTTGCCGATTTTGCCATTTCAAGAACACTATTAAAGAAGTCCTTATCCGAAACGTTTGCAAAAGTTTTCTCATTAGAAAAATTTACTACTTGTCCCAAAACGGGGGAATCAAATAAAACGTTTTCAAAATCCATTTCAATTGTTTCCCTAGAAGATATTTCCCCACCTTGATATTCTTCACAAAGAAATACCACGCCTTCTTGATCGGCCGTATAAATATTTCCATCTTTTAATATTTTGTAAATTTCACGCCTTTGTTTAATCTTTACGTTGATAACGTTAGGGAACTGCTTTTTTACACTAACAACTTCGTAAGAAGGATCTTCAATGCAATTTTCTACTTGTTCTAAGTCTATTAACGGCAAACTTTTACCAACGAAAGAATTAAACTTTTTTTGTATTTCAAAAGTTTCGGTTTCTTCAGCAACCGAAAAATCAACACGGACTTCTTTTACCGTAAACAAAAAAATTAAAGACGCAATCGCAACAAACGTAAAAGATATTGCTATTAGAATTGCTATGGTTTGTTTAATTCTCATTAATTTATCCTAAGTCTTATGTTTTCTTAATATTAGCGCCAAGTGATTTAAGTTTTAAATCAAAATCTGCATATCCTCTTTCAATATGATACGCATCTTCTATTGTAGTAACGCCTTCAGCATTTAACCCAGCAAGAACTAGGGCTGCACCACCTCGCAAATCTTTTGCACATACGTTTGCGCCGTGTAAATAATGCTCGCCTTTTATCATTGCCGTTCGCCCTATCACGTTAATATTTGCACCCATCTTAATCAATTCTGGCACGTGATTAAATCTAGTTTCAAAAACGTTTTCCGTTATAACGGAAACGCCGTTAGCAACACAAGCAAGAGCCATCATTTGTGCTTGCATATCCGTAGGAAATGCTGGATAAGGACCTGTCTCAACACCAAAAGAATTCAACATGCCCCCACATTTTAAATTTATTATATCATTTTTTACATTAATTTTACAAGTGATATCGCAAAATTTATCTATTAAAGAGAAAATATTTTTAGCATCAACTCCTTTTACAGACACACTTCCACCTGTAATGGCTGCAGCAACAAGATATGTACCGGCCTCAATTCTATCGCTTATAGGTTGATACTCTGTTCCATGCAATTCTTTAACGCCGTCAATTAAAATTATGGAAGTGCCTGCGCCATACACCTTTGCGCCCATTGAATTTAAAAAATTCATTAAATCTACTATCTCTGGTTCTTTTGCAGGGTTATGTATTTCCGTTTTCCCTTCGGCAAGCACGGCGGCTATCATTAGATTTTCAGTCGCACCAACCGAAGGATAATCAAGATAAACCGAATTTCCGACGAGTTTATCCACAAAACATTCTATATTTTCATAAGTTTTACAAATAGTTACACCTAAATTAGAGACGCCTTTTAGGTGCAAATCTATCGGCCTTAAACCTATACTACATCCACCCGGATAAGTTATTTCAGCCTTTCCAAGCCTACCCAACAACGCCCCTAACATAAAGATAGACGACCTAAGTTCTTTGGCAACACCAAAGGGAATTTTATTGCTATTTACGTTTTCTGCGCAAATTATTATATCTTTATTTTCTCGTTTAATAAAAACCCCTATTGACGTTAAAATTTCAATCATATTTCTAACGTCTAGAATATCGGGACAATTTTTTAATACAACTTGTTTATCCGTTAAAATTGCGCTTGCTAACATAGGTAAAATCGCATTTTTAGAACTTTCTAAAACAATTTCTCCGTTCAATCTTTTTCCACCGTATATCTCAAAACTACTCATCTAAATCCCCCGTTGCTTTGATATACTATTTTATGGAAAAACGCACTAAAAAGTTAAACCTCCTTGCTTTGATACGTTAAACAAAATTCCCATTTCAGCCATAAATATTATAATTGAAGTATTGCCACTTGAAACTAGAGGTAATGGCAAACCTGTCGGTGGAATACTTCCCGTAACTACTAACGCATTTATAATCGTTTGAATTCCGAATATCATAGTTATTCCGATAGCAAGCATAAATCCAAAATGATTTTTAGCCATTGACGCTATTCTAAATCCTCTAAAAATTATAAAACTTAACAGCAAAAAGAAACAAATCAAGCCCACAAAACCTATTTCTTCGCCTATAATAGAAAGAATAAAATCAGATTCCGAAAATGGCAAAAACGCATACTTTTGTCTAGAATTAAACAAACCTACGCCAAACCACCCACCTGAACCTAATGCATATAAGGATTGAAGTAATTGATACCCCTCGCCTTTTGGATTTGACCACGGATTTAAAAACGCCATTAATCTACTTAATCTATAAGGCTCTATCAATATTAGAACTACACCACACAATATTGCAGGCAAAATTAATATCACCAAATATTTTATCTTAATACCACTTGCAAAAAGCATTGTAAAAACAAGTAAAAGCACGCAAACCGTTATCGACATATTTGGCTCTAAAATAATTAAAACGCATATTGTTAACCCAAAGAATAATATAGGCAAAACGCCTTTTATTGAGCCTTGCTTTTCGGGATGATTAGATACGTAAGTAGCAGAAAATAAAATCAAAGCAAACTTTGCAATTTCAGAAGGTTGAATTGTTACCCCTCCAAAACCTATCCAACGTCTTGCCCCATAATTTTCCACCCCTACACCCGGCACAAAAACTAAACCTAAAGTTATTAGTGCCACAATAGCAACAAGGATATTAAATTTTTTCAACTTATTATAATCGTATATCCCCATAACCGTCATAGCAACAACACCTAACGCTATGCCTATCACTTGCTTTTTGACAAAATAAAAGGCATCGCCATAGGTTGCTTGCGCTGAATAATTACTAGCCGAATATATAAAAACCGTTCCTATTACGGACAAGATAAATACGGCAATTAACAACAAATAATCAGGACGTTGAGTTTTTGGTTTATTAATCAACTCACATATCCTCCACTACGGATCTAAAAAAATCACCTCTCTCTTCATAATTTTTAAATTGATTAAAACTTGCACACGCCGGACTTAACAAAACGTTATCCCCTTCATTTGCGATAATTTGAGCTATTTTTATAGCCGTTAAAAAATCCGAAGTAACGGTTAAATCTGTAAAACCGACTTTTCCTGCCTGGTCAAGCATTTTAAGACGGGTATCGCCCGTAATTACAACGTGCTTTACCATACTGCGTTTAATCTTTTCAAATAGATTGAAATAATCTTCCCCCTTATCACTTCCCCCTAAAATTAAAACCGTAGGCTTATTCATAACGTCTAAAGCACTTATAGTAGACGCAGTATTAGTTGCTTTTGAATCATTATAATAATTAACTAAATTCTTTTCAGCAATAAATTCTATTCTATGTCTTATACCTTTAAAATTTTGCAATGCGTTCACGATAACCGAATTACTAACACCTAAAAGTTTTGCACAACATAAAGCAAAAAGACAATCGTAAACGTTATGCTCACCCTTTAACTTCAACTCGCTCTCTTCCATTACATACTCGTCGTAATAATAAATTTTACCATCTAACCGATAAGCACCGTCTACTTTCTCATATATAGAAACCCATACTACTTTACATAAAGTTTCTTCTGCAAACTTTTTTACAATTTTGTCGTCGTAATTAAGTACCGTATATTCACTTTCACGTTGATTTTTAAAGATACGCTTTTTCAAAAATACGTAGTTATCCATCGTATAATGCCTTTCTAAATGATCAGGGGCTATATTCAACACGCAAGACACGTGTGGACAAAAGGCACTTGTTGTTTCTAATTGAAAACTAGATACTTCTACAACGCAAACGTCATCTTTTTCCGTTTCGTTTATAATGCTTGAAATAGGCAATCCTATATTACCTACGGTTTTAACATTGCTTACCCCATTTTCCTTTAATATATATTCTAACAACGACACGGTAGTAGTTTTACCATTAGTTCCCGTTACGGCAACAAAGGTAGGTTCAAATTGCAAAAAACCAAATTCAAGTTCGCCCAAAATTCTTTTTCCTAATTTTTTCGCTAAAATCGAGATTTTATGATTAATAGGAACACCCGGACTAAGAACTAAAACGTCAATGTTTGCTAATACTCTTTCATAGTCGTCTACGTTTACGTATTTCGCACCTAAACTAATTAATTCTTCAATATTCGCATCTATTGTTGAGTTTCTTAATTCTTCGTAAACGTAACACTCGGCACCTTTTTCAAGTGCGTATTTTGCTACTGCAAAACCACTTTTAGAGATGCCGAGAATAAAAAATTTTTGAGTTTTTAAATACATATCGTACTCCTACAAAGAACTCATTACGGTTAAAGCCCCAACGATTGCCGTGCATATACAATAAATAAAATCAATACGGCTTTCCGAATGTCCCTTTAATTGAAAATGATGATGCAAGGGCGCCATTAGAAAAATTCTTTTTCCCGTACGCTTAAAATTTAAAACTTGCACAATTACCGATATGCTTGAAAGCACGAACATTATTCCTATAATGGGAATAAAAAAACTGTTTAACGAAAAAATACTTATCGCCCCTAAAAAACCACCAAGGGAAAGAGAGCCTGTATCACCCATAAAAACGTATGCTTTAGGCACGTTAAAAACAAGAAAACCCAAAATAGAACCAACTAAACACGAAGATAGCAAATACAACGTGTTTATTTCAGTTTTAGAAGGATATAAATAACTAAAATTTTGCATTTGAACGTATATCAAAGAACAGGTTATAATTAAATATATTACGCTTACGCTACCTGCCAAGCCGTCTATTCCGTCAGTAAGATTAACGCTATTTGTAATAGCCACGAATATTAAAGCAACTACGGGAATAGTCCACAATCCTAAATCTATAGTTTTCATACTGAACGGGATATAAAAAACCGTTATTCCATTAACGTATGAAAAAAAACCAGCAACAACTGCTATTCCCGTTTGAAAAAAAACTTTTTGATAAGCCTTAAGTCCTTGATTTTTCTTAAATTTTATCTTTATATAGTCGTCCAAAAATCCAACTATCATAAACGCCAAGCCTATACTTATAGCAACGGTCGCTAATCTGCCTTTATAGCCACCAAAAATCATAAAAACAATAACGGCTGACAATACAAAAAACAAGCCTCCCATTGTTGGCGTTCCACTTTTATCGCTATGAATTTCAACGTATTTTAATATAGGTTGCCCTGCTTTTAACCGTTTTAACAAAGGAATAACTAAAAACCCTAAACAACAAGATAAAACAAACGATATTACACCAGCCAAAAGCAAAGCATTCATTTTACAACAACTCTCCTAGTACGTTATTAACCGTATCTTTATCATTATACCTATTTTTTATACCGAGAACTTCTTGAAAGTTTTCGCTACCTTTTCCACATATTAAAATAATATCGTCTTTTTTAGCAATTTGAATTGCGTATTTTATCGCTTCTGCCCTATCCTGAATTAATACGTAATTTTTCGTTTTTTCTAACACGCCTTTTTCTATTTCGTATATAATATCCATAGGTTCTTCATATCTAGGGTTATCCGAAGTAATAACGGAAAAATCTGCTAATTCACCACTAACTTTCCCCATTATACTTCTTTTCCCTTCATCTCTATTACCACCACACCCAAAAATGCAAATAACTTTGCCACAACAAACGTTTTTAATTGCTTTTATAGATTTCTCTAACCCGTCGGGGGTATGGGCGTAATCAACGAAAACCTTAAAATCCCCATCATAAACTCGCTCTAATCTTCCACTAATTAAATCTATCTTATTTAATACTTTTACTATTTTTTCAAGTTCAATACCTAAAAGAGCAGAAACCGTTGCAGAACTCAACAAATTATACACGTTAAATTCACCCAACAATTTACTATTGATTTGGAATATACAATCAAATAAATTTATAACGAAAGAATTTCCATCTTGTGTTTTATTAAGGTTTATCGCAAAAACGTCTGAAGGATAATATATACCATAAGTTATCGCTTTTTTTGTTTGCATTGCAAGTTCTCTACCAACTTCGTCATCAGCATTAGAAACCACGTACCTACACGTGTTATCGGTAAAAAATGAAAGTTTGGTTTGTTTATAACGCTCTAAATTTTCAAAAAAATCTAAATGATCTCGTGAAAAATTAGTAAAAACACCAATTTCAAAGTTCATGCCGTAAATTTTCTTTAAACTTATAGCGTGCGCCGAAACTTCCATAACGACAACTTTTACACCACTCTTTTCCATATCGAATAAAATCTTAAATAATTCTAATGGATCTGGCGTGGTTAAAGTTGGTTCAAAACTTTTCCCGTCGTAAAAAACACCTAAAGTCCCTATAACCCCACATTTAACCCCGACTTCATTAGCGATTTTTCCTATCACGTGAGAAGTAGTTGTTTTTCCATTTGTACCAACAACTGCAACAAGTTTTAACCTTTCATCTACGTTATCGTAAAGATTTCGTGCTATTATACTCATTGCTAGCCTTGTATCTTCAACGATAATTTGCGTCAAAAAGGTTTGAATTTTTCTTTCAGTTACTACGGCACCGCCACCATAAGTTTCCACTTGTCCTACAAACTTATGTCCATCGTAATTTTGCCCGTTAAGACAAATAAACAAATCGTTTTTCGCAACGATATTACTATCCACTTTAACGTCTGCAATATCTATATTTTGTTCCCCGATAATTTCTTTGATAGAAACGTTTTTTAATAATTCTATAAGTTTCATTATTCACCCCACAAAAATATATTTAATTAGTAATATGATATGATTTATCCTCTCATGTAAAATATTTTTTACTGTCAAAATATAATTTAATTTGTCGACAAAAATAGTTGTATTTTATAAAAACGGCAAGATAAATATCATCTTACCGTTTATACACATTATAAATTTTTCAAACTAATTATCCCTTCAAAAACCTGTTTTGCGTAAGGTGCTGCAACCGTACTACCATAATATTGTCCTTCTGGTTCATCTATGATAACTAACGCCAAATACTTTGGATTATTTGCAGGGAAAAAGCCCACGAAAGAAGAAACGTATTTTCCTTGTGCTATAACTCCGTTCTCATATTTTTGCGCTGTACCCGTTTTCCCTGCAACCCTATATCCTTCTATATACGCTTGTTTCCCAGAGCCTTCTGATACAACCTTTTCTAACATCTCATTTAAAATTTTAGAAGCCCTATCGCTTATAACCTTGTTTTTAAGCTTGGGTTGATTTTTTTGAACAATTATCCCACTATTACTATATATAGAATCAACAAAATACGGCGAATAATAATTACCACCATTAATAGCCGCAGAAGTTGCACATGCCAACTGCAAGCCCGTCACAGCGATAGTTTGCCCAAAAGCAATTCTTGCTAAATCAACGTTTTGCACAGCCGAAACAGGCAAAACCATACCTTGTGTCTCACCATTAAAATCCACACCCGTTACCTTTCCGTAGTTAAAAAGTTCAATATACTTATACATTGTTTCTTTACCCAAAGACATTGCAATATCTACAAAAATCGGGTTACAGCTATTATTTAATCCACCTTGTAAAGTTAATGCCGAATGCTTGCCGTTTTCATGCGTGCTCCAACATTTAACTTTTTGCCCGTCTATATATCTAAAACGAGAAGAATTATAAACGTGATTAATGGAAAAGGCGTTTTTATTTCCTTTTAAACTTTCTTCTATATTTGCTGCGGCAGTAAGAATTTTAAACGTTGATCCCGGCTCGTAAATATCGCATATTAAATTATTCCTACTCAAAGCGTTTAAAGCACTTAAATCATCTCTTGGAACGTCGTTTAAATTAAGGTCTGGTTTTATACACAGTCCACGTATTGCGCCGTTAGACGGGTCTAAAACTAGAATTTGGGCAGATTTACATTTATGCATTTCCATTGCTTCTTCCATAGCAATTTCGCATAACTGTTGAACTTCGTAATCTATCGTTAACTTAACGTTTAACCCTGATGTTGCAGGAATATAAGTTGCTTTTCCGTCTTCAATTTCCACACCAACGATATCAGTTTCATAAAGTATCTCACCATTTTTACCCATCAAATATTTATCATAATATAACTCTAACCCAGACTGTCCTTTCCCGTCCGTAGAAGTAAATCCTATAACGCTTGAAAGCAACTCGTTATAAGGATACAATCTACTATTATCTCTTGAATAATAAACACCTTTAAGCCCCTTTTCGCCAAGTATATCTATCTTTTGTTTTTCCACTTGTTTTTTTATTGTTATTTCACTTGATACCGTTGTCGTTAATCTATTATACAAATACGAATAATCCATTTCAAGAATATTAGATAATTGTTTAGAAAGTTCGTTTATATCTGAAACTGCTTTTTTCCTAACAAAAACCGTATAAGTATCGTCATTATCGGCTAAAACAACGCCGTTAACGTCTAAAATTTTACCACGTTGGGCTATAACGGGTATTTCTCTCGTCCATTGATCAATCGCTTTTGCTTGTAAATCTTCACCCCAAATAACTTGAACGTAAAACAACCTACCTAAAACGAATAAAAATAAAAAGGTTATTGCAAGCATAATTGCAAATAACCTCTTTCGTAAAATCGTAATTGAAAATTGAGTTTTAATTTTTAGTTCTCCTTCAACCTTTTATATTTAATTTATTCGGTTGAAGTTTTTTTAATTACATTTTTATTCCACCGTTTTGTTCTGCCCAACTAGAAACGTGTTCACTACTCATAAGATAGTCGTTTTCCGTTTGAAGTTCGGAAAGAATTTCCACTCTACCACTATATTCAGCGGCTTTTGCTTCTACTTTATTAGAAAGTGTAGGAATAATACCTGCATTAATAGTAATAAGAGCAAGCATAACTGTTACAAGAAGAGCGTATAATACGATAACAAGTTTACCCTTACCGTTTAATTGATAAGAAGTCGACTCTTCGCTTTCTTGTTGACGCATTTCATTATAAATTTGTTCGCTTTCACCTTCACCAAACTGCATGGTTGTTGAAGTTGGTCTATAATCGTCTTCAGTTAAAGAAGCTTCGTTAACGACTTGAACGTCTTGAACAGCAATTTCCTCAACGTTTTGCTCAGAATATCTATCATAATTAAGTAATCTATCAAGATTTTCTTGCATTTTAGATCTTATTTCTGCATCCACCTCATCTTTAACAGGCGCAGAAACAACGTTTTCAGTTCTCTCTAAAACAGCAACGTTAGAATTAGAAACGTTGTTATCAAAAAAACGATTTGATACTTCTGACGATCTTCTTGTCGTTATCATAATATTACCCCTTTTTTAATTTGATTTTAAATTTTTTCTGCAATTCTTAATTTTGCACTTTTTGCTCGGCTATTTTCTTTTAATTCTTTTTCCCCTGCTGTAATAGGATGTTTAGTAATAATTTCTATCTCTTTTTTCTTTCCACAAACACAAATAGGTAAACTTTTATCACATACGCAATCGCATTCTAACTCTTTAAAGGCTTTTTTTACTATTCTATCCTCCAAAGAATGGAAAGTTATAATTGCTATACGCCCACCTTTTTTCAACGCTCTAGCCATAGATATTACGGTTTCGTATAATTGTTCAAGTTCACCGTTAACTTCTATTCTTAACGCTTGAAAGGTACGCTTTGCCGGATGTCCGTCGTGTAAAAACTTTGCAGGAATGCTTTTTTCTATAACGCTTATAAGTTCACCAACGGTTTCCAGTCTTTTATTTTTTCTATATGCAACTATATTTTTTGCTATTGAACCTGAAAATCTTTCTTCACCGTATTCGGAAAGTATTCTTTTCAGTTCTTTTTCGTCATATTCGTTAACAATGGTTTGAGCCGTTAAAGAACTTGCTCTATTCATACGCATGTCCAAACTTACATCTTTAGACATATACGAAAAACCACGTTCTCTATCGTCTAGTTGGAAACTAGATACGCCTAAATCAAGCAAAATTCCGTCAAACGCTTCTATTCCAAGATTTTCTTTTATTTTAGAAAAGTTTTTGAAATTATCATTAACCAAGGTAAATCTACCTTGAAATTCTTTTAATCTTTCGGTTGCTCTTCCGATAGCATAGAGATCTAAGTCAGTTGCTATAAGTTTACCATTAGAAGATCTCTCTAATATTCCGTATGAATGTCCACCACCACCTAAAGTACCGTCGAAATAAATCCCGTTGGGTTTTATATCTAAAGCATCCATACATTCTGAAAACATTACGGGAACGTGCTTAAAATCACTCATTTCCATTTAGCGCATCCAACGCATCTGCTAGTTCATCAAAATTAACGTCGCTAAAATATTCGTTCCAAACTTCTTCACTCCAAATCTCTACACAATTCGGACCTTTGAATACGTTGATGTTTTTTTCGATTTTTGCATATCTTCTTAGATTTTCAGGAAGAAGAATTCTACCTTGATTATCTTCTTCTGCTTGCCACGTATTATAAAGAATAAATCTAGCCGCTTTAAGTTGTTTTTCTCTAAACGCATTAATGTTTTTAAGAGTTGCTTTGACTTCGCTCATCTGTTCTTCAGTATAAACGTAAAGACAGCCACCAGTACCAACGGTTATATAATAACCCGTACCGAGTTCTTCACGCAACTTAGCCGGTATTCTCATTCTGTTTTTAGCATCTAATTGATGTGCATAATTTTTACCGGACACAGCCAAAACTTCTCCTTTTTCATTAATTACATAGTAATTCTATCACAAAAATTGACCACTGTCAACCCTTTTTTTAAAATTTTTGACCACTTTTTAATTTTTTTTACTTGTTTTTCGACCTATTTGACCACTAAAATTAAAAAATTTTTCATTAAATTTAGCATTATCTCCAACAAATAATATCTCAAATCCTTTGTTATTTTCTAATGATTTATCACTTTCAATAAACGCCTTAATCTTTTTAGCAGTAAAAAATTCACCATTTATAATTTTGAGTGGCTTAAAGTGGTCAAGAATTTTATTTTTTACAAAAAAGTAATGCGTACACCCTAAAATAATAACGTCAAACCTTTTATTTTTAATTTTTTTATCTATGAAGTTTTCAAATAGAAGATCTATTACTTGCACGTTTTCTAAAGCAAAAGGCGTTTTTTCTATTTCTGTCGCCAAATTAGGCACCCCACAAACGGTTAACATATTATTATCTGCATAATGCTCTGCAGTACGGCACGTTGATAACAATAAAACGTTTTTATCAAAACACGTAGCACTTTCAACAGGTGGAAAAACACCAAAAGTAGGCAACCCTGAATACGCCTCTATTTCTTTCAACAGATTAACACTTAAAGTATTACAAGCAACAACAATAATTTTAACGTTGTAACGCTTTATGTAATCTACATTCTTTTCAGTCAACCTCTTAAGATCCCTATTAGATTTATTGCCATACGGCGCATTATCATTGTCACCGAAATATAAAAATCTTTCATTAGGCAAAACTTTTACTAGTTCTAAAAGCAAAGAAAGCCCACCAATACCACTATCTAAAAGCGCAATATAACCACTATTCATAATCAATAGTATGAAAAAAATAAATGAATTAGTTAAAAATAAAGAAAAAAGGTAAAATAACTATTAAAATGTACTTGCCTTTACTTGTTTTTTATGCTAAAATATTTAGCGTACTAAGAAAGCAATTAAGGAGTGCATACAAAATGCCAAACATTAAATCAGCAAAGAAAAGAGTTTTAGTAAATGCTAAGAAAACCGAACAGAACAAAGCAATCCGTTCTGAAGTAAAGACCGAAATCAAGAGAGTTGAACTTCTCGTTAAAGAAAACAAGTTAGAAGAAGCTAAGGCTGCTCTTTCTACAGCTTTTGCTGTAATTGACGCTGCTTGTGGAAAAAATATTTATCACGCAAACAATGCTTCTAACAAAAAAGCTAAACTTGCTAAAAAAGTTGACGCTGCTATTAAAGCTGCAAACGTAGTTGTTGAAGAAGTTAAAGAAGAAGTTGTTGCAGAAGCTCCCGCTAAAAAAACCACCACAAGAAAACCCAGAGCTAAAAAAACTGAAGCTGCTGAATAATTTTTCATACAAAAAAATATAAGGTTTCGCCCGTATAGGCGAAACCTTTTTATCGTTAAAAAATAAAGGTGCACTTATCCCCTTAGCGCACCTTAACAATAAGCACAAAATTAAAAACAGGAAGAAAACTTAATTTCTTCCTGTTTGTTTTTTTATTCACTTTTTTCTAGATCTTCTTTTTTTGGAAACAATGGTATCTTTTTAACCAAGTAAACTATTAATATAGCTATAGCTATTAGTACAAACACTATCGACTGCCATTGCGACGGAGAAAGTGTACCAGGAATAAGTTCCCCTCTTGCATCTGCACGGAAAAACTCTATAACTATACGCCATATAGCATAAGCAACCAAATACAACGACATTACAATGTTTGCACGCTTAAAGTAGAAAAACGATAACACGCCAAACAATAAAAACAAGAAAAGCGCTTCATAAAGTTGTGTTGGCACGTAATATCCCCAACCATTCGTCGTTCCTTGCATGAATATGCCACCAAACGTGTAATCCGAACCAAGATACTCACCATGGCAACAACCTGCCATCAAACAGCCAATTCTGCCGAATCCATGCGCCAAAGTAATACAACAAGGTGCAACACCCAAAAGGTTGTTTAAGTGTTTAATGTGCATTCCCTTATCTTTGCCCTTAAAATAGAAATGGCCAACAAGGAAATAGAATAGCAAGAACATCCCTGCACCACCGATAAGACCACCCATTACGGTTAATCCCGAATAGAAATTAAACACACCCGTTGCTATATAGTTATATAAAGCTTGGAAAAGCATTGCCGACAAAATTCCAAATGCTATAGCAAATATACCAACAAAAAATATAAAATCTTGTAATTTAGTAGGCATACCTGTTTTTTTAGTATACAAATACAACACCAAAAGACAAGAAAGAATACCTACGGCAAAACAAACGCCATACATTTTGACTTCAGAGCCAAAAAGCGTAAACAAAGTATTAGGTAACATAATTCTCCTTTATAAATTTAGTATAATATAAATTAATTTTATTACTTTATGATTATACAATGTAATTCACAAAAAGTCAATTATAATCTTTTTTTTATATATTTTTTTGTTTGCATTTACCTATCGTTTTGTGTATAATATATAAGTAAATTACGGAAAGGTATCGAAGTGGTCATAACGAGCCGCACTCGAAATGCGGTTGTCCGGTTTCGGGCACATGGGTTCGAATCCCATCCTTTCCGCCAAATTGTACTCAGTTGAACCTTGTCGGTTTAACTGAGTATTTTTGATTTATAACACACAAAAGCCGTGATTATTTCTAATCACGGCTTTTTATGTATTAATTATTAGTTTTGATAAAAAAATATAATATCGCCATTTGCAATGTTTGCTACAAGAGCGTTAATATACTTAGTCACTTATAACGATGCTAAAAATACACATCTTTACTAGAGACCATACCAGATATGTTACACGACAATATTGTGGTTTTTATTACTTATTCTTGAAAAATATCAATGAAATCAACAAACTAACAAATGAAGTTGCAACGTTTAAAATCGCAAAATCACCAAGAAGTTCTGTTATATAGGGTTTCCCTGCTTCTGGATGCCAAATTAGAGTTATACCTTGATCGGTAACAAAGTGAAAAACAAAGAACGACAAAATTAAAAAAACAACCCCAACGATAAAAGTAATCAAAGACAACTTTAAAAAATTCTTTTTCATTTTTCAATATCCTTTATATATAGTTTCTATTATTATAACATAATTTTAGTAATTTACACATTAAAAAAGACACCTTAACCTCTCTTCCCTTAAGGATTTTTTAGACATTATAAAAGGATAGCAAAATTTTGCTATCCTTTACTTTTTGCTTTGCAAAACACACGGCTTTCTTTTGAAAGTATAGTGTCGTAAACCAACAATATGGACAAATAATAAAATTCACAAAAGCGAGCAATTCACATATAAACAAGGACTTAGACATCAAAAATCTAAGTTCTTTTTCTTTGCTTAAAAATAGATATGGGTTTCCCATATGCTTTAAGACAAAAGTGTGAGTTGTGGCACTTTTCTTTACCTGATTTGAATTCACCCCATTTTGTGGCACTTTGTATATCAAATTTATAAAAATATTTTTCTCTAAATATTGGAGAATATCTTGATAAAATTATTTGTATGTGCTATAATAATAAAAATGACTTATAGACTACCTTTTAGGAGATAACAAAATGGCTGCAAGTTATAAAAAATTATGGAAACTTCTTATTGATAAAGATATGAGAAAAGAAGACCTACGCTTAAAAGCGGGAATAACTACTACCGCTATGGCGAAGCTTGGTAGAAACGAAACCGTGCATATGGATATACTCCTTAAAATATGCAGCGCCCTTAATTGTGGTTTAGACGATATATTAGAAATTGTGAGCGAGGACAAAAATGATTAAAACTTCTATTAGATTTTTTGACAACGTTCCAGTTCGCTCTGTGTGGGATGAAGAAACTTCTCGTTGGTGGTTATGTGCCGTTGATATAATAGAAGCACTCTCTTTGAGTACTGCCCCCCGTAAATATTGGAACACCTTAAAAAAGAGAAATAATCAGTTGTGCTCAGTTTGTAGTCAACTGAAATTGGCGGCTAAAGACGGAAAGAAATATTTGACGGACGTTATAGATGACGACGGGTTAAATTTACTTATAGCAATTCTTCCAAGTAAAAAGTCGGACGTGTTCTTAAAATGGGTTAAGACGAAAGGCACTTCTATTGATGAGCAAAGCAAGAACAAAGCCTATGAAATGTTTGAAAGCGGACTCATTAACGACATTGAAGTTGGAACGATAAACGGCTTACAACAAATTCACGCGTACCTTTTTGGTGGTTTATACGATTTTGCAGGACAAATAAGAAAGTTGAATATTAGTAAAGGTGGTTTTGTTTTCGCAAGCGTTGGATATTTAGACCAAACGCTTGATACCATTGAAAAAATGCCCGAAGAAACAATAGAGCAAATCGTTAGAAAGTACGTTGAAATGAACGTTGCGCATCCTTTTATGGAAGGTAACGGCAGAACGACGAGAATTTGGTTAGACCTTATCTTAAAGAAAAACCTTTCTAAATGCGTTGATTGGAGCAAGATTGATAAAACGGAATATTTAGAAGCAATGAAATTAAGCGTTGTGGATTATAGCGATATTTTAACGCTTATCAAAAATGCATTAACAGACAAGATAGATGACCGTGAAATCTTTATGAAAGGGATAGATTATTCTTACTACTACGAAGAAGAAAATTAAAGGAGCAACACAGGGATGGAAAAAATACAAAGATTACAAAAGGCAAAATTTTATTTGGAGATGTTGGCTTGCTCTATGGACCCCACTACGCAAGAGTTTATTGAAAGCGAGGTTTTACAAAAGAAAGAAATTAAAGATATGTTAAAATATGTTTCTACTGTATTGGAAGAATTGATAGGAAACAATGGAGAAGTTATAAAAGTAATAAAACCAATAAATTTTCAAGTTTCAAAATTAAATAAACAAGCAATTATATTATCAAATGAACCCATTCAGTTATCGTCGCTAATGGCTCGCATTAACAAACAAGTAGATACGAAAACAATGCGAAAGTTGGGAGCGAGTAAGGTTTCTAAATGGCTTATTGAACAAGGCTATTTAGTAAATGAAAAAGTTTCTGTTGTTAAAGAAGTTTCTCAATTGACGATAACTGATAACGCAGAAAGCTTTGGTATTGTAATAGATAATAAAGTTGATGAAAAGACGGGAGAGATTAAACCGTGTGTATTATTAACGAGAAAGGCGCAAGAATATATTGTAGATAACCTAGAAAACATTTTAGCCGAAGAAATTGTTGAAAATAAAGAAGAAAATATTTCACTAAAAACCAATTGCTCAATGAGAGGTCAACTTTGGTCTAAGGAAGAGGAAGATAAACTTGTTTTCGAGTATGTTGAACAAAAACTCACTATTAGTGAAATTGCAAGATTACACAATAGAAACAATGGCGGAATACGAGCACGATTAAAAAAACTTGGGCTGGTAGATTAACACCTGTTAAATTAAACTAAGACGACACAAGTTGCGCGACTTGGGAGGAAATATGGAATCAATAGTATTTATTGATAGTGAAATAACGAATGAAGGCGCAATCGCCGATTTAGGAGCGGTTAAAGAAACTGCTCAATTTCACTCTGCCAACAAACAAGAATTTTCCGAGTTTGTTAAAGGCTCTAATTTTGTTTGCGGTCATAATATAATTCATCACGATTTGAAATACATTAATGGGTTATTCAACTCAAATAATGCGCCAAACTATATTGATACGCTTTATTTATCGCCGCTTGTATTTCCTAAAAAGCCTTATCATAAGTTACTTAAAGACGATAAACTTCAAACAGATGAACTCAACAACCCACTTAATGACGCAATCAAAGCGAAAGATTTATTCTACGATGAAGTAAACGCTTTTCAAACATTATCCCCTAAAATGAAGTGGATTTTATGTGCCTTACTATATCGTTTCCCTGAGTTTCAAGGATTTTTTAAGTATATAAATTTTAAGCCTTATGGTTTGAACGAGTATGCTATCAAAAGTGAGTTTGAGGGAAAAATTTGTTCTAATGCAGATATTGGCGCAATGATGAAGTATTATCCTGTAGAACTTGCTTATGCTTTAGCAATTATAAACTGTGACGATAAAACTTCTATTCCCCCATCTTGGGTGTTGAAAAACTATCCGAAAGTAGAAAACGTTATAAAATTCTTAAGGCATACGCCGTGTGAAAGCGGATGCAATTACTGTAAATCTAAACTAGACATACATAAACAATTAAAGAAATTCTTTGGTTTTGATGAGTTTAGAACTTATAACGGAGAACCCCTTCAAGAAAAAGCGGCTGAGGCTGCCGTAAAAGGCAAATCCGTACTTGCCGTTTTTCCTACGGGTGGAGGCAAATCCATTACATTCCAACTTCCTGCATTGATGGCAGGAGAAGCAATACACGGACTTACGGTTGTTATCTCTCCGCTCCAATCTTTAATGAAAGACCAAGTTGATAACCTTGAAGAAAAAGGTCTTGCTGAAGCGGTTACAATTAATGGATTATTAAGTCCTATCGAAAGAAAAGATGCTGTTGATAGAGTTTCAAATGGCACGGCTTCTATGCTTTATATTTCGCCAGAACAGTTACGTTCTAAAACTATTGAGCGTTTGTTAATGTCGAGAAATGTTGCTCGTTTTGTAATTGACGAAGCACACTGTTTTTCTGCGTGGGGACAAGATTTTAGAGTCGATTATTTATATATAGGCGACTTTATTAAAGAACTTCAAAAGAAAAAAGGGTTAAAAAATCCAATTCCCGTATCTTGTTTTACTGCAACGGCAAAACAAAAAGTAATAACCGATATATGTGATTATTTTAAGAAGAAATTAGATATTGACCTTGAAATCTTCGCAACTAATGCAACGAGAAAAAATCTTCATTATGCCGTTCTCTACAAGGAAACGGAAGATGAAAAATATAATACGCTTCGTTCTTTAATAGAAGCAAAGAAATGTCCTACAATCGTTTACGTTTCAAGAACTAAAAGAACGTGGGCGCTTGCTGAAAAACTTACCAACGACGGATTCCCCGCAAGACCATTTAACGGAAAAATGGAATCTTCCGAGAAAATAGCAAACCAAGAAGCCTTTATAAAAAATGAAGTGCAAGTTATTGTTGCAACTTCTGCTTTTGGTATGGGCGTAGATAAAAAGGACGTTAAATTAGTTATCCACTATGACATCTCTGATTCACTTGAAAATTACGTTCAAGAAGCAGGTCGCGCAGGACGAGACCAATCGTTAGAGGCAGAGTGTTACGTTTTATATAGCGATAATGACTTAGATAAGCATTTTATATTGCTCAATCAGACAAAATTGAGTATAAGCGAAATTCAACAAGTTTGGAAAGCAATTAAAGATATGACTAAAACGAGAAACAAAATATGTTGCTCGGCTTTGGAAATTGCAAGACAGGCAGGTTGGGACGATTCCGTTGCAGATATTGAAACAAGAGTTAAGACAGCTATCTCCGCTCTTGAAAATGCGGGGTATGTTAAACGTGGAAGAAACGTTCCACGCGTTTATGCTACAAGTATTTTAGTTAAAAATATGCAAGAAGCATCCTATATGATTGAAACTTCTCAATTGTTTAACGAAACAGAACGCTTATCGGCAAAAAGAATTATAAAATACCTTATTTCAAGTAGAAGTAGAGCCGATGCGGGCAATGATGATGCGGAATCAAGAATTGACTATATTGCGGATAATCTTGCTATAGAAAAAGAAGAAGTAATAAACATTGTTAATCGAATGAGAGAAATTAAACTTCTTCAAGACTCGCAAGATATGACAGCGTATATTAAACGCACGGAATCTCAAAACAAGGCATTGCTTGTCCTTGAAAAATTTATGAAACTTGAAGCCTTTATTCTATCGAAACTCGAAGAAGAAGGCAGCAGTTTTAACTTGAAAGAATTAAACGACGCCGCCATTAAAGAAGGCGTTAAAGCTTCAACAGTAAAAAATATAAGAACTATTAACTATTTTTGGACTATAAAGGGATATATACATAAGAGCGAATTTAACTCACAAAATAGAACGGACTATATTCCTACTATCGCAATTGACAAGTTATTAGCAAAATTAGATAAAAGACGTGATGTTTGTAGGTTTATAGTTGAAGAATTATACCGAATGAGTGAGAAAGCGCCTATTAAACAAGATGAAGAAGCTCTTGTTGAATTTTCGTTAATAGGCTTATACGAAGCATATAAAGAAACTCCAAAATTAGAAATATACGATACACCTGTAACGTCTACCGATATAGAAGACGCTCTCTTATATCTTTCAAAGATAGGAGCGATTGCACTTCAAGGCGGATTCTTGGTTTCTTATAACGGAATGGAGATTAAACGTCTTATTACGGATAATAAAATTCGTTATAAAAACGAAGACTATCGGCTATTGAGCGAATTTTACAAGCAAAAGATACAACAAATCCATATTGTTGGTGAATATGCTAATTTAATGGTGCGTGATTATAATGCGGCGTTACAATTTGTAAACGACTATTTTCAAATGGACTTTAAGCGTTTTATTGCAAGATATTTCAAAGGAAGCCGTGCCGCAGAAATTGAAAGAAATATTACGCCTGAAAAGTATAATCAATTGTTTGGAGAACTTTCCGATAAGCAATCTGAAATTATTACTGACGACGAATCGAAATATATCGTTGTTGCTGCAGGTCCGGGAAGCGGAAAAACAAGAGTTTTAGTCCACAAGTTAGCATCACTTCTTTTGCTTGAAGACGTAAAGCACGAACAGTTGCTTATGGTTACGTTTTCTCGTGCTGCCGCTACGGAATTTAAGAAACGCCTTATTAAGTTAATAGGCAATGCGGCTGCCTTTGTAGAAATTAAAACCTTCCATTCCTATTGTTTTGACTTGTTAGGTAAAATTGGCAGTCTTGAAGAGTCGGAAAACGTAGTTAAGGATGCGGCTGAACTCATAAATAACGGCGAAGTTGAATTGGGAAGAATTACAAAAACGGTTGTCGTTATTGATGAAGCGCAAGATATGGATGAAAATGAGTTTGCTTTAATAAAAGCACTTATGAATCGTAACGACGATATGCGTATTATTGCCGTCGGAGATGATGACCAAAACATATATGAGTTTAGAGGCTCTGACTCAAAGCATCTTAAAGAGCTTATTGAAGATTACGGTGCAAAGAAATATGAAATGACCGAAAATTATAGAAGCGGAAAAAATATTATAAACTTTGCAAACGCCTTTGCTAAAACAATACAGTCAAGAATGAAAACGGATAACGGTGTTCCCGTTAAAGATTTTGATGGTATTGTTAAGATAACAAAGCATAACTCAAATTTAGAA
Source organism: Christensenellaceae bacterium (assembly GCA_045654165.1). Lineage (GTDB taxonomy): Bacteria > Bacillota > Clostridia > Christensenellales > Borkfalkiaceae > UBA1259. Next base: position 61,788 of record JAZOMV010000067.1, read on the forward strand.
CAACCTATCGTTAATGGTATTCTCGAAAGAAAACATAAAGGCTCGGTATGTGTTTTAACTACTACAAACGACGAAGCGTTAAGAGTATTAGGTCTGCTTAATCGAAATAATGTGCCTGCGAAACTCATACAATCGACAGATGGATTCCAAATGTATAACCTTGCTGAAGTTAGATATTTCTTAAAGCAAATAGATTGCGAGTTGAAAACCCCTGTTATTTCGGATGCATTATGGAAATCTACAAAAGAACGTTTAGAACGATTCTATGGTAAAAGTTCTTGCTATGAAATCTGTTTAAAGATGATTTTGGACTTTGAGAAGATTAATAAAACAAAATACAGAACGGACTTAGAAGAATTTATTAAAGAATCAAAATACGAAGATTTCTATACTGAAGAGAAAGAAACTGTCTTAGTTTCTACCATACACAAATCAAAAGGTCGTGAATTTGATACGGTATATATGCTTTTGAATGATGTTTCTTGTGTTAACGATGAAGAAAAACGTAAAATCTATGTTGGTTTAACAAGAGCAAAAGAAGAATTATATATTCACTGTAATAATGGCTTATTTGATAACATTAGTTATAGTATTGCAGATGTTGTTTGTGATGAAAATAAATATGAAGAGCCTTCGGAAATTATGTTGCAACTTTCGTATAGGGACGTTGTTCTCGATTTCTTCAAAGACAAGAAAGATACAATTATAAAATTGCGTAGTGGCGATGTTTTGCAGTTGGAAGAAGAACACCTTTGCGCGGTAATCAATGGCAAACTCGTAAAAGTCATTAAATATTCAAAAGCCTTTAAGGAAAAATTAGATTTCCTTAAAGCAAAAGGATACGAGCCCACCACCGCAACAATTAGATTCATCTTAGCTTGGAAAGGAAAAGATGATGAAAACGAAACGGCAATCATCCTTCCCGATTTGTGTTTGAATAAAAAAATAATTTAAAAACCTTGTAAAAACGGTCAAATGTCCAAGTTTTGGGACATTTGACCGTTGCTATTTTTAGCGAAAATCTATATAATTATGACATAAGTTGTCATATTTACTATGGTATAATAACGTCAAGGTGTAATAGGATGAAAAAACGTGTTCAACTCCACGCAAAAGACGTGA
>JAZOMV010000068.1:0-8119 GCA_045654165.1 Christensenellaceae bacterium
ATGAAAGCAGTAATTCAAAGAGTTTTAGAGGCAAATCTTAAAGTTGACGGCGAGTTGATATCGGAAATAAAAAACGGATACGTCGTATTTTTAGGCGTGGGGAAAGGTGACGGTAAGGAACAAGCCGATTATTTTATTAAAAAGATACCACCACTTCGTATATGTGAAGATGAGAACGGTAAAATAAACAAATCTATAATAGATACTAACGGCGAAATACTTCTCGTTTCGCAGTTTACGCTATTTGCCGATACTTCTCACGGCAATCGCCCTAGTTTTTTTGAGGCTGAAAGTCCAGATAGAGCCAACGAACTATATTTATACGTTGCAGAAGGTCTTAAAGCACAAGGCATACCCGTAAAACTAGGCGTGTTTGGTGCAGATATGAAAATTACGCAAGTGAACGACGGGCCGTTTACAGTCGTTATAGAAAAATAATATGTGGATAGGGATAGGTGTAACTCTTGGCGTGATCGTGCTCTTTTTCGTGGTGTTGTATATAATTTACGCAATAACCTTTAAGTCACCACATAAAGGACAAACTAATATCTACGATTTGCCTAGAGAAGTTAAAACTTCACAAATAAACGATAAGATAGTCGGGTTTATAACCGAATTAAACGCCTTGCCGTATGAACAAGTGTGCATCACTTCATACGACGGACTTAAGTTATACGGTAAATATTATCACGTAAAGGACGGTGCGCCGTTAGATATCGCTTTTCATGGCTATCGTGGTACGGATATAAGGGATTTAAGTGGTTGTTTAACAACTATAAAAAAAGGGGAACGCAACCTTATGCTTATCGGTCAGCGTGCTAACGGATACAGTCAAGGGCATACGATTACGTTTGGCATTAAAGAGAGATACGATTGCTTATCGTGGGTTAACTATGCAGTTAATCGGTTCGGTAACGACGTAAAGATTTTATTGCGTGGCGTTTCAATGGGCGCAACGACCGTGCTTATGGCAATGGGGTTAAACTTGCCAAATAACGTTTACGGCGTGCTTGCCGATTGCCCCTTTTCTTCGCCAAAAGTAATAATTAAAAAGGTATGTAAGGTGGAAATGAAATTACCACCGAGCGTCGTTTACCCTTTAATATGGCTTTCTGCAAGGCTTTATGGTGGCTTTAATTTAAGCGAAACGACGGTAGAACAAGCCGTTTCAAAATCTACTATACCTATAATAATTTTTCACGGAATAGAAGATAAATTCGTACCTTATTCAATGAGTGAGCCTATAAAACTTGTTCGTCCAGACGCAGAATATCATTTATTTGAAAAGGCAGGGCACGCATTGAGTTATATGTACGATACCGAAAGGTATGAAGATCTTTTAGAAAAGTTTATAAATAAGCATATAAAAAAATAAAGTCGGTTGCCCGACTTTATTTTTTTAAATTTCATCTAAAAAATATGCGTTAGAGTTTGCGTGATTACCGAATTCGTCCATGACCGTTATTATAAAATATTTTTCGTTAGGCGTTAATTCAAGCGTTGCGCTTGTAACTAAACCACCTTCTTTAGAATAATTATTGCTTCTTGTTCGGTTATCCGTGTTTATCCAAATTTGTTTGGCTGGCGAAGTTTCTACCTTTAATATTCCGTCTTCAATATAAATTTTCTTTATTTCCGGTCCATTTGACGCATAAAAATCCCCGTTAGTTAGAGAGTTTGCCACGTCGTCATAAGAAAGCGATTTAGCGCTTATCACCGTGAAACCGTGCCCTATCTCAAATTCGTGGTGGGCGTCGTCGGTCGCTATGCAATATAATCTATTGCCGTTGCGTAAGAAATCGTTGTAAACGTGTGGGTTGTATTCTTCGTATTGCAAATTAGCGTCGTAATTAAAAATTTCCATTGCGTTTAAGTTTTTATACGCTATGTAATCTTCGTAATATTCGCCCGACCAATGTGGGTGATTATAAGTAACGAAAAATCCCTTTTCACGACCTATTCTTATCATTTCGTTTATGCACTCTGGCGAATACTCTTTTTTAAAGTCGGGCAAAGAACTATCGTAATTCAAAAGGTGCGAATATAATTCTTTTTGCTTGGGGCTAAGATCGTTTTCTCTATCAAAACAAGGTTGACGTTCTATCTTATCCGAAAGTGCAATAAAACACAAGTGGCAGTTTTTCACCATCTTAGGCAACTTGCAATCAATTTCCAAGCCGTTAAGTGTAAGAAATTTATCGTCGTTTAAGTAGGTATGCCTTACGAAAAAGTTGTGGTCGGTAAAAGCAATAATAGAAAACCCTTTTTTCTGATACGCAGTTTTAAGTTCTTCAGGCGTTAAGCGTCCGTCGGAAAAAGTAGAGTGCACGTGTAATGCAGATTTGTATAGGTTTTCGTGTTTAGGAAATAGTATTTTTTTCATATTGCTCCTTTATAACATAGGGAAGAATAGCGCAAGTAAAGAGTTAATTAGAACGGCAAACTTGTTCATTTTATAATTCTCTTTGTTAATATTAATGGATTTGTCAAGCGTTTCTTCCAAGTCTTTTTTTATCTTTTTAATACACGGGCATTTGTATAATATAGCGCCACACTCAAAATGATGAACGAAACTTCTATAATCCAAATTTATCGTGCCAACGAAAGCAAGTTCGTCGTCAATAAGTATCGTCTTGGCGTGCATAAATCCGGGTGAGTATTCAAAAATTTTAACACCTGAATCAATAAGTTTGCCGTAATGCGACCTAGTTACGTTGAATACGATTTTTTTATCTGGAATATTTGGTGTAATTATCTTTACTTCTATGCCTCGCAAAGATGCGTTTTTTAATGCGTTTTCTAAAGTGTAATCGATTATCAAATAGGGCGTAGTAATGCAAACGCTTTTTTTAGCCTGATTAATAAGATTTATAAACGTGTTTTCGCCCACAAGTTTGTTGTCAAACGGACTAGGCACGTCCCCGAAAATATGCACGAATCCACCGTCGTTAAAAGTTTTATACGGCACTTGTAAATATGTTTTATAGTCGGAAACTTGTTTGCTATTAGCGTCAAAGGTAGTTAAAAACATTTCGGTAAGGTCGGCAACGGCACTTCCTTCAATTTTAATAGCGCAATCTTTCCAATACCCGTTAGGGCTAACTAAGTTTGCGTATTCGTCTGCAATATTGATGCCACCCGTAAACCCGATTAACCCGTCTATAACGGTAATTTTTCTGTGATCACGATTATTATGAATACCACTTAAAATAGGTCTGAAAGGATTAAATTTAACGCACTTAATACCTTGTTTAGCAAGTTTTTTATAAAACTTTGCGCTAACTCTACCAAGCGAGCCTATATCGTCGTAGATAATTCTAACTTCAACGCCTTGTTCAACTTTTTTGAGCAATTCTAAATGAATATCAGACCAAATCTTTCCGTCGGCGATAATAAAATATTCCAAAAAGATAAATTTTTTAGCCTTTTTAATCGCAGATAAGAGTTTAATGAAAAAATCTTCGCCCGTAGGGATATAGGTTATCTTGTTGCCTAAATGCCCGTAATCGCCGTTTACGTTTGTCAAATATTTTTCTATCCCGTAAGCGTCGTCAAGGAAATCTTTTACGGCGTTATCTTCTAACTGCAAGCGAACTGCTTTAATTCGTTCTATAGTTAACGAGATGTTTTTTATTTGCCTTTTAGAAAGGCTTTTCTTTGCGAAAGTAATATATAAAAATAGACCTAATACGGGGAAAACTAAAAGAATAAACAGCCAAGGCAGTTTGAATTCGGCAGGCTGGTTTTTATTGATAACGTCTAAAAAGGCGATAAAAGAAAGTATAATACAAATTATATGGAAAAAGTAAAAATAGTTGGTTGGCACGAAAGCAAACCAAAAGATAAAAGCAAACTGTATTATAAATCCTAAAACGACTAAAAAAGTTCTGCTGAATAAGATTTTAAGAAATCTCATTTTTAATAAAATGCAAAAAAAGGCCGATTAAGCCTTTTTCTTTTGTAAATATTCGCTAAGAGCAGTCGCAAGTTGGTCGCCACAAGAAGTATTTGCTCTACATTTAATCCCTTTAAGCAAGGAAATAACTTCTTCTACGGGCTTGCCGTCAACAAGGCGAGAAACTGCTTGTAAATTACCCAAGCAACCACCAATAAATTGCACGTTAGTAACCTTTCCATCTTCAGTAACGTCGTAATTGATTTGTCTAGAACAAGTTCCTTTAGTCTTATAAGAATACATAATAATCTCCAAAAATTAGTCTACCAAATGTTCGTAAATGTTTCTATAAACGTCAACGGCTTTTTCGCCCCATTTTTTATAGATATCTTTTGCAATTTGTCTGTTAGGAACGACTATTTTTAATTCCAAAGCCGGTTGAGTGGGTTCAATAATTTTAAGTAACGCAGTATAAGTTCCGTCTTTATTCATAAAGTAATCGGCAACGCACTCTTGTTTTCTTCTGTACTTAGCACGGTTATTTTTAATGAATATAGATATTGCTTCACGGGTAGATGCAGGGATTCTAACAAAGAAATTAGCCAAGCAAATACGCCCGTCCGGCGTGATGGTATAAAGAGGCTCTCCGTCTTGAGAAATATTATAAATCCAATTGTTTTCTAAAAGTTGGTTGAGAACTAGTTGGCAATCCATATAAGCGAGCCAATTATTAGAAGAACAACACATATCAAGTACCGTATTTTCAGAAAGAGGTACTTCCATTTTGTCGAAAACGAACAAAAGTATTAACTTGTTAAGTGAAGAATCACCCTTAACTTGCATATGCATTAATCTCCATTTTAGTTTTAACATTATAGCACAAATATAAACCTTTTACAACATAAATTTCGTTTTTGTAGAAAAAAATGAAAAATATTGACGAAAAAAAGTTTATTCGTATAAAATTATATGATATAATTAACTTGAATAAATAAGACCTTTTATCGGAGGGAATAATCTTGACTATTCGTGAAGAACTTGATTTGTTTATTGAACGAGCAGACGACTTTGCAAACAGTAAATATATTTTAGCAGATATAAAAATCGTAAACTTGTTAAAAGCGATAGCGTCTTCTAATACACTAGTTGCACTTTTTAAGAACTGTTTAACGGACTTTGATTATCAATTAGCGCAAAAAAAATACCTTGTAAAAAGTCAATATCTTGGTAATAATAGGGGGGAATTTATTTTGCCACCTAATTCAAGAGAACTTTTGTCTTTCGTGTTTAACGTTCTTATGGATATAGACGGTAAGAATATTCAACTTGCTGAATTCATAGACAAGTATTTTTACGTAGACGGCAGTTTTTCAGCAGGATACGAAGCGTTTATTACGGGTATGATCAAACCGTTTAGAAATTCTGTAAAATTGCTTATGGAAAGCGTTATTGACGGTAAACTGCAAGACCCTATCGAAGCACTTGTAGAAGAAGAAACACGCAAAGCAAAGCAAAAAGAAATTGACGAAGATAACCAAAGAAAGCAAAAAGAACTTTCTTTAAAGGCTTACGGCGAAAGCGTAAAAGCAATTAGGGAATTATTGCTTAAAGATAAGCAAAAAATAAAAAATTCTAAGTTGGCAAACGAAAAGAAAGAAGAAATATTGCTTGTAATAGATATGCTTGCAAACGTAGTAGAAAGCGAAGATAAAGATGCAATAACGTACGCTTTTATTGCTTACAAGTACGTGACTAAAGCGTATAAAGGCAAATTTATCGGTAGAATAAAGAAAATTTCTAAGTTGATAAAGGACGTCGTAAATGGACTTTAAAGAAAAAACTCTCAACAAAAACTATATTTTTCACGGCAAGATAATAAATCTTCGCAAAGACGACGTGTGTTTGCCCGATGGTAAAAACGCAATTAGAGAAGTAGTTGAACATAGTGGTGGCAGTTGCGTTTATTGTGAAAAAGACGACAAGGTTTTATTAGTGCGTCAGTTTCGTTACCCTTATAAAGAAGAATTGTTGGAAATTCCAGCAGGCAAACTCAATAAGGGGGAAGATCCTGCAACTACTGCGATTAGAGAACTTGAAGAAGAAGGTGGCATCAAAGCCGAAAAAGTAGAATTGTTATTTACGGTATACCCCACGCCGGGATATACTAACGAAAAGATATATATTTATCGTGCAACGGGTTTGACGCAAACGGAAAAAAACTTAGATGAAGATGAATTTTTAGAAAGCGTTTGGGTGGAAAAAAGCAAACTCAAACAAATGATTAAAGATGGAGAGATAAAGGATGGCAAAACGCTTATAGCGTTGCTTTCTCAATTATAATAAGGCAAGGAAAACGGTAAATCTAATAAAGGGAAGGACAGAATATTGAAAAGGACAGACATTAGAAACGTAGCGATCATAGCGCACGTTGACCACGGCAAAACCACGCTAGTAAACGAAATGTTAAAGCAAGGTGGTATATTCCGTGACAATCAAGAAGTTATGGATAGAGTTATGGACTCTGGCGATCTTGAAAGAGAACGTGGTATAACCATACTAGCAAAAAACACTTCGGCGTTTTATAACGGTGTAAAAATTAACATAATAGATACACCTGGGCACGCAGACTTCGGTGGTGAAGTAGAGCGTGTTCTTAAAATGGTAAACGGGGTTCTAGTGCTTGTAGATGCGTGTGAAGGGCCTATGCCACAAACTCGTTTCGTTATGCAAAAAGCACTTGAACTCAACCATAAACTTATTATAGTGGTAAACAAGATCGACCGTCCTGATGCAAGACTTTCAGAAGTTCAAGACGAGATTTTAGAATTGTTGTTCGATCTAAACGCTAACGACGAACAAATAGAAAGCCCGATAATTTTCTGTTCGGGAAGAGCAGGAACGGCAAGTACCGACTGCAAGGTACAAGGTAAAGACCTTACCCCCTTGTTTGACGCTATAATTAACCATTTTGAACCACAAGAAGTGGACAAAGACGGTCCTTTCCAAATGCTTGTTTCTTCAATCGACTATAACGAATACGTTGGTAGAATAGGTATAGGTAGAGTAGAAAGGGGCAGGGTTGCGATTAACCAAGAAGTGGAAACTTGCAACTATAATATGACGGGTAAAGAAATCAAAGGTAAACTCGTTAGTATATATCAAATAGAGGGTCTTAATAGAGTATCCGTAGAAAGTGCAGAGGCAGGTGATATCATTTGCGTAAGTGGTTTAGAAAATATTTCTATCGGCGATACCATTTGTTCACCACAATTAAGAGAACCCGTGCCTTTCGTAAAGATTTCAGAGCCTACCGTAGAAATGCTTTTCTCTGTTAACGATAGTCCGTTTGCAGGTAAAGAAGGTAAATTCGTTACCACTCGCCATTTGCGTGATAGATTATTTAAGGAAATGTTAAAGGACGTTTCGCTTAGAGTAGAAGAAACTGATTCTGCCGATTCGTATAGAGTATGTGGCCGTGGCGAAATGCATTTGTCAATACTTATTGAAACTATGCGTCGTGCAGGGTACGAGTTCCAAGTAGGTGCGCCTAAGGTTATGTATAAAGAAGAAGACGGCGTTGTTTTAGAACCTATGGAAAGACTTGTCGTAGACGTTCCAGAAGACAAAACGGGTTCGGTTTTCTCAAGTATGGGTACTAGAAAAGGCGAACTTTTACAAATGGAAAATATCGGTAGCAGAATAAGATTAGAATTCAAAGTTCCTGCAAGGGGCTTGTTTGGATATAAGAGCCAATTCTTAACCGATACTCGTGGCGAAGGTGTGTTCAACACGATTTTCTACGGGTACGAAGAATTTAAGGGCGAAATAGAACGCCGTGCAACAGGTTCTCTAGTAGCGTTTGAAACGGGCGAAGCAGTTACTTACGGCTTGTTTAACGCACAGGGTAGAGGTCAACTCTTTATCGGTGCAGGCACACCTGTTTACGAAGGTATGATCGTTGGCGTATCCCCTAAAAATGAAGATATAAGCGTTAACGTGTGTAAGAAAAAACATTTAACAAATACCCGTGCATCCGGTAGTGACGACGCATTAAGATTAGAAACGCCAAAGATTATGAGTCTTGAAGAAGCAATGGAATTTATCAACGACGACGAAATGTTAGAAATAACGCCAAAAAACGTTCGTTTAAGAAAGAAGACGTTAGATACCGAAACAAGACTAAAGAGAAAAGCAAAAGGTTTAGAATAAAAAGAATAAAAAAAA
>JAZOMV010000069.1:0-19752 GCA_045654165.1 Christensenellaceae bacterium
ATCGAACCCCGGACACCGTGATTAAAAGTCACGTGCTCTACCGGCTGAGCTAATGAATCATTTATTGGTGCACCTTCAGGGACTCGAACCCTGGACCCACTGATTAAGAGTCAGTTGCTCTACCAACTGAGCTAAAGGTACGTTTGGCAGGGGTGGCAGGATTTGAACCTACGAATGCTGGAATCAAAATCCAGTGCCTTACCGCTTGGCGACACCCCTAAGTGCTCTTTAGATATTTTATGGGGCGGGTGATGGGAATCGAACCCACGACCTCAAGGACCACAATCTTGCGCTCTAACCAACTGAGCTACACCCGCCATTTGGTGCGCCTGAGGGGATTCGAACCCCTGACCCTCGGCTTAGAAGGCCGATGCTCTATCCAACTGAGCTACAGGTGCATACCCTTTGCTAAACAGTGTTGGAGCGGGTGATGGGAATCGGACCCACGCAGCCAGCTTGGAAGGCTGGAATTCTACCATTGAACTACACCCGCATCACCTTTTTGCAACAATGCCTATGAATTATATCAAAATGTTTAGGTCTTGTCAACTGTTTTTTGTGGTTAAAAAATAAAAATTTTAGTAATAAAAAAAATTTTTGGTAAATAAGTTTACACTTTTATAAAGCAACATTATTTTCTTTGACTTATTTTGGTGTTTTGGATATAATGTTTAAGATATTTGAATAAAATATATTTGATTAGTGGAGATACTTTATGTATATTGACGTTTACAATAATTGGTTGGCTCAAGAAAGTTTAACTGAAGAACAAAGAAAAGAATTGCTTGCTTTAGAGGAAAACGAAAAGGAAATAGAGTTCCGTTTTGGTAAGTTCTTGGAATTTGGCACGGCTGGTATGCGTGGTACTATCGGTATGGGTACTAATATGATTAACGTTTATACCGTTCGTCGTGTTACTCAAGGTCTTTCTGAATATATTAAATCACTTGGCAAAAAATTTATGGAAAGAGGTGTTGCAATCTCTTACGATACTAGAAAATATTCTTATGAATTTGCTCGTTCGGCGGCTATCGTTTTGGCGTCTAACGGTATTAAAACATATATTTATAACGACGTTCATCCCGTTCCTATGCTTTCGTTTGCAGTAAGACAGTTGAATACCATTGCAGGTATTATGATTACGGCAAGCCATAACCCTAAAGAAGATAACGGCTATAAGATGTATGGTGAAGACGGGGCTCAAATGTCGCCTGAAAACACGGCTGAAGTAGTTAAATATATAAACGAAATAGATTCAGAACCAGACAATTATTTTTCTTCTAAAATACTTTTTGATGAAAAGGCTGCTAAAAACGTAAAAGTATTAGGCAAAAAGATATGCAACAAATATTATAAAACCATTAAAAAACTTTTGCTTTCGCCAAAGGAACTAAAGGCAGTTGCTAAAAAAGTTAAATTAGTTTATACCCCCGTTCACGGTAGTGGGTATATTCCGGTAACCACCATACTTAAAAAGATGGGAATTAAGCCTATATTAGTTCCCGAACAACTCAATAAAGACCCGATGTTCTCTACGGTAGAAATACCTAACCCCGAATATTTAGAAACCTTATCGCTCGGTATTAAGATGGCTGACTTTAAGAAAGCAGACGTAGTTCTTGGCACCGACCCTGATTGTGATAGATTAGGCGTTGCTATTAGAAATTACGAAGGGGATTTTATAAACCTTTCGGGTAACCAGTCGGGCGTTCTTTTGTTAGACTATATTTTAAGACGTCTTAAAGAAAGTGGAAAACTTAATGAGAAAGGGTTTGTCGTTCAAAGTTTTGCTACTACAAGTCTTGGTAGATTCGTTGCTGAATACTACGGTGTTGAAATGTTAGAAGTTCCCGTTGGATTTAAGTATATCGGTGAAAAGATCAAAACTCTTGACGATACGGGTTTAAGAGAATACATTTTCGGTTATGAAGATAGTTGTGGTTCGCTTCGTGGTACGCATAGTAGAGATAAAGACGCCGTAGTTGCAAGTATGTTGTTTGCAGAAATGGTTTGCTATTATAATTATCACGGCATAGGTATTTACGAAAGATTGCAACAACTTTATCAACAGTTCGGTTATTTCTACGACTGTAATATTAGTGTAAAATATAAAGGTCTTTACGCTATGAAAGAAATGAACGAAGCCGTTGAAAGAATGAGAAATTCTACCGTTAGCGAAATAGCAGGTATAGAAGTTGTTGCCGTTCGTGATTATAAGACTGCTGAAAGAAAACTTAAAGACGGGACGATAGAAACTATCGACTGTGCTAAGACCAACACTATTTATTACGAACTTGCAGACGGAAGTTACGTTTGTATGCGTCCTAGTGGAACAGAGCCTAAACTTCGTGCTTATTATTCGATTAGGGGTAATTCCGAACAAGAATCAAACGATAAATTTGAAAAGATTCGTCAGTCTTTTGAAGAAAAAATGAAAGGTTAATTAAAAAGCCGTCACTTAATCGTGACGGCTTTTGACATATTTTGCCGAAAAATCGCATAAGTTTAATTATTCGTATATAGGGGGTTAAACTTTTGCGAGAAGATATTATAGATAGAATTTTAGAAGAGGCTAATTATATTGCTCAAACCAAATCAACGGTAAGGGCAACGGCGAAAATTTTTCAGGTTTCTAAATCTACGGTGCATAAAGACGTTAGCGAACGCTTGAAAAAAGTGGATAAGGAATTGTATAAAGAAGTTGCCAAGGTGCTTAAAACCAACCTTGCAGAACGGCATATTCGTGGTGGGCTTGCTACCAAGAAAAAGTACAAGACGCTTAGATTTGATAAGTGAAAGAGTTTTTTGCTTGACAAATAGTCGTTCAGTATATTAAAATATAACTAACGAAAATACCTAAACTGAAAGGTTCGCCTGACAGTAAAGGGCTTAATCAGTAATTATACAGGGTATACTATACCTTGTTTAACCACGTTTCGCCCTTTGCTTAAAATTCGCAAAGGGCGTTGTTTTTTGGTTGAAAAAGGAGTTGCTATGAAAAAATTTTTGACTTTGATTTTATCCTTAGTATTGTTAATAACGGCATTGACTAGTTTTGGGTGCAAAACTAAAGACGATGGTAATATTCAACTTTACGTGCCTGACGGTGCGCCGGCACTTTCTGTTGCTAGGCTTTTGCACGACGATAACGCCTTGTCTTCAGTAGACGTAAACGTCGTTCAAGCAAATCTTATACAAACTTACGTAACGGGCAAAAATTCAAAAGCAGATTTTTGTATTCTTCCGGTTAATGCGAGTGTGAAAATGCTTGGAAATGCTAAAAATTACCAAATGTTAGGCGTGGTAACACATGGCAATCTTTTCTTAATGAAAAAGCAAAACGGACAAGATATAACTAAAACTAATTTATCCGACCTTATTGGTAAAAAGGTTGGGGTTATAAATATATCAAACGTTCCCGGTCTTACTTTTAAGGCTATATTGAACGACGCTAGTATACCTTTCGTTCAAAATCAAGGCGACGGATTAATAGATGCTAATAAAGTAAATCTTTTCCCATTAACAAGTGGTGTAGAGGCAACGCCGAGCGCTAATTACGACTATTTCGTTCTTGCTGAACCTGCCGTAACTACCAAGCAAAACGCTACGGGTGGTAAACTTTCGGTAGCAAGTTCTTTGCAAGACCTTTACGGAAACGGTCAAGGCTATCCACAAGCCGTTTTAGTTGCTAAAAAATCCGTTATAAATAAAAGACCTGAATTAGTTGCTCAACTTATATCTTCGTTTAGCGCAAACCAAGCTTGGCTTACTGCTCAAGACACCACGACTTCCGATATAGTAAACGCAGTTAAAAAAGGTTTTGTTGATAAAGAAACTTCGGCTACTTTTACTGCTGAAAATCTTAATGCTACGGTAATTACCAACTGTGCAATTAATTTTGAAAGTGCAATAACTCAAAAGCAAGCCGTGTTGGATTATATGGCGAAGATAAACGCAATCACTTCTAACGCATTTGGAACGCCCGTTGAAGATTTTTTCTTCGTAAGTAAATAATAATATATAATGTATATGAAAAGGTATCTTAAAAAGAACGCCGTATCAATCGTTAGTGGGGTGCTTGCACTCGTTGCTATGTGGTTGGTTTGGCTAATCGCCGAAAAAACGGTTTCAAACGAATACGTTGTTCCAAGTTTTGCTCAAACGCTTGAATCTCTAAAACAAGTGTTTAGTAGAGCGTTTTTTTGGCGTGCTTTGTTAAACACCTTACTTAAAACAGTTTACGCCTTTCTAATCTCTTTGTTCTTAGCAGGGGTATGCTCTGCGTTAGGTAGGATATTTAAGCCGTTAAGAAGTTTTTTCGTTCCTGTTTTTGCCATTGTAAGAACTTTGCCAACCATGGCTATATTAGTGCTAATACTAATATATACCAACGTAACGATTGCGCCGATAATAGTTGCGTGCTTGGTGTTGTTCCCTATGATATATGCGCAGTTTAACGTTGCGTTCGACGGGGTGGATCAAGGCCTAATTTCGGCTATGAAGATATTTAAACTCAATAAAAAACAAAAACTTTTCAAAGTGTATTTGCCTATAATATTCCCACCGATTTTATCTCATTTCGGGGCGAATTTGTCGTTTGGAATAAAACTTGTTATTTCGGCAGAAGTAATGGCTAATACTTTTACTTCTCTAGGTGGTATGATGCAAAATGCAAACGGGTTAATGAACGTTGCCGAACTAACCGCTTTAACGCTCGTTGCCGTTCTTTTAGGGCTTTTGATAGAACTTTTAGTTAATCTTATAACCCTAAACGCTTTTAAGTGGACTAAAAAGGAGGGCGTAAATGATTAAACTTTGTTCGGTTGGGAAAAGTTATTCTAAGTTAACTGTGTTCGACGGCTTGTCCTTGCAGTTTGAAAAGGGAAAAACCACCTGTATTCTAGGCGAATCGGGCTCAGGAAAAACCACCCTCTTAAATATTATTGCAGGGCTTACCGATTACACGGGAACGGTTGTAAGCAACGAATGTTCATACGTTTTTCAAACCCCTAATTTGTTCCCTAATTTGACGGCGTTAGATAACCTAAAACTTGTATGTAAAGATCAAAAAAAGATAATTGAATTTTGCGAAAAGTTAAAAATATCCGATAAACTTGGTGCGTATCCGTCGCATTTGTCGGGTGGTCAGGCTCAACGTGTTGCGCTTGCTCGTGGCGTGTTGTTTGATACGGAAAACTTACTTATGGACGAACCGTTTTCTTCGCTTGACCTGAAAATGAAAATGCAAATTATAGAACTTTTGAAAAAGGAATTTGCCGAAAGTGGTCGCACGGTAGTTATGGTAACACACGATATTAAAGAGGCTGTAAGTATGGCTGATAGAATAGTGGTGTTGTCTTCTGGTAAAGTTGTGGAAGACATTGTGGAAGTAAATGAAAACACCGAAAAGCAACTTTTCGGTGTTCTAATGAATTGTGGTAAAGAAAATTAAATATTTACAACGGTAAAATCGGTGTCGTGCAGGGTGAAATTTTCGCCCTGCTTTTTATTTGTTATAACGTTTTTAACCCCGTCTTTGACGTAGAAAACGTATATATGCGCATTTGTGAAACGTTCGGTAATTTTGTTCATCATTTGAACAAGGTTAGAACTATTTAAGTCGTTGGGATTATGTGAAAGGGTGCATAGCGCAGTAGTTATAGCGTCGCTAAATCCACCGTCTTTAACGATTACGGTTGCACCGACTATTCCTGTGTCGGCAGGGCTACCCGTAATAGGGTCTAAAATATGAGAATATTTTTTACCGTTGTATACGTGATATTTTTCATAATCCCCACTTGAAGAAACGAAAACGTCGGCAAGGTTTTTAGTATCTATCGTAATTATTAACGGTGTATCGTCCGTTGCTCTTGGGTGGCGCACGCCTAATTCGTTCGTTTTAAGTATAGCAAGGCTAGAACTGCCCACGTTTACGTAGCCTTTAGTGTATCCGTTATTTTTTAATATTGCAAGTGCTTGTTCTGCAGCGTAGCCTTTGAGCATACCACCAAAATCTAATTTTACTTCTGCCGTTTTGGTAACGGTTTTTTGGGTTTGATCAACGACAATTTTAGTAAAATCTATCTTAGTTAACGCTTGGTCAATACTTTCTTGCGACGGTGGCGTAAAGATGGGAAATCTTTGGTCGAATTGCCAAAGTTCTATAAGTTCCCTTATAGCAGGGTTGAATTTACCGTTTGAAAATTCGTAATAATCTTTACAAGCCAATAGAACTTTTAGTTCCGTTTGCGTAAGGTTAATACTTTGCCCGACGGGTAAAGCGTTAAATCTGTTTGTGAAAGAGTTTTCTTTTGAAATGGAAAAGTCGTCGTCCAACTCGCTAAATAAAGTTTTTAATTGATTTTTAGTTTGGCCGTTAAGAGTTTTTTTTGAAGTTTGAACGTAAACGGTGGTGTTAAATGCAGATAGAGAAAGCCCACTCGTTTTTTGAATATTGCACGAGCAAGCGACAAAACAAAAACAAAGTATTAAGATTAAAGGTAAACGAACAAAGACTTTACGCATAAAAAACCCTAAAAACTCTTTATAGTTGAATTTATTGTAACATAAAATTATGTTAAAAATCAATCTTTAATATTGACAAAATCAAACTGCTTTGTTAAAATAATATAGTGATTGTTAAATTAAGGGGAAAGATATGACTAGATATAAAATTGCAGACGTGGTTTTAGACGGGGAATTTTTATACGGATACACGCCGACTCTTTGTAAAGATTATATTTATCAAGGGGACGAAGAGTGTGTTATGACGGTGAAAATGACGCAAGCCGATATTGATAAAGAAAAGGTGCTCGCACCGGATTTTAAGGATTTTTATTTAGAGAGTCTTGCTTTTTTTAGAAAGATATGCGAATACGTAACGGCTAATCTTGACGGTGTAATCTTCCACAGTAGTGCAATTATGGTGGACGGCAAAGCGTATTTGTTTACTGCGCCAAGTGGCACGGGAAAAAGTACGCATACAAGATTATGGCGTGAATTACTCGGCGAAAGAGCCGTAATGGTCAACGACGACAAACCTATCGTGCGTTTCGTGGACGGAAAGTTTTACGTTTACGGTACGCCGTGGATGGGTAAGCACGGGTTAGGTAATAATATTAGAGCAGAAATAAAGGCAATTTGCAGAATATCGCAAGCCCCAGAAAACTCTATAAGAAAAGCAACTAGTGCAGAGATGCTTATGGTGATACTTAACCAAACGTTAAGACCCAAAGATGCGTCGTCAATGGAAAAGTTTTTGAATTTAATTGAAAAAATGTTAGAAAACGTAGATTTGTATGCGCTTGGTTGCAATATTTCTAAAGATGCGGCAGAACTTTCGTATACGACTATGTCAGGAGATAAATTATGAAGATTAAAGAAGGATTAATTTTAAGAGAAGTAGCAGGCAATTATATCGTTGTTGCTATAGGCGATATGGTTAAAGAATTCAACGGCGTAATAAACCTTAACGAAACGGGTGCGTTTCTTTGGAAAAATCTTGCAGACGGCAAAGACGAACAAGGTTTAGTAGATGCGCTTCTCGGCGAATACGACGTGGATAAGACAATAGCAGAAGCAGACGTTAAAAAATTTATAGACAAACTTACGGAGGCAGGACTCGTTAAATAGCGACCCGATTTACGTTTATGACAAAAGCAGGCTTTGACAACGAAAAATATCTTGAGATGCAATCGGCAGAAATTCTTAAGCGTATAGAAAAGTTTGGTGATAAACTCTATCTTGAGTTTGGTGGAAAACTTTTCGACGATTATCACGCTTCTAGAGTTTTGCCAGGCTTTGAACCTGATAGTAAGATAAAAATGTTATCGCAATTAAAAGACAAGGCTGAAATTTTAATTGTTATCAACGCTCACGATATTGAAAAAAATAAATGTAGAAGTGATTTAGGCATAACTTACGATCTTGACGTGTTAAGACTTATAGATATATTTGAGTCTAAAGGTTTTTACGTTGGTAGTGTGGTTCTTACTAGATTTGCAGAACAAACGGCTGCGCTCGCCTTTCAAAAACGCCTTGAGGCTAGGGGGATAAAAGTATATAAGCATTATCCCATTGCAGGCTATCCGTCAGAAGTAGAAAAGATCGTTAGTGAAGACGGGCTTGGGAAGAACGAATACGTAGTTACCACAAGACCGTTGGTAGTCGTAACTGCGCCCGGTCCCGGTAGTGGTAAAATGGCTACTTGCCTTTCTCAACTTTATCACGAAAATAAGCGTGGCATTAAGGCTGGATACGCAAAGTACGAAACTTTCCCCGTGTGGAACTTGCCGTTAAACCACCCCGTAAACGCTGCTTATGAGGCTGCAACTGCCGACCTTAACGATATGAACGTGTTAGATCCGTTCCATATGGAAGCGTATGGCAAAATGGCAGTTAACTATAATCGTGACGTGGAAATATTCCCCGTGCTATCGGCTATGCTAAAAAGAGTGCTTGGTCAATCGCCGTATAATTCGCCTACGGATATGGGCGTTAATATGGCAGGCTTTTGCATAATAGACGACGAAATAGTTAAAAACGCAGCAAAGCAAGAAATTATTCGTAGATATTACGCAATGCGTTTAGACGTGAGGAAAGGGCTAGTTGGTAAAGAAGCGCTTTCTAAGATAGAAATTTTAATGCGTCGTATGAATATTACTATAGACGACCGTGCAGTTATCCGTCCTGCTCTTGAAAAAGAAGAACAAACGAACTCACCGTGTTGCGCATTGCAATTACCGGACGGTAGATTAGTTACCGGTAGAACGGGCGATTTGTTAGGCGCAAGTGCGGCGGCACTTCTCAACGCATTAAAGGTGTTAGGGAATATAGACGACCAAGTGCATCTCATATCTTCGTCGGTTATAGAGCCTATACAAATGCTTAAAGTTAAACACATGGGTAGTGTCAACCCTAGATTGCATACTGATGAAGTTTTATTGTCCCTTGCCGTAAGCGCAGCAACCGATCCCGTTGCTAAAAAGGCGTTAGATCAACTTTCAGGGTTAAAAGACGCACAGTTCCACTCGTCGGTAATCTTATCAAGCGTGGACGAAAGAACGCTTAAAAAGTTAGGAATAAACGTTACGTGTGAACCTAAAAAGAAAAACTGACGTAAATTTTAAAAATAACACGGCGAATTTTAAATTTTATATTGACAAGTCAAAAAGTTAATGTTATAATCAAAATATGATTATATAAATACCCTAAGGAGAGTATTATGAGTACGTTATTGATAGTTTTATTGTGTTTAGACGGTGCGCTTTTATTAGGTTTAGTCGGTTACATTATCGGCAAAGCATCTATAAAGGGTGAACAACAATGCACTTGCACTTGCGTTTGCGAAGAACCTACCCCTGTAGAAGTAGTAGAAGAACCCGTTGCTGAAAAGGTTGTTATTGATGAAACTGCCGTTGCTGAAGAACCTGCTCCCGTAGAAGAAGTAGTAGAAGCGCCTGCAGTAGTAGAAGAACCCGTTGTTGAAGATGCAGACGACGAAGACGTTGAAAAAGTAAGAAGAATTCCGTTTGCTGAAAAATTACTTATGTTAGATCCTAAGGTACACGGTTACTACGACGAAATAAACAATAAGTTTAAGTCAATGAGAAAGATTAACGCACGTGTATCTACGAAAGGTGTTTCTTATCGTCTTGGTAGAGAACTCGTTGCAAAACTTACTATTCGTGGTAAGACGATGAAACTTCACCTTGCTCTTGACGTAACTAAGTTTGAAGAAAATATTTACTTCCAAAAAGATATGTCTGACGTAAAGGCTTATGAAGAAGTTCCGTTCACCGTAAAGGTTAGAAGTGATAGAGGTATGAAAAATGCATCTAAACTTATTGATGCTCTCGTTGAAGCAAAGGGTATTGAATATAAAACCCGTTTCAACCAAGTAGACAGTATCTCTCAAATTAAAGACATTATCGTTAACAGCGTAATTGCTGATAAATAACAAAAAATAAAAAGGGCTAAGCAAAGCCCTTTTTTGATTTTAAATGTCTTGGCATAGTAATAATACCTTATTTTGTCGAAAAACCCTTTTAGTTTAACAATATAATAAAAAAATAAAAAAAAGTTGTGCGATTTCGTCGTAAACTATTGACAAAAAAAATTATTCGTATATAATAGAATTTAGCACTTAAAGTTAGAGAGTGCTAAAACTTAGGAGGCAAGAAAAATGAAAGTAAGACCTTTATTTGACAAAGTAGTTGTTCAAAGTATCGGTACGGAAGAAAAGACTGCAAGTGGGTTTATTTTACCTTCTGCATCACAAGAAAAACAACAAATGGCAAAAATAGTAGCAGTAGGTCCTGGTGGCATGATCGACGGGAAAGAAATCGTTATGCAAGTTAAAGTTGGGGATACTATTCTCTATTCTAAATACGCAGGTAGTGAATTTAAAGTGGACGGTAAAGAACTTACCATTATCCGTCAAAGCGATATACTCGCAGTAGTAGAAGATTAAGGAGGCAAAACATGGCTAAACAATTAAAGCATGGCGAAGAGGCAAGAAAGGCCCTTCAAGCCGGCGTTAATACTCTTGCAGATACCGTGAAAATCACGCTCGGCCCTAAGGGTAGAAACGTCGTATTAGACAGAAAATTCGGTGCACCACTCATTACTAACGACGGTGTTACTATCGCAAAGGAAATAGAACTTGAAGATGCTTTTGAAAATATGGGTGCATCACTCGTTAAAGAAGTATCGACAAAGACCAACGACGTAGCAGGCGACGGTACTACTACGGC
Organism: Christensenellaceae bacterium; assembly: GCA_045654165.1. Classification (GTDB taxonomy): domain Bacteria; phylum Bacillota; class Clostridia; order Christensenellales; family Borkfalkiaceae; genus UBA1259. The sequence goes on from JAZOMV010000069.1 coordinate 10,755, forward strand.
AGTTATCCTTGCACAAGCAATGATAGGCGAAGGATTGAAAAACGTTGCGGCTGGCGCAAACCCCGTTATTTTAAAGAAAGGTATTTCGGGTGCAGTTGCAGTTGCAGTAGAAGAACTTAAAAAGATTTCTAAACCTATTACCGATAAAAACGGTATTTGCCAAGTAGCTGCTATCTCTGCCGGCGACCAAACGGTTGGCGAACTTATTGCAGACGCTATGGAAAAGGTTGGTAAAGACGGCGTTATTACCATTGAAGAAAGCAAGACAATGAAAACCGAACTTTCTACTGTTGAAGGTATGCAGTTCGATAGAGGTTACGCATCTGCGTATATGGTAACTAATACCGATAAAATGGAAGCAGTTCTCGATAACCCCGTTATCTTAATTACCGATAAGAAGATTTCTTCTATTCAAGAACTTTTACCCGTTGTTGAACCTATCGCTCAACAAGGTATGAAACTTTTGATTATCGCAGAAGAAGTTGAAGGTGACGCTCTTGCAGCGCTCGTAGTTAACAAACTTAAAGGCGTGTTCAACTGCGTTGCAGTTAAAGCACCCGGCTTTGGCGATAGAAGAAAAGCAATGCTTGAAGATATTGCTATCTTAACGGGTGGTACTGTTATCTCTTCTGAATTAGGTTACGAATTCAAAGACGTTACTATGAACATGTTAGGTCGTGCAGGCACGGTTAAGGTTGATAAAGACAATACGACCATTATCAACGGCGCAGGCGATCCTAAAGCAATTTCAGCAAGAAAACAAGCAATTAAGGCTCAAATCGCAGAAACCACTTCTGATTACGATAGAGAAAAATTACAAGAACGCCTTGCAAAACTCGCAGGTGGCGTTGCAGTTATTAACGTAGGCGCTGCAACTGAAATTGAAATGAAAGAAAAGAAACTTCGTATAGAAGACGCTCTTAACGCTACTAAGGCAGCCGTTCAAGAAGGTATCGTTCCCGGTGGTGGAATCGCTCTTATCTCTACTATTAAAACGCTTGAAAAATATACGGAAACCCTTACCGGCGACGAAAAGACGGGCGCACAAATCGTATTAAAGGCAGTTCAAGCCCCCTTAAAACAAATTGCGTTGAACGCAGGGCTTGACGGGTCTGTAATCCTTAATGAGATCTTAAAAGCAAACAAAGCAAACTTCGGCTTTAACGCTCTTACTAACGAATATACCGATATGGTAGAAAGTGGTATTATCGATCCTACAAAGGTAACCCGTTCTGCTCTTGAAAACTCTGCGTCGGTTGCAGGTGTGTTCTTAACGACCGAATCGGTTGTTGCTGATATTCCTGAACCTGCTGCACCTCAAATGCCTGCAGGTGGCATGGGTGGTATGTATTAATACCAAAAAACATCAAACAAAAAAGAGCAAACACAAAAAAGTGTTTGCTCTTTTCATATATATTTTTAGTCCATTTTCTTTTCGGGGAAACCTATTTCGGCTATATCCATAGGAATTTCGTAACACATCTCGTCGTCTGCGTGGTTGTCTTGCCCGAACGCAAGGGCAGGGGAAAGTTTTAAATACCTAGCGTTTCCCTCTACTAGAAGTTTGTTGTCCATAGAATAAATTTCGCCCTTTGCCGTAAAGCCCCTAGCCGAATCGTAAGTGATATACCCACGGGCTTTAACCTTAGTGTCAGGTGGTACGGGGCGACGAAAAGTTATGCTCATAGTAGTAGTTACACCGTAAGTAGTCGGTTCTTTTATCCATAACGCTCTACCCATAATTTCGTCTAAAAGAGCAGATAGCATGCCACCGTGAGTACGGCTGGGATAACTTTGGTGTTCGTTCTTAAAACAAAAAACACTAGCAACACTATCGTCGTCAAGCACAAAAAAGGGGGCTTGTAATCCCAACGGATTTTCCATGCCACAAATTATGCAGTTTTTGCTATTTTTCTGTGTGGATAATACTTTCATAATACACCTGCCTTTTCTTTATTTTATCATAAAAATTAAAAACTGACAATGAATTTTTAGTTGACATAAAATAAATGGTATGTTATACTTTATGAAAAGTATGAAAATTCCTACTTTTCTTACTAAAGGAGCAAAATATGGAAACGCTAAAAGGTAAATATTTGTTTGGAATATGTAAAGTTGGAGAAAAAGGGCAGATAGTAATTCCAAAAGAAGCAAGAAACGTATTTGATATTAAGCCTGGTGATAGTTTGGTTATGCTTGGCGACGTAAAAAAGGGCATTGCAATAGTAAAAGCAGACGTTTTCAATTCGGTTGCAGAAGACATAATGGGTGTAAGCAAAGATGACTGATATTATTGAAATTAAAAACCTAAACAAAAGTTACGGTGACGTAAAAGCCGTGACTGACCTTTCGTTTAAGGTGAAAAAAGGCGAACTCTTTGCCTTTTTAGGCGTGAACGGGGCTGGTAAATCTACAACTATATCCGTTATATGTGGAACTTTAACTAAAGATAGTGGAACGGTAATAGTTAACGGCGAAAATATAGATAAAGATAGCGATATCGTAAAACGCAGTCTTGGCGTTGTTTTTCAACATTCGGTTTTAGATAAGTCGCTTTCAGTTTACGAAAACCTTAAGCATAGAGCCTCTTTATACGGCATATATGGTCAAGCGTTTAAAAATAGGTTAGAAGAACTTATGCAAATGCTAGATTTCAAGGACCTGTTAAACCGTGCAGTAGGCAAACTTTCGGGTGGTCAACGCCGTAAAATAGATATTGCCCGTGCATTGTTGCATGAGCCGGAAATACTCGTTCTTGATGAACCTACAACGGGGTTAGACCCTAAAACTAGACAAACTTTATGGTCTGTTATAGAAACCTTGCGTAAAGAAAAGGGTATGACGGTATTTTTAACAACCCATTATATGGAAGAAGCCGGCGACGCTGATTTCGTGGTTATTATAGATAGTGGTAAGATCGTTGCTGAAGGGACGCCTTTGCAACTTAAAAACAAGTATACGGGCGATTTTGTTTCAGTTTACAACGTTGAAGAAAATGTTATACAAGCTTTGGGTGTTCAATATGAAAAAGTAGGTGGTGCGTTTAGGTTGACGGTTGAAAATACTGCGCAAGCAACCGAATTGATTTTAAAGCACCCAGAAATATTCAAAGACTACGAAGTGACTAAAGGAAAGATGGATTCGGTTTTTGTAAACGTTACGGGTAAAAATCTTACGGAGGACAATGCGAAATGAAAATATTTTTATCGTCGGTTAGAAGAAACGTAAAAATGTTTTTTAAAGATAAAGGCTTGTTCTTTACTTCTTTAATAACACCGTTAATTCTTCTCGTTCTTTACGCAACTTTTTTGTCTAACGTATACAAAGATAGTATTAACGGCGTTTTCAAGGGTATGGGGCAACCTATAGAAGAAAAACTGCTTAACGGAATAGTAGGTGGGCAACTGTTTTCTTCTATACTTGCCGTTAGTTGCGTAACGGTTGCGTTTTGCTCAAATATGCTAATGGTTCAAGATAAGGTTTCGGGTGCAAGAAAAGATATGTTGATTTCGCCCGTAAAACGCTCTACCTTAGCGTTAAGTTATTACGTTTCTACCCTTGTAAGCACTCTAATAATATGCGTTACGGCGACTGTGGCGTGTACGATATACGTTGCAATAACGGGTTGGTACATGAATTTTTTAGACTTGGTGTTAGTGTTTGCAGACGTGTTTATTTTGGTAATGTTCGGAACTGCGCTATCATCTATAATAAACTTTTTCTTGTCGTCGCAAGGTCAAATTTCAGCCGTAGGTTCAATAGTAAGTTCTTGTTACGGGTTTATATGTGGGGCGTATATGCCGATATCAAGTTTCGGCGAAGGCTTGCGCAACGCAATAATGTTTATGCCGGGTACTTACGGAACTTCCTTGTTAAGAAATCACACGCTAAGGGGTGCTTTAGCAGAGTTATCTAAAAACTATTCAGCAGACGCTATAAAGGGATTAAAAGATACTATTGATTGCAATATTTACTTTTTCGGCAAGCAAGTGCAAACATCAACTATGTATATATTTACTATATCTACGGTTATACTGTTAGTTGGAATTTACGTGTTAATCAACGTTTTGCACAAAGATAAGAATAAATAATATAATAACCCACCGTTATCTTTTTATGAAAGACGGTGGGCTTTTTTATTTACAATAAAAAATTTATGTGTTAAAATAATTAAGTATAGGAATAATTATAAGGCTATGGAAAAAAGAAATTTCAATCTAAAATCTAAATATAAGCCTACGGGCGATCAGCCTCAGGCTATTGAAAAACTTACCGAAGGGATTTTCGACGGGTTAAGAACGCAAGTTCTTCTCGGCGTAACGGGTAGTGGTAAGACTTTTACTATGGCTAACGTTATAAATAACGTCAATCGTCCTGCGCTAGTTATAGCCCACAATAAAACGCTTGCCGCTCAACTTTGTAACGAATTTAGAGAATTTTTCCCTGAAAACAGGGTGGAATTTTTCGTGTCGTATTACGACTATTATCAGCCGGAAGCGTATATTCCAAGCACGGATACTTATATAGAAAAAGACCTTGCTATAAACGACGAGATAGACAAACTACGCCACTCTGCAACTTGTTCGCTTGCAGAACGCACGGATACCATCGTGGTTGCGTCAGTTTCTTGTATTTACGGGTTGGGTGCGCCCGAAGAATATTATCGTCTTGCCGTATCTTTGCGTCCTAACGACGAAATTAGTCGTGATGAACTTATGCGCAAACTTGTCGGAATACAGTACGAAAGGCGTGACGTGGATTTTTCACGTTCGTCATTTAGAGTTCGTGGCGATATCGTCGATATATTCCCGTCGTCAAACACGGAAATTATTATTCGTGTGGAATTTTTCGGGGATACCATAGATCGAATTTGTGAAGCCGAATTCGTTACGGGGCGTGTGATTTCCGAATTGAAACACGCAGTTATTTTCCCTGCAAGCCACTATGCAGTCGCCCAAGAAAAACTTAATCTTGCTCTTGCAGTAATTGAGCGTGATCGTGACGACGAAGTTAGGGCTTTTCAAGAAGACGGTAAACTTATAGAAGCGCAAAGGCTACAACAACGCACCGATTACGATATAGAAATGATAAGAGAGATAGGCTTTTGTAAGGGGATAGAGAATTATAGCCGTTATTTTGACGGTAGAGAAATCGGGCAACCCCCGTTTACCCTTTTAGATTATTTCCCAAAAGATTTTATCGTGTTTATAGACGAATCGCACATGACTATTCCACAAATAGGCGCAATGTATAACGGGGATAGGTCTAGAAAAACGAGTTTGGTAGATTACGGGTTTAGGCTAAAATCTGCCTTTGATAATAGACCACTTACTTTCGACGAGTTTGATGCTCGTATCGGGCAGTTGGTTTGCGTTTCTGCAACACCTGCAAAATACGAACTTGCTCAAGCAGGACAAGTGGTAGAACAACTTATTCGTCCTACGGGTTTGATCGACCCTGAAATAACCGTTAAACCCACCAAAAATCAAATAGACGATTTGCTTATTGAGATTAATAAGGTTGTTAAAGACGGGGGTAGAATACTTATAACCACGCTCACTAAAAAGATGGCTGAAAGCCTTACCGAATACTTAAAAGAGAACGGTATTAGAGTAAGATATATGCATAGCGATATCGACACTATGGAAAGAATAGAAATCGTTTCTGCGCTTCGTAGTGGTGAGTTTGACGTGCTTTGTGGTATTAACCTTTTAAGAGAGGGGCTAGACTTGCCGGAAGTTAAACTTGTCGCTATATTAGACGCCGATAAAGAAGGTTTTTTGCGTAGTGAAACTTCGCTTATACAAACGATAGGGCGTGCCGCTCGTAATGCTGAAGGTCGGGTAATTATGTATGCAGACGTCGTTACGGGTAGTATGGATAGGGCGATAAAAGAAACCGAGCGTCGCCGTAAAATTCAGTCGGAATATAATTTAGAGCACGGTATAATTCCTAAAACGATAGTTAAAGATATAAATAACACGCTTGAAATAACCAAAAAGGCAGATAGAACCAAAGATATCAAAAAACAAGATATCCCAGAAGAAATAGAGAAATTAAAGGCGCTTATGAAGATAGCGTCGGCTAATCTTGATTTTGAAAAATGTATAGAGATAAGGGATACTATTAGCAAACTTAAACTAAAAATGAGAAAGTAATTATGAATAAACTTATTGTAAAAGGCGCAAGAGAGAACAACTTGAAAAACGTTGACCTTACCATACCCCGTGATAAACTCGTAGTGTTTACGGGGCTTTCAGGTAGTGGTAAATCAACGCTTGCGTTTGAAACTATATACGCTGAGGGGCAACGCAGATACGTTGAAAGCCTTAGTAGTTATGCCCGTATGTTTTTGGGGCAAATGGAAAAACCTGACGTGGACGGGATAGAAGGGCTTTCGCCGGCAATATCCATAGACCAAAAAACCACTTCACATAACCCACGCTCAACGGTGGGTACGGTAACGGAAATTTACGATTATTTCCGTTTGCTATTCGCAAGGGTAGGCGTGCCACATTGTCCAGAGTGTGGTATAGAGATATCACGCCAGACGGTAGACCAAATAGCAGACAAGGTTACTGCTTTTTCAGAGGGTACTAAAATTTTGGTTAACGCACCCGTCGTTCGTGGCAAAAAAGGTGAGTTTTCTAAGAATTTTGAAAGTTATAAAAAGAGTGGTTTTGCCCGTGTAGAAGTTGACGGGATAGTTTACGATCTTGAAGAAGAAATTAAACTTGATAAAAACAAGAAACATAGCGTTAGCGTGGTTGTGGATAGGCTTGTGGTTAAAGACGGAATAGAAAAACGCCTTACGGATAGCCTTGAAACGGCGTTAAAACTCGCCGACGGCTTGGTGGAAATTTCCATTGTTGGGGGAGAGAAAATTTTGTATTCTACTAAATATTCTTGTCCCGATTGTGGTATAAGCATAGAAGAAATAGAGCCAAGACTATTTTCTTTCAATAACCCTTTCGGTGCTTGTTCAGAGTGCGCAGGGCTAGGGGTAAAAAAAGAAATAGACGAAAAGTTGGTTGTAAAAGATAAAAGTAAATCTTTAAGAGAAGGTGCAATGACCGTTTCCGGTTGGAACTTAGATACGGGCAAAATGAGTATGATGTATTTTAGTGCGCTTGCTAAACATTACGGGTTTAGTTTGGATACGCCCGTAAAAGATTTACCCGAACACGTTTACAACATGTTGCTTTATGGAAACGGTGGCGAACAAATCAATATGGAATATTCGACTAGGACTTTTAACGGCAGTTATCAAACTTCTTGGGAAGGGGTAATTCCTAACTTAGAAAGAAGATACCGTGAAACGACTAGCGATTATACGAAAAGCGAAATAGAACGTTATATGAACGTTAATCCTTGTACGGCTTGTAACGGGAAAAGACTACGCAAAGAAGCACTTGCCGTTAAGGTGGGTGATAAAAATATAGCCGAACTTTCGGATATGCCGATAGTTGAACTAAAAGAGTTTATACTCGGGTTAGAACTACCGACTACGCAAACTCTAATCGCTTCGCCGATATTAAAGGAAATAACGGCAAGGCTAGACTTTTTGCTTAACGTAGGGCTAGGCTATCTTACTTTATCAAGAAGTGCATCAACCCTTTCGGGTGGCGAATCGCAACGAATAAGGCTTGCAACCCAGATAGGAAGTGGGCTTACGGGGGTTTTATATATTCTTGACGAACCTAGTATCGGTTTACACCAAAGAGATAACGAAAAACTTCTCAGTACACTTAAAAAACTACGGGATTTAGGGAACACGCTTATCGTTGTAGAACACGACGAAGACACTATGCGTCAAGCCGATTTTATCGTGGATATAGGCCCGAAAGCAGGCGTTCACGGTGGGGAAATCGTTGCTACGGGTAGCGTTCAAGATATAATTAACGAACCACGCTCTATAACGGGTGATTATCTTTCGGGTAGGCGTAAAATAGAAGTGCCGTTAGAACGCAAGCAACCAGACGAAAGATGGCTTACCGTGTACGGTGCAAAACAAAACAACCTTAAAGACGTAACAGTTAAGTTTCCCGTGGGGCTTATAACGGCAGTTACGGGCGTTTCTGGTAGTGGTAAAAGTTCGCTAGTAAACGAAATTCTCTATCCTGCGCTTGCATCTAGACTTAACGGTGCAAGACTTCGTGATGGGAATATGGACGGTGTAGACGGGGTTGAGCATTTCGATAAGGTAATAGCGATAGATCAGTCCCCGATAGGTAGAACGCCTAGAAGTAATCCTGCAACCTATACGGGTGTTTTCTCGCACATAAGAGATATTTTCGCATCAACGCCAGATGCAAAAGAGCGTGGGTATAAAGCCGGTAGATTTTCTTTTAACGTTGCAGGTGGAAGATGCGAAAACTGTGAGGGCGACGGCATTATCAAGATAGAAATGCATTTCTTGCCAGATATGTACGTGCCTTGCGAAGTATGTAAAGGTCAACGCTATAATAGAGAAACGCTTCAAGTTAAATATAAGGGCAAAAATATTAGCGAAGTGCTTGATATGACGGTTGACGAAGCAGTAGAATTTTTCCGTCCTATATCATCTATTTACAACAAGATAAAAACCTTGCAAGACGTGGGGCTAGGCTATATCAAACTTGGTCAAAGTTCAACAACCCTTTCGGGTGGCGAAGCGCAAAGAGTTAAACTTGCAACCGAACTAAGTAAAAGGGCTACGGGTAAGACTTTGTATATCCTTGACGAACCTACTACGGGGCTACACAGTTACGACGTGGAAAAACTTTGTGAAGTGCTTTTAAGACTTCAACAAGCAGGGAATACGGTTGTGGTAATAGAGCATAATTTAGACGTTATAAAATTAGCCGACTATATCGTAGATTTAGGTCCTGAAGGTGGTAGTGGTGGTGGAACGGTCGTTGCACAAGGTTCGCCAGAGCAAATTTGCCAAGTGGAACAAAGTTATACGGGACAATTCTTAAAGAAGATTTTATAAAAATATGCACCTCGAAATATTCGG
>JAZOMV010000070.1:0-30618 GCA_045654165.1 Christensenellaceae bacterium
ATAGACGAGCGTTGTACCACTTGCGAGGCGGAAGATATTTTAATTTCACAAGGCAAATCCCGTGAAGAGCGTAAAGGCTTAGTAGACGCTTTAGCGGCGGCAAGTATATTGCAAAGTTTTTTAAATGAAAAAAATAAATAGGTAAAAGGAGACTTATTATGAGCGATAAAGAAAAGAAAGTATGTGACTGCGGTTGTGGCGAACACGATTGCGACTGTGGACACGAACACGAAGAAATGATGGACGATATCGTAGAACTTACTACTGAAGACGGCAAAAAATTAAAGTTCTATTTCGTTGGCACTATTGAATACAAAGGTAAAGCATATTCTGCTTTTGAACCTGCAGAAGAAATTGAAGGAATTGAAGAAGACGACTTGGTTATCTTTGAACTTTCAGGCGACGACGAAGAAACTGCTGAACTTCTTCCCGTAGAAGATGATGCACTTTTAGACGAAGTGTTTGAAGAATTCTGCCGTGTTTTAGAAGAAGATGAACTTGCTGAAGAAGCAGAATCATTAGAAAAATAAAAAAATAACGAAAAGTGTTAAGATAAAGATCTTAACACTTTTTTGTGGGACTTGAAAGTTTTTCCACCGTCAAATTTATAAAAAACGATATTTAAAAATAAATTTTTATGATATAATAAAAGAAAAAATTGTGGAGAAAAATATGCCGATAGGGTTTGGTGAATTTTTACAAAGCAAAAGACGAGAAAAAAATTTAACCCAAAAAGAATTAGCGAAACTTTTATTCGTTTCTGAGTCTGCCGTAAGCAAGTGGGAACAAAACGTTGCGCATCCTGATATTTCATTATTACCCAAACTATCTGAAATTTTAGATGTTACCGAGCACGAATTGATAACTGCTAGTGTGGACGAAGGGTTAAGGCAAGAAAAAAGTCAAGCAAAAAAATGGCGAACTTTATCTTCCGTTTGGGAATTGTTTTTCTATATCGCTTACGGAATTGCTTTATTAGTTTGTTTTATATGCAATCTAGCGATAGACAAAACGCTTTCTTGGTTTTTTATAGTCTTTTCGGCTCTTGCGCTTGCGTTTACTTTTACTAACTTACCTAAGTTTATAAAAGCATATCGCTTGTTACTAATACCGTTATCTAATTATCTAGCGCTATGTTTGCTTTTAGGCGTTTTGGCTATTTACACCAACGGGAATTGGTTTTTTATTGCATCTTTATCGGTGTTGGTAGGGTTAATTATAATTTTTATACCTATTTTTATTGCTAAATACCAAATATTTAATAAGATAAAAAAGGTTAATGATTTTGTTTCTATCGCAATAGATTTTATTTCCCTTAATATTTTGCTTATCGTTATAGACGGCTACACCATAACAAATTGGTATTTTAATATAGCATTGCCTATCGTTGTCGGGTGTTATCTTTTCATTAATTTATTGTTGGCGATAAGATTTTTAAAGACGAATAGGTTGATAAAAACTAGTGTTATTTTAGCGTTGATAGATTTATTGTATATCGTTCCCGTTTTCTTAAAAGTAAAATCTTCGTTCGTGCAAAAAGAAATAGATCAAGCAAATATACTTAAAGCAAATTTTTCAAACTGGAAAGTTGCTTTAGAGAACAATATGCATTGTATTATTTTTTTAACGATTATAACTTTTTCGGTGGTATTTCTAATCTTTGGATTAATAAAACGATTAAAAACAAAAAAACACTTTATCGGTTAAGATAAAGTGTTTTTATTTTTCTAAATAACCCAGTCCCCGTCGACAAACAAAGTCGTTTCTTCTCCACTATGATCAACGCCGATTATAGAAAGGTCGTTAGTGCCTATCATAAAGTCTACGTGTTCAACCGAATCGTTTGCGCCTAGTTGTTTAAGTTCGTTCGTGCTAAGTTTATCACCGTCTTTTAAGGTCGTGGGGTAGGCTTTACCAAGCGCTAAGTGGCAACTTGCATTTTCGTCGAATAAAGTATTGTAAAACAAAATTCCACTTTTAGCGATAGGGCTATTTTTACCTATTAAAGCAACTTCGCCTATGCGACAAGTACCGTTGTCCGTTTTGATAAGTTCTTTTAATGCGTCGTAGCCTTGCTCTGCACTATAATCGACTATCTTGCCTTTCTTAAAGGTAAGGGAAAATCCGTTTATCGTTTGCCCGTTATAAATTAACGGCATTGCCGATTTTACAACCCCGTCAACGTTGTCTTTATGTGGGGCAGTAAAGATTTCTTCTGTGGGTAGGTTTGCTATAAAATGCACCCCGTCTTGCGCTTTTTCTTTAGCCGAAAGCCAAACGTGGTTTTTGGCAATCCCTACTTTAAGGTCTGTGCCGTTTGCACTTTTGAAAATTAAGTGCTTAAAGTTTTTATAGTTAAGGTATTCTGAACGCCTTTCTAGGCACGCAATATGTTCTTGCCAAGCGCAAACGGGGTTTTCTTTATCTAGGCGCATAGTTTTTTCAATGGCGTTAGAAAGGTCTTCTACGGGGGTGGAAGAGTTAGGGAAGACTTGCTTTGCCCAGTTAAGCGTGGGTACGGATACTACGCACCACCTTATCCCGTTAGCCATAACGCAGTCGGAAAACTTTTTGAGTGCTTTAGACTTGGCTTTGGCTACTTCGGCAAGTTTTTCGGCAGGAACGCCTTTCATTGCGTTGGGGTCTTCTGACGATATGGCGATATAGCAAAATCCGTTTTGGACCAGGTAGTTTTTACTATCGACAAGCCATTTAGGTATGGCTTTAAGCACGTCTATATCAGCGTTTAGGTAGTTTATTCTATCTATAACTTCGTCGTTCCATCTAACGTTTACTATTTTAGCACCGTGCCGATATGCCGATTCTGTAAGCGCAACGGCAACTTCACGGTTTTCTACGGGACAAGAGATTTCTAAACCTTGACCTTTTTGAAGATTTACCCCGATTTCAATAATCAAATCGGCGTAATCGGAAAGTTTTTTATTCGTTAACATAAATTCACCAAGAACAGTTTTTAAGAATATTTTAATCCGGATCTTTATTCGTGTCAAGCGTAAGCAATATAAAGTTTTGACGATACTAGTAAGTTTTTGTAAAAAACGCAGTAAATTTTTTATAAAAATATTAAATCACGGTTAATTATTGACTTTTTTAGCGTTTTGTTATAAAATTAAAAAGATATATAATCTTTTTGGAGAAGTGTATGAGTGTTATTGATGGAATTAATTTTCCTGAAGACATCAAACAACTTAATATAAAGGATTTAGAAAGTTTAGCAGGGGATCTTAGGGAAAAGATCTTAACTACCGTTATGAAAAACGGTGGGCATCTTGCATCTAATTTTGGCGTTGTTGAAACTACCATTGCTTTACATCGCACTTTTGATTTTAAAAAAGATAGACTTATTTTTGACGTTGGTCATCAATGTTATGCGCATAAAATACTTTCAGATCGTAAAGATAAGTTTGATACTATTAGGTGCGACGACGGGATTTCCGGCTTTCCGGATAGTTCGGAAAGCAAGTATGATGCGTTTACGGCTGGGCATGCAGGAACTTCTATTTCGGCTGGGCTTGGGTATTGTGCTGCTAGAGATAAGGTGGGCGACGATTATTACGTGGTAATCGTGGTGGGCGACGCTTCGCTAGCCAACGGGCTTAATTTAGAGGCTATATCGGCAAAAAACTATAAGCCAAAACGCTATATCGTTATTCTCAACGATAACGGGATGTCGATATCTAAAAACGACAACGGGTTTTATCGTTTTATTTCTAAACATACGGCTAATAAAAGTTATCTTAAAAGTAAACGCCGTATAAAAAAGATTTTCGGTGATTCGTTTATAACCAAAGGTTTAGTTAAAATTAAAGATGCGCTCAAACGTATTATCGGCAGAAACAATTTTTTTGAAAACTACGGATTTAAGTACGTTGGTGTGGTTGATGGGAATAACGTTAAAAAACTAACGAAGATTTTAGAGAACGTGAAACAAGCGTCTGAAGAAAAGGCTATTTTCTTGCATTTAACAACCACGAAGGGAAAGGGGCACGAACAAGCCGAAGAACACGCAGACGTGTTTCACGGCGTAGGTGCTAAACTTAGCCATAACGAAGGGGCGTTTTCACTTGCTCTTGGTGAAAAACTTAATTCCATTATAGAGCAAGATAAAAACGTAGTTGCTATTACGGCAGGTATGAAAGATGGCACGGGGCTTTCGGTCGTTGAAGAAAAAAATCCCGAAAACTTTTACGACGTTGGCATTGCAGAAGAATTTGCCGTTACTTTTGCGGCAGGTATGGCTGCCGGTGGCTTAAAGCCTTTCGTGTGTGTGTATTCAACTTTTTTGCAACGCTCTTACGATCAAATTATGCACGACGTATGTTTGCAAAATTTACCGGTAGTGTTTTGTCTGGATAGGGCTGGGCTAGTCGGTAGCGACGGAAAAACGCATCAAGGCGTGTTTGATTTGTCTTATTTATCGCATATTCCAAATCTTACCTTACTTGCACCAAGTTGTCCAAGTGAATTGAAAGATATGATCGATTATGCGTTAACCTTAAATTCGCCGGTTGCTATAAGATATCCTAAAGACGCTAAGACGGATAGGGCAAGTTTGCCGATTAAAGACGGGCTTTGGGAAAGACTTAAAAACGGGGACAAAACAACTATTCTTGCCGTTGGACCAAGAATGTTAGATTTGGCGCTTAAACTTGCAAAAGATAAGCCAAGCGTTGGTGTAATAAACGCTCGCACCATAAAGCCACTTTGCGAAAAAACTTTAACGGGAATCGAAAATACTACCGTAATAGTGCTTGAAGAAAACAGTCAAACTGGTGGTTTAGGAAGTTTAGTGACTAACCATTACGCAAAAAAGGGCGTGTGTGTTAAAACTATATGTTTTGGGGTTAAAGATAAATTTATAGAACATGGTTCCGTGTCTAAGCAATTAGAGCAGAACGGGCTTACTTTTGAGAATATAGAAAAGTTTTTAGGGAAATGAGTTAAGGAGAAAGAAAATTATGAATAAAAATCTAAAAATATTTTTATTTGTTTTGTTTGATGTGCTGTCGGTGTTCTTTGCTGTAGTACTTGGAATTTATTTAATATATATTGAGGATGGATTCTTTAGATTATTGTTTCCGTTTTGGTATTATTTTGCTTTTGCTCCTATATTTGCAATATTTTTAAATATTGCATTAAAATTATATTCAAACCTTGCAAAACACGTTGGGTTTGCAGAGTGTATAAAAGTTTTTATTTCAGGCTTTGGCTTAATGGCGTATTTAATAATGGTAAACTTTATTGTTTCACCAAGAATCCCGGCTTGGTCAGTTTTGAGTGGCTTCTTTTATATTATATTCTTGTTCTCTTCAAGATTTATGAAAAGATTCGTCTATTTCATCAAGAACTACAATAGAAACCAATTATTAAAGAGAAACGGTAAACTCGTTATGGTAGTTGGTGCTGGTAGTGCAGGGGATATTCTTATCCGTGACATGAAAAATTCTAAGGATAGCCATCGTGTTCCCGTCTGTGCTATTGACGACGACGAAAATAAAATAGGTCAACATATAGAAGGGGTTAAAATCGTCGGCGATACTACGACGATAGTTAGGTATTCTAAAGAATACTGTATTGACGAAATAATCGTTGCAATGCCAAACGTTCCTAAAAAGAGATTAAGCGATATCGTAAAAGAGTGTAAAAAGACACGTTGCTTGGTAAAGGTATTACCTAGTATGAGCCAACTTGCAAGTGGTAAAGTTTCTATCGCAGAGATTAAAGACGTAAGCATACAAGACCTTTTGGGGCGTGAACAAGTTCAAGTTAATCTTGACGAAATAATGGGATACATAGAAGAAAAGATCGTGCTCGTTACGGGTGGTGGCGGCTCTATCGGTAGCGAACTTTGTCGTCAAATAGCAAGACATAATCCTAAGCAGTTGATCATTGTGGATATTTACGAGAATAACGCTTACGATATTCAAATGGAACTTGAAAGAAACCATAAAAATCTTAACCTTAAAGTTTTGATAGCGAGCGTTCGTGATAGCAAAAAGGTTAACAATATTTTCAAAGAATATAGACCACACATAGTTTTCCATGCGGCTGCGCATAAACACGTGCCTTTGATGGAAACAAGCCCTAACGAAGCAGTAAAAAACAACGTCAGTGGAACGTTTAAGGTTGCTGACGCTGCCGGTAGAAACGGTGTGGAAAAATTCGTTTTGATAAGTACGGATAAAGCCGTTAACCCCACGAATATAATGGGTGCAACAAAACGTATTTGCGAAATGATAGTTCAAACTATGAACAAAAAGTATCAAACCGATTACGTTGCCGTAAGATTCGGAAACGTGCTAGGCTCAAACGGTTCGGTTATCCCGCTATTCAAAAAGCAGATTGCTGATGGTGGACCTGTAACGGTTACGCATAAAGACATTATTAGATACTTTATGACTATTCCAGAAGCCGTAAGTTTAGTATTACAAGCAGGCGCTTACGCAAAGGGTGGGGAAATATTCGTTCTTGATATGGGCGAACCGGTAAGAATTTACGATCTTGCAGAGAATATGATCAAACTTAGTGGGTTAGAGCCTAACGTAGATATAGACATAAAAATAACCGGACTTCGCCCGGGTGAAAAACTATATGAAGAAAGGCTTATGAAAGAAGAAGGTTTGCAAAAGACTGCAAACGAAAAAATTTCTATCGGTAAGCCTTTGGATATAGACGAGAACGTGTTGTTCGATAAAATTCAAGAATTATACGTAGAAGCGTATAACGAAACGGATAGAATGAAAGAACTCGTTCATGAATTAGTGCCTACCTATAAGATAGACACTAGAAAATTTAACGACAAATAACCTTGTTAAAAGGTTTAATGCTTAAAGGCAACACGGTTTCGTCGTTGCCTTTTTCATTTATTAAAGAAGTGAACGCTATGATTATGGTTGCATAAAGCACGGTGAAATGATATTCGCCGTTATCTACCGTTGCGTAAACTGAAAACATTAAGATGGAGATAAGTGCAAAGTAACTGAATACGGTTGAGTTTTTGCCGATCGCTCTAAATCTTTGAACGTATAAGAAAGCAAAAGCAAGTAAACCTACGATACCTGCCGAAGCAAGCGTATGCATTATTGTAGAGTGGAAAAAACCACCTGCGTAACTCGTTTTAGAATTCATTATCGTGCTAGCAGAATTACCGAAACTAGTGCCGAATAACGGGTTGGAAATGAATAATCCCCAAGCTTGTATATATAGTCTAGAACGACCGTTGTCGTTTACGAACGAGTGTAAGAACTTATTTATGATGGTTTCTAATAAGCCGGTAAAGAATAAACCTACGACTACCACCAAAACGCCAACGAGCGCCAAATTAAACAATTTAATAAACAGCGTTTTCTTTTTGGCGTCTATATTTTTATACACGGCAAAAGCAAGGGGGATAATCGCTAAGATAGAAAGACCTAACGGAGTATCGCCCGTTGTTAAAATCATAGAAAAATAAAGGAAGAAAAGTAAAACAAACCAAGGCCAAAGTTTCTTTGCTCTTGTTATCATATAACAACAGAACGGCAAAGCAAACATGATAAGGTATGCAAAATGGCAAAGGTTAGCCCAACAGAAAGTGGGGTTGCGTTCTGTTTTAGGGAGGATGATGCCGTAAATATCGCCAAAGCACATATAATCGAAAGTATAGGTAGCAATTACGGCGTAAATAAGTTGAGCACAAGCAAGGCAAACTGCAGTTAAAAAAGAAGCGCAAAACTTAATTTTAACGTCAACTTGCTCTGGTGGGGTTATTCTATTTTTAATCAAGAAATGAACGGCTAGCATTGCAGGGCCAACTATTGCAACCACGCCTAAACCACCAAGATAATTTGTTAACCCGTTAGAGAAGATGCCACCAAAAAGAAAAACTACGCTAAGCACGGCAAGGGCTATAAACACGCCGTCTATTTTTATTTTCTTAAAGGGAAATCTAATAAGGTTAATTACTAATGCAATCGCTGTGATACCGATAAGAATATAGGGTGGGATAGTAGAAAAAATATCCATATCACGAAATGCCATAGGTATTATAAAGATCACAGGTAAAGCCGGCGTTAAATCTCTATATAGGATAAATATAACGGATAGAGAAATAAGAATAAAGGCAAAGCCTATTATAGAGAGATCTGCAATCCAAAAGAAAAGAACGGCAAGGCAAAGCGACACGGGGAAAATATGTCCGTAGAAAAAGTCTTGCAATCTTTCGGCAATATTGTTAAGTTTTACGTTTAAGTTTTTAATGGTGTTCATAATGATTTTATTATAACGCAAAAAATAAGAATTTTCAACTAAAAAATTTAGTTAAAGAATATATTATGTTAATATTTTAGGTTTTTTAGAAAAATTCGGTTGAAATAGTTGTCGGTTTATGATAAAATTAAAATGTGGTTTTAAGGAGAGCAAGATGAAAAAGCAAGGAACTTTAAAATGGATATCGTTAACTTCTAAAAAAGAACGAGCAAAAATGGTTGTTCTTATTTTGTCGAACGCCTTTTTTTCCGTGCTTTCTATTTTGTTTGCCTTTGCAATAAAAGGAATACTAGACGGGGCTGAAACGGGCGATAAACAAAAACTTTTAACTTATTCAATAGGGATAGGTGGTATAGTTTTGTTGCAGTTTGCGTTTAGGTTTATAATTGCAGGGTTGACTGAGCATATTCGTGGCAAACTAGAAATGCAATACAAATCACGCATATTTTCTGGTATATTAGAAAAGAAACACGATAAGATTAACGGCTATCATAGTGGGGATTTGATGACCCGTCTTTCAAGCGACGTTGCCGTGGTTAGCGAAGGTATAACTTCAATCGTACCGTCGGTAGTTTCTGCCGTTGCTAGGTTGGTTTGTGCAGTTATTGCGTTAGTAATTCTTGACTGGGTGTTTGCAGTTGCGTTTACCGTTGCAGGGCTTTTAGTATTTTTCGTAGTAGGCGTTTTAAGGGGTAAACTTAAAAGTTTACATAAAAGATCGCAAGAAACTGATGGCAAGGTGCGTTCGTTTATGCAAGAGTGTATAGAAAATCTACTTGCCGTTAAAGTTTTTTCAGTAAACGAAAAAATACAAGATAAAGCAGACGGATTGCAAGAAAAGAATTTTAAGATTAAAATGAAACGCAAAAATTATTCGGTTTTAGGGCATGCTACCTATAACTTTATATTTAGTGCAGGGTATTTGTTTGCTTTAATTTACGGGGCTATAATAATGCTTAATAACCCCGTGCAAATGACTTACGGTTCGTTGTCGGCGATTTTGCAACTAGTAAACAACGTGCAAGTGCCGTTTATGTCCCTTTCCAACGTGTTCCCTAAATATTACGCAATGCTCGCTTCTGCCGAACGTTTAATGGAAATTGAAAATATAGAAAACGAAACTTCGGGCGAATATAAAGATAGAACTTCGCTTTACGAAAGTATGAAAGGGATATCCGTTTCAGGCGTAAGTTTTTCGTATGATAGAGATTTGGTTTTAGACGGGGCAGACTTGTATATAAATAAAGGGGACTTCGTGGCTATTTACGGTACTTCGGGTATAGGTAAAAGCACGTTGTTAAAACTTATGCTAGGTGTTTATCCTGCTGAACAAGGCGAATTATTCGTTGATACCGAAAACGGAAAAATTCTTTTGGATAAGACTACGAGAACATTGTTTTCTTACGTGCCACAAGGCAATATGTTGTTTAGTGGAACGCTAAAAGATAACGTTACCTTTATTAAAACGGACGCTACTGAACAGGAAATAAAATATGCGCTTGAAGTTAGTTGTGCGCAAGATTTTATAGATGAGTTGCCACACGGCTTAAATACGGTGGTTGGCGAAAACGGCGTGGGGTTATCTGAAGGGCAAGTTCAAAGGATTGCGATTGCTCGTGCCGTGTTGTGTAACGCCCCCGTAATTCTTTTAGACGAGGCTACAAGCGCTCTTGACGAAGAAACGGAAAGAAAGGTTTTAGGTGCGTTAAGTCAACTAAAAGACACTACTTTGATTATAATATCACATAAGAAAGCTGCTTTTGAAATTTGTAATCGCAAAATACGCATTGTAAACAAGAAAATCAAAGAAGAAGCGTAAAAATATATAAATTTATATTTGATTTTTGAAATATTTGTGATAAAATAATAAGTAATAGATTTGGGGTAATTAAATGATTGTTGAAAAAATTTGTAATTCGTTTAATATTGACGGCAGGTTCTTTTCATGCGAAGAGTTGTCAACCGGAAACATAAACTCTACCTTTTTGGTAAAGTATGATTGCGACGGGCGTCAAGATGAATATATTATACAAAAGATCAATAAGCGTGTTTTTCTTAATCCCGAAAAAGTAATGGATAATATCGTAAGAGTAACTGCTTACGTTAGAAAAAATATATTAAAAAAAGGTTTGGCTACTAACAAGTTTGTTCTTAGAGTGTTTACTGCAAGGGACGACGAGTTGCCTTTTGTTGTTGACGAATTAGGTGAATACTGGCGTTGCTATCAATTTATTCCCAACGCAGTAACTTACGATAGCGTTAACGAAAGTGCGCTTATAGAAAGCGTCGGAAAAGCGTTTGGTCTTTTCCAAAATTGTTTAGACGGGTTTAGGGCTAATTCGCTTGCCGTTACTATCCCAGATTTTCACAATACTAAAAAGCGTTTCGCAGATTTTAAAAATGCTATACAAGAAGATCCGTTGGGTAGGGCATCTCAAGTACGAGAAGACGTAGAAGCCTTGCTTTCAATGGAAAAAGACGCTTGTCTTTTACAAGAATATTTAGATAACGATAGGTTGCCGTTAAGGGTAACTCATAACGATACCAAATGTAATAACGTAAGTTTTGATTCTAAAACTAATCAACCACTTGCCGTTTTAGATTTAGATACGGTTATGCCGGGCGCAATAGCGTTTGATTTTGGTGACGCAATTCGTTCGATAGCAAGCACTTGTTTTGAAGATGAAGACGATTACTCTAAAGTAAAACTTGATATTGCAAAATATAAAGCGTTTGCAAAAGGTTTTATCGGCGAAGTTAAAGATAAATTGACTTCTTTAGAAAAAAGCACCTTAAATTTTGGGGTTCTTGCAATGACGGTAGAACTATCGATAAGGTTTTTAGGCGACTACGTTTTAGGGGATAAGTATTTTAAGATAAAATATCCCGAACACAATTTGGTTAGGGCAAGAAATCAACTTGCGTTGGCTTTAGATATAGTCAAAAAAAGAAAGGAAATCGACCTGATTTTAGATAATATTTACAAGGAGTAAAGACCTGAGATGGAAAATGAAAACTTACAACAGGTAAAAACGGATACGGCTCCCCGTAGTATAAGAGACGTATTGTTTATTCTCAGAAAAAATATAGCGCTAATGTTAGCAGTGTTTTTTGCCGTGTTAGTAGTTGGTGGCGTTGCGACTTTTATGGTTAAGTCTGGCTACACTTCTAAAGAAATGGTTATGCTTAATATCAAAAACGAACAGACTACAGGTTCGCAAAACAACACTAAACCTAACGTAAACACAATGTCTGCTTGGCGTCATACTATTATGGATTTCGCAAGTCAAGGTGTAGTGCTTGATAGAGCTAATTATTATTACGAACAATTTAAGGCTAGTTCGGTTAAAGAAGTAGACGAATTTATTGAAACGCAAATTAGTGTTTTAAGTGATTCGTATAATCCTAAAACGAATAAAGCAAAAGGCTACTATTATGCGTCTTCTAAAATAAGTATAGGTGGCTTTAACGAAGAAAAGGACGAACCGGAAGGTTTTTCGTTCTCAATAAATTATTCGGACGGATCTTATAAGGGTGCTTACGAAAAAATTAGACTTCTAGCACGTGCGTTTGCCGACGAAGCAGGTCTTGAAAAAGACGGGGTTAATACCTATTTCGGTGGCATGCACGTTACTATTTACGGGCTTGGTAACATGGGGACAACTTCTAATAAGAACGTTATGACTAGTATGGTAATTGCCGTTCTTATAGGCGTTGTTTTAGCACTCGTATCCGTATACTTAAAGACTGTGTTAGATAACACCGTTAAAGCAAAAGACGAACTTGAAAAAATTACCGGGGCATCAGTGCTTTCGGCAATAGAGAATAAGGAGTAATATTATGGCACAAACTTTTAGAAATGAAAAACGTACTCCTTTATGGAAAATTCTTTACAACAGTATGGTGATGATAATTGCGTTTGCGATTGTTGGTGCAATTCTTGGGTTTGGGGTTAATAAGTTGTTCTCTAAACCCGTATATACGGCAATGCAATCGTTTATATTGCGTATGGAAATTACCGAAGAAAATTCTAGTAACGAAAATGCTGACAACGCATCTCTTGCAAAGATTTATTTGCCGGACGTATCTGCAATAGCAACTAGTCCTGACGTTGAGAAAAAAGCGCAAGAAAGTTACGGTGATGGAACTGTAATTTCTAGAAACAACGTTGTGGTTTCTTACGGCGAAAAAAGTATGATCCTTATAATCGGTTATAAAGATACTTCATCACAAATCGCAATAGAAAAACTCAGTAATATCGTTGAGGCAACTAACTTCTACTTAATGACGGACGGTTTGATAGAAGCAAAAGACGTTTCGCTCGTTGAAGTACAAAACGACGTTAACGTATCGGTTTCTAGCAATATGCTTACTTACGTAGCAATCGGTTGTGCAGTCGGATTGGTTTTAGCCGTGCTTATCGTAATTTTGATTTACATGTTTGATAACACGGTAAAAGATATAGAAGAATTTGAGGACGTAACGGGTGTAAGCGTGCTTGCACACTTGGAAAAATAAACAAAAATACGCTATCGAAAAGATAGCGTATTTATTTTATTTCTTTACGTATTTATCAAAAAGGTTATATCTTTCGGGTTTGGTGATCGCTAGATAAGCCATTTCTCTAATATTCGGCACGTCCTTTGCAATATCTTTTAAGACGTCTTTAACGAATTCTCGTTTAGTAAGTTTGTTTGCAGGGCAACAACTTTTAACAACGGGCAAGTCTTTAGAATAAGAAACAACGTCTCGCTCTTTAATCATAATCATAGGTCTAATCATTGTTAGTCCTATTTTGTCAAGATAACTAATGGGTGCAAACGTTGAAAGCCTACCTTCGTAGAATAAAGAAAGGAAAAAGGTGTCTATAAGATCATCTGCGTGATGCCCTAACGCAACCTTGTTGCAACCCAACTTTTTTGCAACGTCGTTGAGTGCGCCTTTGCGCATTTTAGAACAAAGAGCGCAAGGGTTGGTTTCTTTTCTAACGTCAAAAACGATTTCGCCTATCTGTGTTTTTTCCACGTGATACGGCACGTTAAGTTGCTCGCATAGCGTTGCTATCGGCGAAAAATCGGCGTTCCCACTCGTAAAATTAAGGTCGACTGTGATAGCGACTAAATCAAAGCGTTCAGGGGAAAAACGGCGATATTCTGCAAGAAGTTTTAGCAAGGTAACGCTATCTTTTCCACCCGAAATGCCAACGGCAATTTTATCCCCGTCGGAAATTAAAGAATATTCGGTTATACCTTTTCTTAAATATGATAACATTTTTTGCGTGGTCATAGAGTAATCCTTAATTGATTTTGTAAAATAATTGATTTTTTTTTATATTTACATTATACTAATAAATAAGCAAATAATAAAGTGTTTTGGTGTAAAATGCAAGAATTTATAAGTAATCTTATCGGAAATAATTTAATAGCAACTATCGTAATGTCGTTAGTGCCTATGATAGAGTTAAAGGGTGGGATAATTTTCGCCCGTAGTTTTTATGATTTTTTCACGGCGTTGGGGCTTGCGTACGTTGGGTCTACAATAGTGTTTATCCCTATTTTCTTATTACTTAAACCTATTTTGAATTTACTTAAAAAAATCAAATGGTTTAACAAACTTGCTTGCAAGGTAGAAGAATATTTCCAAACTAAAGCAGAGAAAACCCTAGAAAAACAATCGGAAAAGGGTGGCAAAGTTAAAATGAGTGAAACCTTGTTAAAACAACTCGGCGTGTTTATTTTCGTTGCTATTCCGTTGCCGTTGACGGGGGTTTGGACGGGGACTGCAATAGCAGTATTTTTAAACCTTAAATTCAAAGACGTAATTTTGCCCGTGATGATAGGTAATCTTGTGGCAGGCATTATAATATCCTTGCTTGCCGAACTTTGCATTGCCGTATGGACGATACAAAGTTTAGAATATATACTTTGGGGATTGTTCGCTCTTGCAGTCGTTATGTTGGCGATAACCGTGATTAAGGTCGCTAAACAAAAGCCAAAGGGGAAAGAATAATGGGCTTTTTCAGTTGGTTGTTTAGGCGAAAACCTAAACCCGTTAAGATAGGCTTGGCGTTAGGCTCTGGTGGGGCAAAAGGGTTTGCCGAACTTGGCGCACTTAAAGCGTTTGAAGAACACGGCATAGCCTTTGACGTGGTTGGTGGAACGAGTATAGGTAGTATCATAGGCGCTTTTTATTCGGCAGGATATTCTTCGACCGATATAGTGGAAATGTTAAAGCGTTTAGACGTGGGCGAAATCGCAAGTAAATTCATGGTCGGCATGGAAACTTCTAAACTTGCTAGCGTTATAGAACGTGAACTTGGCGTTAAAAATATAGAAGAATTAAAAAAACCTTTCGTGTGTGTCGCTACGGAAATGGAAAGTGGTAGCGAACGGGTTTTTAATTCGGGTAGCATTGCCAAAGCGTTATGCGCATCAAGTTGCTATCCACCTTTCTTTAAGCCTGTGGAAATAGACGGCGAAAAATTTATAGACGGGGCGTTTGCAAATTCCGTTCCTGCCGATAGGGTTAGAGAACTTGGGGCTGATTACGTGGTTGCAATAGATATTTCTAACCACGAAACTAAATCTGGGTTGTTATCTAAATTTTTGCCGACCTATAAATTAGGGGTGGAAAAACCTTGGTCGCAAGGTTATGAATATGCAGATCTAACCTTGCACCCTAATCTTAACGAATATCGCCCTATATCATTTAATAGGGCAGAAGAAATGTTTGATATAGGGTATTACCACGCTTTAGAGTTCGTGGATAAAATTAAAAAAGGTATAGAGAAAATCAAAAAAGGTAAATAATGGTTCTTAATTGTCAAAGAAAAAATAAGACCGTTGCGTTAGTGTTAGCGATATATATTATCGTTTGCTCTTTTCTTTCGGGTGGGTGCATTAACCGTTCAAAGTTTACAATACCCAAAGGTCTTAACGTGTGCTTTATAGACGTGGGACAGGGCGACGCTACGCTCTTTTTACTGCCCGATAATAAAAGCATGCTTATTGACGGTGGTAACGGTGGGGATTTTTCTAACGAAAACCTACTTGCTACGCTAAAAAAATATTCTATAAAGTGCTTGGATTATTTAGTGCTTACCCATCCTGATGCCGATCACGTGGGTGGTGTGCCTAAAATCCTTAAAACCGTTTCGGTTAAAACGGCGTTTGTGCCAGTCGTTTGGGAAAAAGAAAATTACACCGTTTATAAACAAGCGTATGATTCGATATCGCAACTTGGCGCAAAGATAGAACATACCGAATTAGGCGTTAACGTTAAAGGCGAAGATTATTTTATTGCATTTTTGTCCCCGTATAACATAGAAAACGAAAAGAGTAGTTATAGAGAATTTAACTTTAACGATCAACCTACGGGCAGACAAATCAACGACGTTTCACCGTTTATTTATCTTGAATATAAAGGCGTGAGTTTTTTGCTTACGGGTGATGCCGGTGAAAATCAAGAAAGCAACCTTATAGCCGATTATAAAAGTGGTTTGTTTGAAAACTTGTTTAGTAGTTTAGGGGTGGGCGTTAACCTTACTAATATAGATTTTCTAAAAGTTGCACATCACGGGGCAGAAGATTGCACTAGTACGGATTTTTTAAGTTTAATAAACCCGATAAATTCCGTTATTTCAATAGGTGGCGATAATTCTTACGGACACCCTGCAACCAACACCCTAAAGCGATTAACCGACCATAATTCAAAGATTTGGCGCACGGACTATCACGGTACGGTAAGCGTGAACGTTTCGCCGACAGGTAAATTAAAAACGACTTCTCAATCGGGAATAAAACCATAAAAAAAGCCTCGCAATAGTTTGCGAGGCTTTAGTATTAACACTTTAAGAAAGTTTTAATACTGTAATTGTTGCGTTAATAACCGTTAAAGGTGCTGCAGACGAGTTGTAAATTTCAATCGTGTCGCCGGCAGAAGCGTTTACGATTATGGTTTTACTAGCCGAAGAAAGACCTTCTCCGTCGCCTATAATAATTTCAGAGTTGGGAACTGCCGTTCCGTTTTGGTAAATTTCGGAAAGGTTGCTTGCTCCCGTGCCAACACTACCCACGTAATAACTTATCAAATAAGTGCCGGTTTCAGTAAGGTTTACGGCGTTATTTGAAACGGTCATTGAAGTATTTGGCGTGCTAGTCGTTAGTGCTATGGGGATAACGCTATTAGTATCAACCGTTGCAATCGTAGCACTTGCTAATATAGAATCGTTTGTACCGGCAGGACCTTGTGGGCCAACAGGACCGGTTGCGCCTATAGGACCTTGTGGACCGGTTGCACCCGTAGCACCGACAGGACCTTGAGGGCCAGCAGGACCGATCGGACCTTGTGGACCTTGAGGACCACGCAAATAAACGGTGTTAGGGGTATTGATTACAGCGCCACCGTTGTTACGGCGATTGTTAAAACATTCGTTACATCTATTACAACAACACATATTAAAAAATAATTCCTCCTTTGTGCGACAATATATAATATGCAAAAAGGGGAATAAAAAGTTAAAGCCCGTAAGCTACGGGCTTTATAAATTAACCTAATATTGAAATTGCAATCGAACAATAAATGATTAACGAAAGAGCGTCTACTATGGTCGTAATAAACGGACTTGCCATAACGGCAGGGTCAAGTTTTATTTTCTTTGCTAATAACGGAAGAATACATCCTATAAGTTTTGCAAGCATTATGGTTAAAAATAATACTGCCGAAACAACGCCTGCGATTTGCCAAGTTATGGGGTTATAGAGATTATCTAATAACATCATTTTTGCAAAGCACACTACGGAAACGACTAACCCTAAGAAAAACGACGCTCTTAATTCTTTCCATAAAATTCTAAAAATATCTTTAAATTCAATTTCGTCAAGAGCAAGGGCACGAATTACGGTAACTGAAGATTGACCACCTGCGTTACCAGCAGTACCCATTAGCATAGGCACGAAAGCGTAAAGCACGGTAGAAACCGTTGCAAGTTGATTTTCATAACTGCTTAAAATCAAACTCGTAAAGGTGGCTGAGATCATAAGTAAAAGTAGCCAAGGAATTCTCGCTTTCCAAATACTCCAAACCGATTGTTTAAGATAAGGCTTTTCGTTAGGCAACATAGCAGCCATTTTTTGGATATCTTCGGTGGCTTCTTCTTGGATGACGTCTACTGCGTCGTCGAAGGTTACGATACCGACTAAGCACCCTTCTTTATCGATAACGGGTAGTGCCAAAAAGTCGTATTTTGCAAGGGTTTGAGCAACGTCTTCTCTTTCGTCAAGAGTATTTGCCGTGATGACGTTGGTGTCCATAATATTAAGAATAAGTTCGTTCTTGTTCGCAAGAAGAAGATCTTTAACGGTAACAACGCCGATAAGGCGTTTTTTTCTATCGGTAACGTAGCAAGTGTATATGGTTTCTTTATTAACGCCTATTCTACGAATTTTGTCAAACGCTTCTTCTACCGAAGTCGATGCCGAAAAAGAAACGTATTCGGTAGTCATAATAGAGCCTGCAGAGGCTTCAGGGTAGGCGAGAAGTTCGTTAATTTGCTTTCTATTTTCAGGGTCGCTCGTCTTCAATATACGCTTAACTACGTTAGCAGGCATTTCTTCAATGATGTCGACCGTATCGTCGATAAACATATCGTCAACTACGGCTTTAAGTTCTTTGTCGGTAAAATGTTTGATTAGTTCTTCTTGCGTGTCAGCACCAATTTCGATAAACACGTCCGAAGCGAGTTCTTTGGGTAAAAGCCTAAAGAAAACGATTTGTTCTTTTTCGTCTAAATTTTCTTCAAGGAATGTTGCAATATCTTGCGGTTCCATATCAAGGAGCGTCATGCGCAAGTCGGCGAACTTGCGTGTATCAAAACACGTGGAAAGATTTTCATAAAGCATTTCTAATTTTTCAGTCACGGTAACCTCCTTTGGACAAATAAAAAGCCCACCGAATAATCGATAGGCTAAACGCTACTAAAAAATGACCACGCAAAAAATCGTGCAACCATTCTGGCTTTAGCACCGTAGGGCTGTGTAATTGCGTTAGGTTAAGCCTTGGTTTCGACCTGACCTGTTCACCATCTCATAGTGTCTCCACTATTTTGCGGTAGCAATCCGTATCCCTATGGTAGCCTTACCTACCGGATTTATTCACTTATTTATAAATACAGTTTACTCTCATAAAACGAAGTTGTCAACAATATTGATAGATAAATGAAAATAAAGATAAAAAATTTTTTAAGGCGTTTCTTCTCCGTCTATTTTAACGTCGTAAATAATGCGTTGATTAATATCTCTCACGGCAAGAATAAAACTTTCGTATTCTTCGGGCGATATTATGATAACGGTATATTCGGCATTTTTAAAATACATGACGAGTTTATTGCTTTTCTTAAAATGCGAAAACTGAACAACGTCATCTATTTTAATTTTAGATCGTATAAAGCCAAATCTAATAAAAACGCACCCGTCTTTAATAACGTATCTACTATAAACTATAACGCTAATCGTAAACGCTACTAAAAAGGTGTTAAACGCCGTTAAAAGAGAGTTTAACACAATTCTTGATGCTTGATGTGTGAGCGAGTGTATAAGGTTTAAGACGTTAAAGACTAGCCCACCAACCGAAAATATTAATACTAAAGCCAACAAAACCCAAACCAACGGGGTGAAACGGAAATAAAATTTTTTCATAATTTAATTGTATAACAATTATCCAAGAAAATCAAGGGGGAAAATATCATTTTCAAAGTTAATTTGTAGTTTTTATACGCTTGCTAAAAAAAGACGGATGTGGTACAATAAATAAAAACTAGATAAACGGAGATTAAAATGATTAAACTAATTGAAAAAGGCGTTTATTTTAAAGACGGTAAACTCGTTAAAGCAAACGGAAAAGATTTACTTGCAAGAAAAGGTACTATGGCGTATAAAATTTTATCTGCGCATAATCTTTCCGGTAACGACGAAAAATTAAATATTAAGTTTGACGAAATAACTTCTCACGATATAACTTACGTAGGGATTATACAAACGGCAAAGGCTTCTGGACTTGATAAATTCCCACTTCCTTACACGCTTACCAACTGCCACAATTCACTTTGCGCTGTTGGGGGCACTATCAACGAAGACGATCACGTTTTCGGTTTGTCTGCTGCTAAAAAGTACGGTGGTGCGTTCGTTCCACCACACCTTGCAGTTATCCATCAATATATGCGTGAAATGCGTGCGTTCGTAGGTGGTATGATTTTAGGTTCTGACTCGCACACGAGATACGGTGCTTTAGGTACTATGGCAGTCGGCGAAGGTGGACCTGAACTCGTTAAACAGTTGCTTAATAGAACTTACGATCTTGATATGCCGGAAATCGTTGCTGTTAACCTTAAAGGTAGGTTGAGAAAGGGTGTAGGCCCACACGACGTTGCGCTTGCACTCGTTAAGGCTACTTTCAAGAGTGGTTTCGTAAAGAATAGAATTTTAGAATTCGTTGGTAACGGCATTAAAACTCTTTCTATGGATTTTAGAAACGGTATTGACGTTATGACGACGGAAACGACCTGCCTTTCTTCTGTATGGGCAACCGACGATAAGACTAAGGCGTATTACGAAATGCACGGCAGACCAGAAGCATATAAGGAAATGAACGCTGAAAACGGTGCTTATTACGATAAAGGTATCGTTATAGATCTTTCTAAGGTAGAACCTATGATTGCGTTGCCGTTCCACCCGTCTAACGCTTATACTATTAGAGAATTCTTGTCCCGTCCTTACGAACTCTTAAAAGAGTGTGAAGAAGCAGGTGCAAAACTTCTTCCTGCAGGAAAGGGCGAATTCAAACTCACCGATAAAATTCGTGACGGCAAGGTTTACGTAGAACAAGGCGTAATTGCTGGTTGCGCAGGTGGTATGTATGAAAATATCGCAGAAGCGTCTGATATTTTAGGCGATACTGCAATCGATAATAACGACTTTACTTTAGACGTTTATCCGTCAAGCCAACCCGTATATAAAGGGCTTGTTGACACCGGTTATATCGGCAAACTTATGGTTAACGGTGCAGTAGTGAAAACGGCGTTCTGTGGTCCGTGTTTCGGCGCAGGCGACGTTCCACAAAACAACGGACTTTCTATCCGTCACACTACCAGAAACTTTGAAAGCCGTGAAGGTAGTAAGCCTGCAAACGGTCAACTTTCGGCTGTTGCGCTTATGGATGCAAGAAGTATTGCCGCAACGGCTAAAAACGGTGGGGCAATCACTTCTGCAATGGATATGGCGTATTCTTCTAAAATTAAAAAGTATCGTTTCGACAATAAGATATATCGTGCTAGAGTGTTTAACGGAACGGGTAATCCTAACGCAGAAAAATCTCTTGTTTACGGACCTAATATTGCCGACTGGCCCAAGATGGAAGAACTTAAAGACAATCTTTTACTTAAAGTTGTTTCCGTGCTTACAGATCCCGTAACCACGACGGACGAACTTATTCCATCAGGCGAAACTTCGTCTTACCGTTCTAACCCACATAAACTTGCAGAGTTTGCGCTTTCAAGAAAAGACCCTGCATACGTAGGTCGTGCCAAAGCCGTTCGTGACGGGGAATTCCCTAAAGAATTAGGTCTTGACGAAAGCACTACTACGTACGGTAGCGTAGTTTGTTCTATCAAACCGGGTGACGGTTCGGCTCGTGAACAGGCGGCGTCTTGTCAAAGAGTTTTAGGTGGCGTTGCAAACATTGCGATAGAGTATGCAACTAAGCGTTATCGTAGCAACCTTATAAACTGGGGTATGTTGCCGTTACTAAGCGAAAAGAACGACTTTGCAGTTGGCGAATACGTTTACGTGCAGGGTGTTAAGCAAGCGATTGCGAACGGTGATAAGACCTTTACAGCAAAAGTATTCGGCGATAATCCTAGAACGATTACTCTTAAGATGGATGCACTTACAGACGCAGAAAAAGAGATTATCCTAAAAGGATGTTTGATTAACTATTATAAAGGCTAAGAAAAATCCCCACGATAGCGTGGGGATTTTTTAGTTGGGAATATAATTTTCAAAAATGATATTGTCGGCGTGTTTGCGTGCGTTTTCTTCTATTTGTTTGCTAGTAATCGTCCAAGCAAGAATAGGTTTGCGCTTATGCTTTTTTAATGGCAAAGCCCCGTGATATATGGATAAGAAATCGGGCTTAACGATAAAGTTTAACGGCATTTTTCTTACAACCCACTTTTTCAAAGCGTTTTGATTGCCTTTATGCAACGGGTTTGATAAAACGCCACGAATAAAATTTGGTGCAAGTTTTCTAACACGGTTTATATAAAAGGGGTTGAAAGATTGAATTGCAAATTCCCCGTTATATCGTTTAAGTCTATCTACGAGTTTGTTTACTACGGTTTTGTCGGGTTGTGGTTTGATTTCTATAAGCAAAGGCACTTTGTTTTCGGTGAGTGTAAGCACTTCATCAAGAGTGGGTATGCTTTCGTTAGTATTAAAGAGTTTTAGGGCTTTTAGTTGGCTTAGCGTTTTTTCGTGAACAAAACCCGATACGCCCGTCATACGGTCTAGTTTTTCGTCGTGAAAACTAACTAGATGTCCGTCTTTTGTTAGGTAAACGTCTATTTCTATAGGGTAGCCGTGTAAAACGGCGTTTTGATAAGCCGATATTGAATTTTCAACGAATTTTCCACCCCAAAGCCCACGATGAGCGATAGGTTTTGAATAAAGCCAATGGTTTTTATCAATTCGCATAAGACACCTTTTTAAAATTGCTTGCAAAAATTACGATAATATTATATACTTAAAATTAAGTTAATTATATAGCAAAAGGATTATTATGTCAATCAATAAGAAAAATATCAGAAATTTTTGCATAGTAGCGCATATAGACCACGGTAAATCTACGCTTGCAGACAGACTTATGGAAAAAACGGGGCAAGTAAGCGAACGTGATATGGAAGAACAACTTTTAGACTCTATGGATTTAGAGCGTGAGCGTGGCATAACTATAAAACTCACGCCCGTTCGTATGTTTTATAAGGCTAAAGACGGCGAAGAATACGTTTTCAACCTTATCGATACACCCGGACACGTAGACTTTACTTACGAAGTATCCCGTTCTTTAAAAGCGTGTGAAGGTGCAATCTTAATAGTAGACGCAACGCAAGGCGTGCAGGCTCAAACGCTTGCAAACGCATATCTTGCAATAGATAACGACCTTGAAATTATGCCTGTTATTAACAAAATGGATTTGGCATCTGCTAGACCGGATGAGGCCGCTCAAGAACTTGAAGAAATACTTGGTATAGACGCTACCGACGCACCTAGAATTTCGGCTAAGAGTGGCTTGAACGTAGAAGACGTGCTTGAACAAGCCGTGCATAAAATTCCTGCGCCTAGTGGTGATGAAAACGCACCCCTTAAAGCGCTTATTTTCGATAGTTATTACGATAATTTTAAGGGCGTAATTTGTTTCGTGAGAATAATTGACGGAACGGTTAAAGTTGGGGATAAGATCCGTGCGTTTATGTCGGATAAACAGTTTGACGTTACGGAAGTGGGTGTATTCTCACCACAAATGCAACCAAAAGCAGATTTGTCTGCAGGCGAAGTAGGGTATATCGCAGCAAGTATTAAAAGTATTGAAGATACGGCTGTGGGTGATACCATAACGTCGGTTACAAACCCTGCGAAAGAGCCTTTGTCTGGGTATAAGAAAGCCTTACCTATGGTGTTCTCAGGCGTATTCCCGTTAGATGGTAGTAAGTTTAACGACCTTAAAGATGCACTTTTAAAACTTAAACTTAACGACGCTGCGCTTTCTATTGAACCAGATAACTCTGCGGCACTTGGTTTTGGGTTTAGATGTGGGTTTTTAGGGTTGCTTCACATGGACGTTATTCAAGAGCGTATAGAAAGAGAATTCGACCTTGAAATAATTACTACTGCGCCGTCGGTATCGTATAAAGTGTATAAAACGGACGGCGAACAGTTGGTTGTAGAAAACCCAACGCACTTGCCACCCGTTACGGAAATAGACTATATGGAAGAACCGGTAATTAACGCAAGCATATTCACACCACCCGATTACGTAGGTCCGATTATGGAACTTTGTCAATACAAGCGTGGCGTGTATAAAGATATGGTATATCTTGACAAAACCCGTGTTCAAATGAAATACGTTTTACCACTTAACGAAATCATTTACGACTTCTTTGATCAATTGAAGTCAAGAACAAAAGGTTATGCGTCTTTCGACTACGAAGTATCGGGCTATCAAAAGAGCGACCTTGTAAAACTTGATATGTTGCTTAACGGCGACGTTTGCGACGCTTTGAGTATTATCGTGCATAAGGATAAGGCGTACGAGCGTGGTAGACAAATAGCCGAAAAATTAAAGAACGTAATTCCTCGCCAAATGTTTGAAATACCTATTCAAGCAGCCGTTGGGGGCAAGGTAATTGCTCGTGAAACGGTAAAAGCGTTTAGAAAAGACGTTTTGGCGAAGTGTTACGGTGGCGACGTAACTAGAAAGAAAAAACTTCTTGAAAAACAAAAAGAAGGTAAAAAGAAAATGCGTTCTATCGGTACGGTTGAAATACCGAGTGAAGCGTTTATATCAATTCTTAAAACGGACAACGATAACTAATTATGAGTGGGATATATATTCACGTACCATTTTGCAAACAAAAATGCACCTATTGCGACTTTGCGTCTTTCCCGAAAGAAATCGGCAAAACGGAAAGTTATTTTGCCTGCCTTTATAGAGAACTTGAAGGCCGTGCTAAACAGTATGAAGGCAAGGAATTCGATACCGTATATATCGGTGGGGGAACGCCGTCCGTTGTTCCTGCCGAATATATAGCAGGCGCAATTCGTCAAATAAAGAAACGATTTAAACTCACAAAAAATCCCGAGATTACCATTGAACTTAATCCGGGCACGGTTGACGCTGAAAAAATAAAGACCTATAAAAGCGTTGGGATAAATCGTTTTTCAATAGGCTTGCAAACGGGGTTTGACGATCAACTAAAAAGGCTTAATCGTATACATACGGCAAAAGACTTCTTGCTATGTTGCAACTTGCTTAAAGGCGAAAATATAAGTGCAGACGTGCTTATCGGCTTGCACGACCAAAAGGCAGAAGAAGTGGAAAAGACCATAGACCTTGCCATTGCAGGTGGGGTTAAACATATTTCCGTTTATGCCCTTACCCCCGAAGTGGGAACGCCTATTTATACCGATTATCTTAACGGCGAACTTTTAAGCGACGACGAAACGGCTGATATTTACGAGCATATCGTAAAGTATCTAAAAGATAAAAATTTTAACCGTTATGAAGTATCTAACTTTGCGATACAAGGTTTTGAATCTCGCCACAACATGAATTATTGGGAACGTGGCGAATATATCGGCGTGGGCGTTTCAGCGTCGTCTTTTATGAACGGTAGAAGATTTACCAACACCTTTAAGATAGACGAATATATAAACGCCGTAATCTTAAACAAATCCCCCGAAATTAGTTCGGACGTGATTGAAGGCGACGACGCTGAGTTTGAGTTCATTATGTTAGGACTACGCACGGCTAAAGGTATTAGTATTTCAGAATTTAACCGTATTTTCTCGGTAGATTTTGAACAAAAATATTCAGAACCCTTAAAGAAGAAAGCCAAATATTTAGAGCGAAACGGCGACCGTCTTGTTATAAAACCTGAATACCTATACGTACAAAACGATATTATTCTTTCGTTTATGCAAGGCTAAACGACATAAAAATATATAAAACAAAAAAATCCAACTAAAAACATCACGCTTACCGTGTTACAATGTGTTTCCACGGGGGCGAAGATGACCGTTTATATAGAATACGTTTTAATAGACAATTTTATCATAGACTATCTAATTCTAAAAGCCACCTTTGCGCTTACGGGGTTATCCGTACGCCGTGGGAGGCTTTTATTTTGCTCTTTTTTAGGTGCGTCTTTTGCCTTGCTATATCCGTTATTAAATAGTAGCGTAATTATTTTAACCTTGATTAAACTTGGTTTCGGGCTTTTTTTAGTCGCCGTTGCAAGTAGGTATAAAACTATTAAAAGTTATTACGTAAACGCCATTGCTTTTTTTGGTTTAACTTTTCTTACGGGTGGGGCAGTAATAGGTTTGTATAATATTTTTAATATACCACTAGGCACGGATAGTACGGTAGCACTTGCGATAATTCCTATATATTTAATCGTGAAAGGTGGACAAAAGGTAATAAAGCATTTTTATCGAAGAAAAGAAACCGACTGTTTTATACGAAAGGTAGAACTTGTAATTTTAGGGGAAGTTATATCGGCTAACGGTTTTTACGATAGTGGAAATGGGGTTTACGACGGGGAAAGCCCCGTGATATTTTGTGATAAAAGGTTTGCTAGGCGAATAATAGAAAAGTCCCCGACTAGAAAAATAAAAACGTTAGAAATCAATACGGTTAACGGAAAAAGTCGAAGTCCTAGTTTTAAAATAGACGCAATTAAGATATATAATGGAAAAAATTATAATATATATAATAACGTAACGCTGTGCGTGTGTGCTTGCGTGGGCGATAATTACGACGTGATTTTGCACCCTGCGTTAAACGGAGGCTATTATGAAAAACTTGATATTCAAACTGAAAAAATTTCTTAAGATGTTTTCGCTTGACGATAATTTATTAAGGTATATAGGTGGGAACGAAGTTTTGCCAAGTCCCTTTTCCATAGAAGAAGAAACGGAAATGCTAACTAGACTTTCGGTTGGCGAAGACGAGGCGAAAGACAAACTTATAGAACACAACTTGCGTTTGGTGGTTTATATAGCACGTCGGTTTGAAAATACGGGGGTGGATTTAGACGACTTGGTTTCGGTCGGCACGATAGGGCTAATTAAGGCAGTCAACTCGTTTAATCCTGAAAAGAATATCAAACTTGCAACCTACGCTTCACGGTGTATTGAAAACGAAATACTTATGCATTTACGCCGAACGGTCAAACTAAAAAGCGAAGTATCGTTCGACGAGCCGTTAAATACCGACCTAGACGGCAACGAACTAGTATTATCCGACGTTATGGGTACGGACGGCGACGTGGTGTATAAAAAAATAGAAGCTAGCGTAGAAACGGATTTGTTGGGGATTGCGCTTACTAAACTTAACGAAAGAGAGCGTGAAATTATGGAACTGAGATACGGGCTAAAAGGTGGCGAAGAATTAACGCAAAGAGAAGTTGCAGACATGCTAGGTATATCGCAAAGTTACATATCACGGCTAGAAAAGAAAATTATAGTAAGGCTCAAAAAAGAATTTTCAAAAATGGTATGAAAATACCCCGTTGCAAAATTGCAACGGGGTTTTAGTTTACGGTCTGTAAATTTTAAGTTTGTTAGAAACTACTTCTACTTCAAACGGGATATTTTCGTATAATTCGCCGTCTACGTTTACGGTATACGGTATATCCGATTTAACTGAAATTTTTTCTACGGTTTTATGAGTGGTTTCTTTAAGAGAGAGAATTTTGCCTGCCTTTAATTTTAAGAAAGCACCTACGATGGCAAGTTTTTTCATTGCTTTAACGGCTATGAAATCAAGTTTCCCGTCCGATTGATTTGCGATGGGGCAAATTTTAATGCCACCACCAAACCTATCTCCGTTTGCAACGGCGGCAATAAAGGAATTATGCTGTTCTTCTTCGCCGTCAAGCGTTGCACTAAAATCTATATAATCAAACTTGAACAAGGTTTTAACAAGAGAAGAAGTGTAGCCGAGTTTAGTTTTCTTTTTCAAACTTTCGTAGCGTTTAAGCACGTCTACGTCAATGCCCATACCGATAACGTTAAGCCCTCTAACGGTAGGCATTTGCATAAAGTCGGTATATTTAGGCGTTCCGTCAATGATAAGGTCAACGGCTTTTACGGGATCACTAGGGATTCCTATTGCCGCAGCGAAATCATTACCCGTGCCACATGCGATAATGCCCATATTTACGTTTTCAAAATTATGAAAACCGTTTATCGCTGCGTGAAGTGTCCCGTCTCCACCCATTATAATAACGTCGGTTGCCCCGTCGGTTATAAGTGCTTGGGTTAGTGCTTTGGTTTGTCCTAGTTCTTTTGCGTGGTGAAAAGTATATTCAATTTTGCGTTCTTTAAGGCGTTGTTCGATAAGTTCAACACACTTTTTTATTTTCTTGCCTTGCTTTCCGCCAGCAGAAGGGTTAACGATAAAATCTAACATCTCTCAATCTCCATTTTCTATTTTACAACAAAAACTTATAAAATACAAGTTATTAAGACAAAAAAAATTAAAAGCGTTCAATTAAATAGTTAAAGAAGTTGTGTATTTTGCAAAAGTGGTGTATTATAATATTAAAATTATAGGGAAGTGGGGGAAAATAATGAAGAAAATATTGAACGCACCTTTTATTAGAGAAATCGGTAGAATTGCAACCTATATGTATAACGACGGTTGGGATGAAAGAAATGCCGGCAACATAAGTTATTTGCTTAGCGACGAAGAAGTTAATAAGTATTTGAAAAGGGCTAAGGTAATAAAAGAAATACCTATCGGTATGCCTATTTTAGAACTTGCAAGCAAGTATTTCTTGATAACGGGAACGGGCAAGTATTTTAGAAACGTAGAAAAAGACCCCGAAGATACTTTGGGTATTATAAGGGTGTCGGAAGACGGCTGTAACGCTCAATTAATGTGGGGATATAAGAACGGTGGTAGACCTACTTGCGAACTTGCGCCCCACCTTATTAGTCACGCTGTAAGACTTAAACAAGACAAAAATCACAGAACGGTTATTCACACGCACCCAACTTATATCGTGGTAATGGACGCTACTAACGATTTTGACGAAGCAGAGCTTGCGCATAAGTTATGGCAAACGCATACCGAAGCGATTGCTGTTTTCCCTGACGGCGTGGGTAAAGTTCCTTGTATGGTAAACGGCACTACGGATATAGGTAAGGCAACGGCAGAAAAACTAGAAGAATATAGGCTTGTCGTATGGTCAAATCACGGCATATACGGTACGGGTGGCACTTTAGATGAAACTTACGGTTTGATTGAAGTAGTTGAAAAATCGGCTAAAATGTTTGTGTTAAAGCAAGGTAGCAAAATAAACCACGTGATTTCAGACGATATTTTGGCAGGTCTTGCAAAACAGTTTAACGTAGAGCCAAGAAAGGGTATTCTTAAAATTTAAACGAGTAAAAGTGGTTAGGTTCAAAAAAGAAAATAACCACTTTTTGTTTGCAAAAGATATTCGTGTATTTAACTTGGTTTTGTCGTTTTTTAACTTAATATAATTTTAGTTAAATCCATTTGACTTTTTTCGGCGTTTGGTATACTTTATGATAGTGAAAACAAGGTTGGGGAATAAATATGATTAAAATTCTTTTTCAAGGTGATTCTATAACTGACGGTAACCGTTTTAAAGATCCTGAATTGCGTTGGGATTTAAACCATCAAATCGGGCACTCTTATGCGTTTATTGTCGCTGGTAAATTAGGGTTTGAAAATTTAGGTAAGTATACCTTCGTTAATCGTGGCGTAAGTGGTGATTGCGTACACACGATAGCAAAAAGATGGCAAAAAGATACCATTGAAGAAAACCCAGACGTATTGAGTATTTTGCTTGGTATAAACGGTAACGGTAATCGTGACGGTAAATACGAAGAAGGTGCTGAAAACCACTTGGTTAAGTTTGAAAGGGAATATAAAGAACTTTTAACTTCTGCCCGTCAAGCAAATCCTAATTTGAAACTAATTATTATAGAACCGTTCGCTTTGCCCGTTGGCGAGTTAAAGGCGCATTATGACGAGTTTATGGCTATTTTCGTAAAGAAACAAGCCATCGTTAAAAAAATTGCAGAAGAATTTAACGCTGAATTTATACCCGTTCAAAAACGCTTAGAAGGTCTTGTGGAAAAAGTTAAAGAGCAAGGTTACGAAGGGGACTGCAACGCATACTGGTTATGGGACGGTGTACACGCAACCGAACCTATGCACGCATTTATGGCAGGTTTATGGTTAGATGCATTTAACAAAATTATGTAATAAAAAGGATTAAACTCAACAAAGAGTTTAATCCTTTTTTGTTAGCAATGTTTGGTTTGATTATTTTTCTAAGATGGTTAAAATTATCCATCGGGGAAACTCGTCCGTGCAAAGCACTACCGAGCCCTTGTCCATCAAAGAAAGTTTGTCATATGACGGGCGAACCACGGGGTTAGATTGTACCACAATGAATAGCAAAAACCCTTAAATCCACTAAGGATTTAAGGGTTTCTGGTGATCCTTAACCAACCTAAATCGAATTTTGAGCACTAAAAATTATTATTCTTAAGTCGTTTTCTTAACTTGTTCTATAAAGCTGTTGATAGTTACTGCTGTTGCAGATGCTTGCATAATAGACAAAATATAAAAATGTTTTAAGGAAAAGTTTTCTTTTATTGTAATGGTCAAAGTTCGAATATCGTTTTGAAAACGATAAAAATTGTGAAAAAGTCCGCCGCCGTTATGTGAAGCAAAAGTTCCAAGCTCGTGATAGCTTACGTATTCAATTTTTGAAAATGCTATTTGCTTTTTACAAAAAGCGAAATAAATAATCAGCGTGTCATTTTCTCTCTCAATAGCTGTTTTAGGTAATAATAAACCACAATATATTCCGAAAATAGAAAAAATTAAGCCAGCTATAAGCAAAAGAATATACCAAAGTGAGGTGGATAAAAGATACGTACTTAATCCACTTAACATAATGCCCAAAACCAACAAAAATTTACCGCTACGTTTATCTCGTTCGGCTATGACTTGCATACATATACTCCTTAATCGTCATACTTTAATAATATTAAAATATCTATAAAATAATTATAATAAAAAAACAAACTTTTCGCAATTGATTTTAATAAAAAACATAAAATAGCACTTGACGTAAGCTTAAATTATACGGTAAGAGTTTTAAGGCGACCCATACGGTGTCACCATACAGCAAAAAAGGATAAGCGTTTTGCCTATCCTTTTTGTTGGTGATCCATCGGGGAAACTCGTCCGTGAGATAACTTGCATCGGGGAATCGCTTCTCTCGAGCCTCCCGCAAAACAGTCCACAGGACTGTTTTTTCGCCTATCGGCGAACACGCAAACTAAAGTTTGCTAGCTCCTAATTCGATTCCCCTTGTCGCATAAACAAAAATACCAAACAGCATAAACTGTTTGGTATTTCTGGTGATCCATCGGGGAATCGAACCCCGGACACCGTGATTAAAAGTCACGTGCTCTACCGGCTGAGCTAATGAATCATTTATTGGTGCACCTTCAGGGACTCGAACCC
>JAZOMV010000071.1:0-6306 GCA_045654165.1 Christensenellaceae bacterium
CAAAAGCCGCTGCTTTCGGCGAAGCGCTTAAACCCGAATTTAAGGCTTATCAACAACAAATCGTTAAAAACGCTAAGGCAATGAGTGAAAAGTTTATTGAACTCGGCGTTAAACTCCTTTCGGGCGGTACTGATAATCACCTTATGCTTTTAGATCTTTCGGATAAAGATATTACTGGTAAAGATTTAGAAAAGATGCTTGACGAAGTTAACATTACCGTTAACAAGAACGCAATTCCTTTCGACAAACAAAAACCGTTTGTAACAAGTGGTATCCGTATCGGAACGCCATCTATCACAAGTCGTGGATTTAAAGAAGAAGACTGTGAAAAGGTTGCAGAACTCATTACCGAAATTATTAACAAGAAAGAAGAAGCGTTTGATTACGTTCGTCAAGAAGTTAAAAAACTTATAGAAAAATATCCACTTTACGAGGGTTAAAAATGAAATACGAGTCACGCCTAGATTTATTGCAAACGGAAGTGGCGATAAAACTTATAAAAGATAATTTTGAAAAGGAACTCGCAAAGGCGTTAAAACTAACGAGAGTATCTGCGCCTTTGTTCGTGTTTCCCGAAACGGGCTTAAACGATAACTTAAACGGATTTGAGCGTGCCGTTCGTTTTGACGTGCTTGATATCGGTAAAGAAGTAGAAATCGTTCAGTCGCTCGCTAAATGGAAAAGAATGGCGCTTGCTAAATACGGGTTTACGGCCGACAACGGTCTTTATACCGATATGAACGCAATTCGCCGTGACGAAACTCTTGATGCAATGCACTCGGTTTACGTTGATCAATGGGACTGGGAAAAGATTATCACTAAAGAAGAAAGAAAATTTCTTTATCTTAAAAAGACTGTAAAAAGTATCTATAAGGTTATTCTTAAGGTTGCAAAACTAGTTAAGGATAAATACCCACATTTAGAGCATAATCTTCCTAAAGAAATAACTTTTATTTCCACTAGCGAACTAGAAAAACTTTATCCTATGACGGATAGAAAGGAAAGAGAACGCAGAATTGCAAAACAATTCGGCGCAGTATTCCTTTATAAAATCGGTTGGGATTTAGCCGACGGTAAACCTCACGATGGTAGAGCGGCAGATTACGACGACTGGAAACTTAACGGCGATATAATTCTTTATTACGACGTGCTTGATATTCCTTTTGAAGTATCTTCAATGGGTATCCGTGTAGATGAAGTAAGCCTTGTAAAACAATTAAAGAAAAGAAAAGAATTAGATAAGCTTGAAAATCCGTATTGCCAAGATATCATAAATGGAAGATTACCGTTAACAATCGGTGGTGGTATAGGACAATCAAGACTTTGCATGTTTTTTTTAAAGAAAGCGCATATAGGCGAAGTTCAATCTTCGGTATGGTCAGAAGAACATATTAAAGAAAATGCTGAAAAGGGAATACACTTACTCTAATGGGTGCTTTTGATAGGGTAAAATTGCTTATCGGTGGCGAAAATTACGATAAGTTAAAAAACGCCAAGGTTTTGCTTTTCGGTATAGGTGGCGTGGGTGGATATATAGCAGAATCACTTGTTCGTAGTGGCGTGGGTGCTATTACGCTTGTGGACGGGGATACTGTCGCCCAAACCAACTTAAATAGGCAAATTATAGCGACTACCGACACGATAGGTAAAGATAAGGTAGCCGTTATGAAAGATCGCCTTTTAGCCGTAAATTCGGAATTATGCGTTCAAACCGAAAAGGTTTTCTATCTACCTGAAAATGGCGATACGATAGATTTTTCGGGGTATGATTACGTTATAGACGCAGTTGATACGGTAAGTGCAAAACTTGAAATAATAACAAGAGCAAAGCTAAACGGAATACCCGTAATATCTTGCATGGGCACGGGTGGTAAAACTGATCCAACTAAACTTACCGTTGGCGACGTGTTTGAAACGAGTGGTTGTCCACTTGCCCGTGTTATGCGTAGAGAACTAAAAAAACGAGGAATAACAAGCCTTAAAACGGTGTATTCAAAAGAACAAGTAATAAGTGCAAACGAACCTGATTGTCAAGAACAAAAAGGTAAAGATAGGGTTGCGCCCCCGTCAATGATATTCGTTCCTGCAACGGCAGGAATAATAATAGCAAGAGAAGTCGTTTTCGACTTGATAAAAGGTTAATTATGAAATACGTTATAGCGTCAGACTTACACGGCTCGGCATTTTTTGCCGAAAAAATAATAAAAATTTTCCAAACGGAAAAAGCAAATAAACTTATAATTTTAGGCGATATTTATAATCACGGACCAAGAAATCCTTTACCTGAAAACTATTCTCCTATGCAGGTAGCAGATCTTCTTAACGGCATTAAAGATAGCCTAATCGTTATAAAAGGCAACTGCGATAGTGCCGTTGATACTATGATTTCAGAGTTTGATTTTGTAGAAAATCTTTGCCTTTTGGTCGAAGATAAAACGTTATTTTTAACACACGGGCACGTTTATAATAAAGATGCAATGCCAAAAACAAAATTCAACGCTGTAATTTACGGGCATTTCCACACAGGATTTATTGAAAAGCAAGGCGACACGGTAGTTGCTAACGCCGGCTCACTTTCTCTTCCTAAAAACGGAACGCCTAACAGTTATTTAGTGTTAGAAAACACAGAACTTATCTTAAAAGACCTTGATGGACAAGTCGTTAAATCTCTAAAAATATAACGAATAAAAAATAAAAGAACCACGCATTTTGCGTGGTTCTTTTAAGTTGTATAAAATTAAATTTCTTTAATAGATTTTCTTGGGCATTTAGAAACGCAAGTTAAGCAACCAGAGCATTTCTTATAGTCGATAACGGGTAAGTTGTTTACCATAGTAATAGCGTTTTCAGGACAGTTTTTAGCACAAAGCCCACAACCGATACAACCTACTGAACAAGCCGTCATAACGTCACGCCCACGACAGGTGGTAGAACAAGCAACGTATACTTTTGCCGATTTTGGGATAAGTTCAATAAGGTTTTTAGGGCAGGCCTTAACGCAAAGCCCACAAGATTCACATAACGTTTTATCAGTAACGGCAACACCGTTGCTTAACGTAACGCCACCGTGAGGGCAGGCTTTAGAACAATTTCCAGAGCCTAAACAACCGTCGGGGCAAAGTTTGTTGCCGTTTAAGAAGTTGTTTTTCAATGCACAGTCGTCGTTGCCAAGGTAAGCGTATTTGTCTTTACAGTTGTTTCCACCTGCACATTTAACTACGGCAAAGGTTTCTTCAGCCCCACCGAATTCTATTCCTAAAATCTTGGCTATTTCTGCCTTATTTTCAGGGGAAGTGGCTGAACAACCGGAAAGGTCTGCTTTCCCTTCAGAAATCGCCTTTGCAAAATCGGCGCAACCAGCATATCCACAACCACCACAGTTAGCGCCCGAAAGATGTTCTTGTATTGCTTTTGCTCTTTCGTCTTCTTTAACGAAACAAAGTTTAGAAACTAACACGATAAGCAAAGCGAACACGATAGCAAGCACGGCAACTATTCCGATAACGGTTAAAACACTTGTAAAATCTATTGCTTTTAATAATAAAAACTTCATATCGTCCTCCTAAATAAGTGCAAACACGTAAAACGCCATAGCAATAAAACATGCGGCTATCATTGCGATAGGAAAGCCTTTAAGGTGTTTATTAATAGGCAATCTTGCAATCTTTTCTCTCATACCACTCATTATAACGATGGAAAGGGTAAAACCAACACCGGCAAACAAACCGTATAAAACAGCAAAGCCAACGTTCATAGCACTAGCCGAAATGCCTATTAACGACGCCATTTGACCAGCGTCAATAACAAGTTCAGCAACGCCCAAAACGGCACAGTTAGTAGTTATTAACGGTAGATAAATACCCATAGCGTTGTATAGAGTTGGTGAGAATTTTTT
This sequence comes from Christensenellaceae bacterium, assembly GCA_045654165.1. GTDB lineage: Bacteria > Bacillota > Clostridia > Christensenellales > Borkfalkiaceae > UBA1259. The sequence goes on from JAZOMV010000071.1 coordinate 3,896, forward strand.
AAGCGCCATTTCAATCATTTGCACGATAGATGCAATAACGAAAATGAACACTATAATTTCCATGTATTCAATGTTTAATGGAACGAGTATGTAAGTATAGATAGGGTAAGTGATAAGGCAGGTTATCGTCATAACGAAAGTAACTGCAATACCCATACCGAAAGCACTCTTAAAATCTTTAGAAACGCCAAGGAAAGGACAAATACCCAAGAATTGCACTACTACGAAGTTGTTAATAAATACGGCTGAAACGATAATCATAATAAGTTCCATCATATTATTCGCCCTCCTTTGATTCAACGTGGTTTAACTTGAGTTTTTTATTGTTGCTAACTATAGAAGATATTAAACTAAATATAGCAATAAACAAACCGTAAGTAAAGAACGAGCCTGCGCTTGATGCGAAAAATCCTATTTGGAAATCCCACAACTTAACGCCAAAAATTGCACCTGCGCCTAAAATTTCACGGAACGCACCCATGAGCGTTAACGCAAGGGTAAAACCTATTCCCATAAACAAACCGTCGGCAATAGATGCGATAGGTCCGTTTTTAGAAGCAAAACCCTCTGCTCTTGCAAGAATAATACAGTTAACTACTATAAGTGGTAAATAAAGCCCAAGAGATTCGTAAATGTCTGGCAATAGTTTATCAAGTAACAATCTTACGATAGAAACGAAAGTCGCAATAATAAGTACGTATGCGGGAATTCTAACTTGAGTAGGAATAATCTTTCTTAAAAGAGAAATTAACAAGTTACTGCAAATTAAAACGAAAGTAACGGCAGCGCCCATACCGATACCGTTCATTGCTAACGTGGTAAGAGCAAGGGTAGGGCAAGTACCGAGAACGAGTTTTAAGGTAGGGTTAGCCGTTATAACGCCGTCTACGGCGATTTTTTTGAAATTAGTTTTCATTATAACCCTCCTAAATAAGTAATAACACAGTTAACGGCATTACACGCAGCCGTAGCAGACTTGGTTGCACCCGTCATAGGATTAACGTTTGAAGAACTTCCGTCTGCTTTAGGTGTAAAAAGGTCTGTATCGTCAGTTACGTCAATATAAAATTTAGAGTAGTAACTTCCGGTAAACTTACTCATAAGCGTTTGCTTGTCGTAACTTTCCATAATAATTTTATCAATCTTGTTGTTAGAAACCTTTATCCATAAGGTAATAGTTCCGTTCTTGTATCCGTTGTAGCCGGTTGACTGAAAAAGTATATCGTCTTCTACGTAAAGAATTCTGTTTATCTTACCTAAATTTTTATATTCTATACCGTCAAATTCAGGTTCGTTGATATCTTCAACAACTCTGCCGTAAATCTTTTTTACAGCTCTTGCAGTTCTTTCTTCAGGCGAAACGTATAAAGCGTCGTTTAATATTGCGAGTGATCCACCGAGTATTACGGTAAGAGCAAGGAGAAAGGACGTGCATTTAACCCAAATACTACCAAAAAGTAATTTTAGCATAATTATTTCTCCTTTGTTTTTTTGATTTTTTTATAACCGAACGGCTTAGTAATAACGAGTTTATCAATAAACGGCACGAAAAGGTTCATTAATAGTATTGCAAACGAAACTACTTCCATGTGCGTTGCTTGTCTAAGCCCAGCAGTAACCAAGCCTAAAATGGTAAAATAAATAATATTTCCAAGCGTGGTATTTGGTGTAGTGGTGTAGTCGGTTGCCATAAAGATAGCGCCGAGAATAAGACCACCCGAAAGAACGCTAGGTAAGAAATAAGAAAAATCAAACCCGTTAAGGCAAACTGCAAAAAGTCCTGTTACGCCTGCGTAAATAATGGGATATCCGATATTGATAATACCTAAAATGGCTAAATAAATTCCACCTAAAATAAGAGCAACTTTACAAGTTTCGCCAATACAACCTGCAATTCCCGTTCCTAAAAGCAAATCCCAGTTAGAAAGGTTGGGTAGTTTGCTAGCCATAACGCCTTCAAGTACGGTAGCACCCGTCGTAAGAGTTTCACCACTTAAAGAACCAAAGTTTGGCGCAACCCACACGCCGACTACTGCTTGAAAGGACATAAAGATGAATATTCTACCCGTGATAGCAGGGTTAACCAAGTTTTTGCCCGTACCACCGAAAATCATTTTGACTACGATAATTGCAAAAGCGCTACCAAGCACGGGTGCGTACCACGGATAATTAACGCCGATACACATACCTACGAGCAAACCCGTAACGCAAGAAGTGAAATCAAATTGATTAGTAATTTGCTTAAAACTTTTTCCACATATCAAAAGATAAATATATTCGCTTAAAACTGCGCTTGATAACGAAAGCCCCAAAAGCAACAATGCTTTTAGCCCGAAATAAACGCAACCCATAATACAAGCAGGTAAAAGAGCGATACATACGTGTATCATTATCTTTCTAGTTGTGCGAGA
>JAZOMV010000072.1:0-19041 GCA_045654165.1 Christensenellaceae bacterium
ATCTCAGTTCCAATGTGGCCGATCACCCTCTCAGGTCGGCTAACCATCGTCGACTTGGTGGTCCGTTACTCCACCAACTATCTAATGGTACGCGAGCCCATCTATATCCGATAAAATCTTTGGCCCCTGTGGGATGCCCCACTGTGGTCTTATGCGGTATTAGCAGTCGTTTCCAACTGTTGTTCCCCAGATATAGGCAGGTTGCTCACGCGTTACTCACCCGTCCGCCGCTAAGTTAAGAAAGCAAGCTTTCTTAACTCCGCTCGACTTGCATGTATTAAGCACACCGCCAGCGTTCGTCCTGAGCCAGAATCAAACTCTTAAGTTTAATTATTTAAAGCCAAGTCCGAAGACTCAACTGCTCTAACGAGTTTCGCTTTTGTTTAGCGTTTGTTGTTTGTCATATAATGACTGTTTTCAAGTACATATTTCATACTCAAAAGATTTTGACAGAAACTTTCAAAATAACTATTATTTCGTCTTATTTCCTTCTATTCAATTTTTAAGCAACATCCGTCAACGTCGGTTGACGTTCGGCGTCGTTTTTCGCGACAGCCTACTTATAATAACACAAGCAATTTATTAAGTCAAGCGTTTTTACAAGGTTTTTTAATTTTTTTTAAGAAATTTTTTCAACCTTTTTTCAGGCTCAAAATATTGTGTCCGTTTATCTTTTAATCACGATATTTTGTGTTTGCCTTTGCTTGAAAATCATTTGATAAAATCTAATGATTTTGCCTATGTTTTTTGGTGCTCTCTTGAGAGAGCATAATGGATTATATAGTAAAACGATTTTAAAGTCAAACGTTTTTCAATACTTTTTAAAAAATTTTAAAAAAACTTTTAAACCTTTTATTTTTCGACTTTTTACATTTACACTCGCACGCACGCACACGTATACATTATATATATAATATATTATAACGCCCGTGTTTTTAACAAAAAAAGCACCAAAACCCAGACTTTTGGATTTTAATGCTTTTGTAAAAATCTCTTTTAGAACAACGCTTTTTCTATCACGCCACCACCGATACACTTGTCGCCGTCGTAAAAAACTGCAAACTGTCCTTCGGTAATCGCTCTCTGACGTTCAGCAAATTCAACTTCTATTTTATCGCCTAGAATTTTAACCGTACACTTTTGTTCGGGTTGGCGATAACGGAATTTTGCCGTGCATTCAAAAACTTTGTTTTCCGGTTCTTTAGGTATCCAGTTACAAGAATTCATAACTAAGCCTTTTGAATAAAGTTTATCTTCTGAACCGTGAGCAACGTAAAGAATATTATTTTTCAAATCTTTTTCTATAACGAACCAACGACTACCGTCATCACCGGCTTGACCACCTATCCCCAAACCACGACGTTGACCGATCGTGTAATACATTAGTCCCAAGTGTTCGCCAAGCACCTTACCGTCGTAAGTCATAATTTTGCCTTTTTTATTTGGAATATAATTTTGAAGGAAATTTCTAAAATTCCTTTCCCCTATAAAACAAATACCCGTGCTGTCTTTTTTCTCTGCCGTCGCAAGCCCGTATTTTTCAGCAATGCGACGAACTTCGGTCTTATCCAACTTACCCAAAGGAAACAACACCTTGTCAAGTTGATCTTGAGAAAGTTGGTTTAAGAAATACGTTTGGTCTTTGCTTTGATCTTTAGCCTTTAAAAGATAATGAGTGTCCCCATCGTGAAGAATATCACAATAATGTCCCGTAGCAATATAGTCTGCGCCCAAACTCATTGCATAACGCTTAAAATCTTTAAACTTTATTTCTCGATTACACAAAACGTCAGGATTAGGGGTTCTCCCTGCACTATACTCTGAAAGAAAATAAGAAAAAACCCTATCCATATACTCTTTAGCAAAATTAACAGAGTAGTAAGGCACGCCTATAGCATTAGCCACACGGCGAACGTCTGCAAAATCTTCTTCACCCGTACAAGCGCCACATTCATCTTGCTCTTCCCAATTATTCATAAAAAGTCCGATAACGTTGTAACCCTGCTCTTTTAACAAAAGTGCAGCAACGGAACTATCAACGCCACCACTCATTCCAACAACGACAGTTTTAGCCATAATTACTCCTTTGTATGCAATAATAACACAAAAAACCGAAAATATCAATAAATTTTGGCTTTTACTTGAAAATCCTTTGATTTTAGGCGTTAGATTGTGCTAAACTAAATTATAGTATGCTATTTGCATAAAAATTTTTTCATTCATAGGAGGACATTATGCCATCAGACGGCTCTGTTCCGTTGCAAACGTTATTACTTAGTTCGGGTTTCCCCATATTCAACACTTGGCTTTTCGTAGCCATTATTGCACTAATAATAACGTCCGGTTTCTTTTCATCAACCGAAACTGCTTACTCGTGCGCTAGCAGAATTAAACTACGCACTCTCGTTTCTAACGGAAACAAGAAAGCGAAAAAAGTTCTTGACCTTGCAGAAACAAACTACGATAAGTTTATAAGCACGGTTCTTATCGGCAACAACATTGTAAATTTAACAGCATCTACACTTGCAACCATTTTCTTTACAGGTTTAATTAAAGACGCAAAGACTTCTGCTATAGTTTCAACAGCAGTAATCACCGTTGCAGTTTTGATCTTCGGGGAAATTACGCCAAAATTCCTAGCAAAGACTTATCCTGAAAAATTTGCGATAGCATTTTATCCGTTGATAAAATTTTTCTATTCTCTTTTTACCCCGTTAAACTTAATATTCGGGGGCTACAAGTGGATATTATCTAAAATATTTCGTCTTAAAAACAACGACGTCGTTACCGAAGAAGAAATTCTCACCATCGTTGAAGAAGCCGAAGAAGACGGCACGCTTCGTGACGACGAAACTGAACTTATCCGTTCGGTAATAGAATTTGACGATTTAGAAGTAGGCGATATTCTCGTTCCTAGAGTAAATATCGTTGCAGTAGACGTTTCTTGGTCTATGGACGAAATGAGAAAGGTTTTCGATACCGAAGGATATTCTCGTATCCCCGTATATAAAGATAGCATAGACACCATTATCGGCACAATCCACGAAAAGGATTTCTTTAACGCTTACCTTAAAGGCAAAAAAGGCGTTGACGGCATTATGCAAAATGCTTTTTACACCACCGAACACGCAAAGATTTCTATACTTTTAAGACAGTTACAAAAGAAGAAAGTACATATCGCAGTAGTCCTTGACGAATACGGTGGAACCCTTGGTATAGTAACGTTAGAGGACATTTTAGAAGAACTTGTCGGCGAAATTTGGGACGAACACGACGAAGAAATTAACCACTTCAAACAGATTGACGAGTGTGTTTATTTGGTGGACGGCAACACCCCGTTATCCGACACTTTTGAGTTCTTTGGTTTAGATGGCGAAGAAGACGAATTTGAGGCTAGTACTTTAAGTGGTTGGGCGATAGAACAACTTGGCGAAATACCTCTTGCCGGCAAAAAATTTACTTATAAACGTTTAGGCGTGGAAATTACCAAATCTACCGTTAAAAGAATTTTGCAACTTAAAATTTCAGTAAACCAACCACAAACAGAAGAAGAATAATTTAATATTTGCCACCCGTTTATTCGGGTGGCAAAATTTCACTAAACTACCTGTAGCTCAGTTGGATAGAGCGTGAGACTCCGACTCTCAAGGTAGCTGGTTCGAATCCAGTCAGGTAGACCAAAACCCCGTAAACAAGCGGGGTTTTTTCTATTGTTTCATATTTAAATATGAAAATTATCAAAATTTTTTCGACAAATCCCGACAAAATTCATTTTGAGTTAATATTAGATTTGTATAATATAAACGATTAGACTGGATATTTTTACTTTTTATTACACGTTAATAAGGAGATTCATCGTGAAACACTCAAAGAAAAAATTTTGGAACAAAGGTAAAATCATAATTGCCATAACGCTAGGTATAATTCTATGCGTTAGCATGTTTTTCGCTATTTCATGCTCAAAACCAAAGTTCAACAACAACCCTGATTTAGATAAAATTAATAGTCTTGCAAGTACGGCATTGCCCTTACCTACCGACGGATCAACCCCCGGCGACCACGACGCAAAAGACAATATTTACTATGCGTTTACGGCAATGGCTAAACTTTCAAGTTTTAGAACGGAATCTTCGGGTACTACTACTGCAGTAGGCATTACCCAAAAAATTAAAGGTAGCCGTATCATTAAAGACGACGAAGTTTACAAACAAAACGTTTCAGCGTCTTCAGTAGCCAAAGTTGGCGCAATTACATACGTTAAAAACGACAAACACGTAATCCAAAACGCCAAGTCCGTTGAATCCATAAACAGCGTTGTTTGGAGTCCCAAGGCAAAACTCGTGACTGAAGAAAAATTCTTAGCCAAATACGGTTTTATTGCAAACTCTATAACGGGATACGTATTTACCGACGACACTATTCTTTCTGCTCAGCAAATCGGAGAGCCCGTTGACGGTATATATACCTTTGAATACAAACTACATACAACGGAAGCGACGGGGAAAATTGCACTTGAAATGCGCACGATGGCTAACATGAAATCCCTTCCCCTATTCTCAAAAGCCACACTTACGATCAAAATGAATTCCGATTGGTTGGTTACGCAAGTAAAGACTTCTTGCTCATATAAAGTTGATATGCTTGGTGGCGTTTCTTGTACCGAAGCCGTTACCGAAAACTTCTACGATTACAACAACGTAACGGAAATCCCTAACGCCGAATTCTATCAATCTTTCTTCGACACTGAAGCCGACAATTCAGAAGACGTTAAGGAATACTCTGCACTAGATTATATTATAGAAGGGTTCGGGGCTTATCTTTCAGGCGATAAACCCTTAAAGGCAAACCTATCAGCATCTAGCCCAACCACTTCTTTCGCAAACGCAAAAGCCGAAATCAATCTTAACTTAAACGATCTTTCTGACTTGTCCGTTCGCACGGAAATAGCCGAACTTAAACTCGGCGACATTACCGTAAAAGATTTATTCGTCGGTTATGAAAACGATAAGATTTACTTAAAAACCGACAAATTCAAAGGCTTTGGCAATGTATCTGAACTATTAGAAAAATTCAATGCAACGGCATCTATTTTTAACCTAAGCATTTCAAACTCAATACCAAATCTAGACGTTAACTTTGAATCCATCTTAGACGGTGCAACCATTACCGAAACAGATGAAAAGGTAAGTATACTTATTCCGGTAACGCTAGACGATATAAACTTGACGGCAACGCTTTCGTTCAATAAAGGCGAAACCATAACTCTAAACGACGCACTTATTGAAATAGACGGGTATTCAATATACGTAACCCCCAACGATACCGTTTCAGTTCAAGAAATAGACACGACTTCTCACAATATAACCCCGCTTTTCGATCTTATTGACGAAAATGGAAATATTACGGCAAGTCTTAAAGTTGGCAACGTTGACGGTTTAGTAAACTTTAACGCAAAAACCCTTGCGTTAGACGCAAGCCTAAACGGTGTTAACTTGAAATTTATCGACGAAATTTTATACGTAGAGTATAACGGTCTTAAAGCAAAGCTTGCAATTAGCGACCTAAACTCTATCACCGAAAAACTTTCACCGTTAGGACTACAAATACCTGACGTTCAAAATCTTGCCGACATCGACACGTCAAACGTTTTAACCGAACTCGTTTCTTCTTTAACCACCGTTGAATCAGCAAACGAATTAATCGTTAGCACAACTATTTTAGGTCAAAAGGCAAGCATAGTATTAACTACCGACGAAAACGGTTATCATTTTAGTAGTGTTAAAACTACTATTGAAAACAACGAAATAGAGTTGTCGTTTACAGATCAAACGGCTGAAATTATCCCCGAAGATCAACTTTGCGAATACAACGACGTTGCTTCTCTCTTAGACATTATCAGCGACAATGAAATCAACCTTAGCGCAAACGTTTTTGACCTAGACGTTGACCTTTGCGTTAATCTCGTTGACTTCTCTATCCTTGCTAAAACCGAAGTTTACGGCAAACCCTTAACGGCTAAGTTTGAAAACAACCTACTTTACATTTCCTATCTTGGCTTAAACGCTTACGTTGACGTTGACGACGTTCCTGCCGTTTTAGAAAAACTTGCACCCGTTATCGGCGAACTCAATATCCAAACGCCAAACGTTCAATTTTCCGTTCAAGACGTTATCAATTCTATCGTAGTTAACGAAAATAATATTTCTTGCGAATTGTTTGGATTTAAAGTTGACGTCGTTCTAGATGCTACCAACAACGAATTTACCGTTAAGCAAATTCTAGTATCTAACAATGATTTATCTTTACTCGCAACGCCTAGTGCAAGAGCAGACTTCTCTGCGTTAGACGACAAGATCTTTAACAATCTCGTTTCGCTTTTAGACATCATTGACAGAAACGGCAATATCTCGGTTACTGCAAATGCTTTCGGCAAAACGTTTGACGTTACTTTGAACGTTTGCCAAATGAAAGCGTACGTGGGTTTGGACGGGTTAGAAGTTTATATAGACCTTAACACGCTTGACGTATACGCTCGTTACTCTAACGTTAAATTCAAAACTAACGCTAACGAACTTGAATATTTACTTGACACGCTTGCCCCGATAATCAACAAGTTTGCACCCAACGCCGACCTTAGCAATCTTTCTACAACTCCTAACTTTGATTTAGACGTTGAAAAGATTATTTCTGATATAAGCGTTACTGAACAAGCCGGCGTTATAACTCTCAGCATCAATCTTGACGGTGTAAGCGCAAGCTTTAATCTTTCTACCAACAACCAAGAACTTAAACTTGCAAGTGCAATCGTAAACGCTATGGGCACGGAAATTAAACTTACACCCAAGTCGGAATTAAACGTTTACGACTTTGACTTGAACGAAACTTACTTAAACGTTAAAGATATCGTAACCACCTTTACACCTGCGCTAGAAACCGTTCTTACTGCAGAAAATCTTTCGGCATCTATGTCTGCAAGTCTAACCATGAAAAACATGACCTTTAATCTTAAGACTTGCACGGTGCAACTTCAAAACATTTACGGTGCAACTAAAGTAAACGCTAATCTCGTGCTTGACATAGTTAAAGCTAATACAGACGGCTCAACCGTTACCAACACACACGCTATTCGTTTGGTATACCTTGACCCGTCACTCGTTGAAACAGGCGCAACTAACGTTTACTTCACTTACGACGACACTCAAAACACGGACGTTATAGAAGGCTCGTTCACTACTACCAAAGCAAGCGAAACGCTTGAAATAGTTAAACAACTTTACCAAGCCATCCCTGAACTTCAAGATGCGCTTTACCCGTTAGTGATTGCAGATAACAATGGTAACCCCACTCTTGCAGACGCTAGCATTGATCTTAAAACAATATTTAATAACGTCATCTTCTCTAACGGCGTTCTATCAATCAATGCCAACGGCACGAGCATAAACTCTAACCTTAACGACAAAATTCCTTTGGAATTGTCTACTGAGAACGAAACTTTGGTGCTTAGTATTCCCGAATTACAATTCGGTGGCGCAACGCTAAGCCTTAACGCAAGTGTTGGCGCACCTGAAAACGGAAGTTTTACCGACGACGAGTTCAGTTACACGCCTAGTGAAAACACTATGGATTTCTCGTCTATAAACGAACTATTGTTAACCTTAAAGAATACTTCGCAATACCGTAATTTCCAAATCAACGCTAAAGTTGACGTAAACGCAATTAGTATTCTCAATATTGAAAACAAAATAAATATTGATATTAAAATCGACGTTATTGACGGAAAAACTTACGTTAAAGCGACTTTGACTAGACAGCACTACGATTTTTTAGGCATACAGGCTTGGAAAGACTGGGAAGGAACTTCTACCCTATACTACAACCCTGAAAACCAAATGATTTATATTAATCACGAATATTATAAAATCAAAGGTAGTATATTCAAGTATAAAGGCGACTTCGCATCTCATAAAGAAAGTTATCCGGTATCAGAATTTACAGCAGATCCGTTAACCAAGATCTTAAACATTATTAGATTTAGCAGTACGATAGAAAATCTTATTATCGACTCTACGAAAGAACAAAAGACAAGTTACGCAACCATAGATAATTCGTTAAAGGGATATAGTTACGATGCAACGAATAAGAAATTCGCTTTAACTATCGATTTAGAACCACTTATGGGCGACATCAAACTCGTAAACGTTAATATCGGGCACAACGACAATATGGTACTTAATTCGCTTTCTGCACAAGCAGACGTTCTTGGTGCGTTAACGCTAAAACTAAACGCCACACTATCAAGCGTAGGTCAATATCTCGGCGTTGATACCGAAGTAAAAAGCAAAATATAAGCATAAACAAAGAAGGCAGTCAATAGACTGCTTTTTTGTTTGTGGTGACGGGATACTCGTCCGCTACGCTACCGAGCCCTTGCTATTCACAGATTGTCCGTCACTTGACGGGCGCACCTAGGTTCTCACCCGAAACACCAACAAAAAAAATCGCCACCCAAAAGGGTAGCGATTTTTTTGGAGCTGGTGACGGGATTCGAACCTGCGACCTGCTGATTACGAATCAGCTGCTCTACCGACTGAGCCACACCAGCGAATATAAAAAGCAATATTTATTTCAATTGCTTTATTATATTACCATAAATTATAAAAAATATCAACGGTTTTTAACCGTTTACCGATAATTATTTAATTAACTCTTTTATCTTATCAACGTACTCTAACCCAAGTTCATATCCTTTTTGATACGCCTTATCCAAATCCTTAAACTTATACATAACCATATCACCAAGGTCGGGTTCTAAAAACAAATCAGGTTGTTGGTGTTTCTCTCTGTTTCTAGTAATTTCCTCATCTGCAATCTCAAAACTACGAATCATTACTGAGAACACGTTATACTTTTTCTTGTTTTCTCTAAGTTTGCCTAGAACGTCTACGGCAACGACCACTTCAGCACCCATATCTCTAACTTCATCAATAGGCACACGGCATTTAACGCCCCCGTCAACCAAAACCATTTCCTTGTATTCTACGGGTTTAAACACCCCTGGTATAGAAGAACTTGCCGAAACCCCGTCAACCAACAAATCGTCGCCGTGAAAAACGTATGTTTTCCCCGTTATGAGATCGGTAGCAACGCATCTAAACGGAATAACCGTTTGGTTGAAAGTGCAATCTTTAAGATACTTTTCAAGTTGTTTACGCATTTTTTTAGCGGCAAGCAATGCACCGTTATGGTAGGGATTAATCGACAAATCAAATATATCCGAAAACTTAAGTTTAATAACGATTTTATACATTTGATCGGCACTCATTCCGATAGAATAACAACTACCAACGACAGAACCCATAGAACAACCGACAATGTAATCTGGTTTAACCCCATTTTCTTCCATTGCCTTTAAAAATCCTATGTGCGCAACGCCACGACTACCACCCGATCCTAATGCAAACCCCAACTTTTTTGCCACTTTAATTCTCCTTTTACTTCTTTATCTTAAACCCTCTATTTTTAAGCCAAGTTAAAGATAATTGTACCCAACTTTGCACGGGAATATTCTCGTATAAAGTTTCTAATTCAGCCGTACTTAAACCGTGTTGCCCCGATTCGAAAACGTGCAATTCAAACGGAACGCCGTTAGCCTTATAAGCACGTGCCATATACATACTGTTTTCCATAGGCACACACATATCGTCTACCGTAGTCCAAATAAACGCAGGTGAAGAATTTTTCGTTACTTGCTTTTCTAAAGACAAGCGTTCGTAAAGGCTTTCATCACCACCCGAAAGATTTTCTATGCTACCCTTATGCGCCTTTTCCCCAGAAGTAATTACGGGGTAAGATAAAATTACTGCGTCAGGACGGCAATATTCGGCGTCTTTACCCAAAGTATCGTAAAGTTCGGGTGCATTGAAAAGGGTTGCAAGCATACCACAAAGATGCCCACCGGCAGAAAAACCAACGGCTGAAACGTGATCGTTATCCACGCCAAGTTTTTTAGCGTTCTTTCTTATATACGCCATAGCCATTGCGCCTTCTACTAGTTGATACGGGAAACTTACGGGCGAAACTGAATAATTCAAAACGAAACAATTAAAACCTTCTGCCAAATATTTCATTGCCACGGGTTCTTTTTCACGCTGAGAAACCATTGCATACCCACCACCTGCGATAACTAGCATTGCAGGGCGAAGCCTTCCTTCTGCAAAATCATATTCATCTAAAAGCATCGTTGTCAAATATCCAGAAGCACCTTCAGGTCTTTCAACGTTAAAATAACCGTACAAATCTATTTTTTCAGTTTTCATACTCTACTCCATAAAATTTATTATAAATATTGTATATCACTTGATACGAAAAATCAAGTACCCACTTGAATTTTTTTTAATTTTTTGTTATAATAAATTCATGGCTTATCATATAGACACAGGTTTGATTAAAGACAAATTCAAAGTGGATTGCGAATGCCCGCTGTGCGAAATTAAAAAAATTGTTGAAGAACAATTTTTGCACGAATTTTTAAATGATGCGGTTATGGAAGACAATACACGAATTAAGGTTGGCAAGAAAGGGTTTTGCGCAAGGCATTTCGACATGCTTTTTTCTCGCCAAAACAAACTTTCAGTTGCCCTACAAATAGGCACGAGAGTTGACAACTTGCTAGACTTAGTTAAAGAAACGAAAAACGTTAAGTTGGGGATAAAACAAGCCGAAACGCTTAAAAAATCTTCTGAAACTTGCGCTATCTGCGACTATGCACAAGAAAGTATGGTTAAATATTACAAAACTATTGCGCAAATGTTTTTAAACGAAAAAAGTTTTTACAAGACTTTACTTTCCACAAAAGGATTTTGTTTAGAACATTACGCTGAACTTTTGCGTTATTCTAAATACGCAGGCTTTATGGCTAAAGAATACGTTTCTATTCTTACGGGAATAGAAAAACGACACCTTGCACGCTTACAAGGCGAACTTAAAGAATTTTGCGATAGCCACGATTACCGTAACGCAGGCAAACCCTTGGGCAATGCCGAAACAGCACTACCCCGTATGAGAGTTAAACTTTACGGCAAAAAATACGATTAAATTATTTACTTGTAATTAAAATATTAAACACGGCAACTGTTAGTTGCCGTGTTTTTATTTAGTTATAAATTTTCATACGCTATTCGTGGCGAACCGTCTGCCATATAAACTATTCCAGCCCTTATAAAGCCGTGTTTATCAAGCACCCTTTGCATAACCACGTTGTCTTGGTGGGTATCTATTCTTAAATAGGTTATTTTACTTTTAGCGAAGTTATAAATATGAGCAAAAACCCCTTTTACAGTCCCGTTGCTAGCAACCTTATGTAGAACGCCGTATTCCCCTTTTCCTTTCCACTCGCCTTGTTCTATATGCGTGTAAACGGGGTCTTGACCTATAAAAAACACGAACGAACCAACCGTTACGCCATCACACTCTACAACGAACAATCTACCCAACGAAATATCTTCTTCAAGCAGTTCTCTCTGTGGATAGCCACCCGACCATTGAGTAGGATTGCCCGTGCTTCTCATAATCCCACGGGCTTTTTGATAAACGCCCAAAAGCACGTCTAAATCGGAATATTTAGCCTTTCTAATCTCAATCTTGCTCATCTTCATTATCGTCGTTTAACGCTTGTTTTTGAGCCTTTATAGTTTGTTCTATAACTGCTAATATTTGATCTTTTCCTACGCCTGTTTCTGCCGAAGAAGCAGTTATATCTGCCACGCCTACACGTAAATCACGGGCAATTTCGCTTATTCTCGGTTTAACCTTAGTTTTAGGTAGTTTGTCTGCTTTAGTAGCGACGAGCGCAAACGGAACGGCGTAGTGATAAAGGTAATTGACCATCATTTTATCGTCTGCCGTAGGATCGTGGCGAATATCTACCAAAGAAAGCAAGAGCGTGATTTTTTCAGTAGCAAGAAAGGTTTCAAGCAAGTCTGCCCACTTCTTTTTTTCTTCTTTACTAACCTTAGCAAATCCGTAACCAGGCAAATCGGCAAGCACGAATTCCCCGAAATCAAAATAATTGATAAGGCGAGTACGACCGGGCGTAACCGAAGTTTTGGCAAGTTTTTTTCTATTAGCAAGCATATTTATAAGCGAACTTTTGCCGACGTTGGACTTACCGGCAACTGCTATAATAGGCTTATTAGTTTTATAAAACTTATCTTTACTTGCAACGCTAGTAATAAACGTTGCGTCTTTTATCTTCATAGTTTAATCTTTCTTTATCGCCACGTCAAACACTTGTTCTACGCTAGATACGGGGATAAAGTTTATCTCCTTTCTTATTTCAGACGGAATATCCGTCAAATCTTTCTCGTTGGCTTTTGGAATTATTATATTCTTAATCCCAAGCCTAAACGCCGCAAGCGACTTTTCCTTAAGCCCACCTATTGCAAGAACTTTACCACGAAGAGTAATTTCCCCCGTCATAGCAACGCCTTTCTTAACGGGCTTTTCAATAAATGCCGAAAGTATAGCCGTAGCCATCGTGATACCTGCACTAGGTCCGTCCTTAGGCGTTGCGCCTTCTGGAACGTGAACGTGTATATCCGTCTTTTCAAAGCGTTCTTGTTCAATACCATACTTTTCTGCATTGGCACGAAGATAACTTATCGCCGCCCTAGCCGACTCTTTCATTACGTCGCCAAGTTTACCCGTAAGCAATATTTCACCTTTGCCGTGCATAAGCCCAACTTCAATAGTCAAAGTCGTTCCACCAACTCTAGTCCAAGCAAGCCCCGTGCAAGCGCCTATTTCGTCCTTTTCAAGCGCAACGTCACGAATATGCTTTCTAATACCAAGGTAGCCAAACACGTCTTTGCCGTCAACTATTTGTTTTCTAATTCTCGGCTTTTCTGCAACCTTGCACGCTATTTTTCTTACTACACTACCTATTTCACGTTCAAGGTTTCTAACCCCTGCTTCCATAGTGTAGCCTTCTATAATTTCCTTGATACCGTCATCTGTAATTTCGGCTTTCTTTTCAGTTAAACCGTTGAGTTTTAATTGCTTGGGAACAAGATAACGCTTTGCAATCTGCAACTTTTCTTCGTTGGTATAGCCGTTAATTTCAATAACTTCCATACGATCTAACAAAGGATACGGAATAGTATCAAGACTATTAGCCGTAGTTATAAACATAACTTTAGAAAGATCTACCGGAACTTCTAAATACCTGTCACGGAAAGTAACGTTTTGTTCGGGGTCAAGCACTTCTAATAATGCGCTTGCAGGGTCGCCGTGTATGTCAGAAGAAAGTTTATCTATTTCGTCAAGCAAGAACACGGGGTTGTTACTACCTGCCGTCTTAAGCCCGTTAATGATACGCCCAGGCATTGCACCCACGTAAGTCTTTCTATGCCCACGAATTTCCGACTCATCCTTAACGCCACCAAGACTCATACGCACGAATTTTCTATTAAGAGCACGTGCGATTGAAGTTGCCACCGAAGTTTTACCCACCCCGGGTGGCCCTACGAAACAAAGAATCGGACCACGGATTTCTTTGGTAAGTTGCAATACTGCAAGGTATTCTACTATTCTTTCTTTAACCTTTTCTAACCCGAAATGATCTGCGTCAAGCACGGCTTTAGCGTCCGTAAGGTTTTCGGTATCGGTAGTCCCTTCGTTGAACGGCAATTCTAAAATCCAGTCTAAATAATTAAGTATTATAGAATAATCGGGTGAAGACGGATTTATTTTAGAAAGCCTTGCAACTTCTTTAAGCGCCTTTTCTTCTACTGCCTTAGGCAAATTTTTAGCCTTAATGCGATCTTTTAAACTATCTTCTTCATCAACGTCGTCGCCAAGTTCGGTATGAATAGCCTTTATTTGTTCTCTCAAATAAAACTCTTTTTGGCTTTTATCTATGCTTTGGCGAACTTGCCCTGCGATCTTTTTTTCTATCTTGAGAATTTCCGTTTCACGAAGAATAAGTTTTTGGAAAAGTTCTAATCTCATCACCGTGTCGTCTTCATCAAGAACGGACTGCGCAACGCTTTCTCTAATCCCCGTGATAATGGAAAGGGCGTTATCCACGAATTCGTTGGGGTCGCTCTTTTCGTTTACGGTAGAAAGCATTTCTTTCGGCACACGTTTATCTTGTGATGCAAAATCGTAAAAAGCCTTTTTCGCTATACGTAGGCTTGCTTCAAGAAAAATCGGGTCGTCACACGGGATATAATCGGCACGAATTACTACTGCAGAAAAATAATCTTTATCCGAAGTGAATTCGGCTATTTTTGCACGATAAAGGGCTTCTACGCCCACTTTAACGTTGTTGTTTGGTAATCTTATAATTTGTTTAATACGCCCAACCACACCCACTTTAGACACGTCGTCGGTGGTGGGGTTTTCAGTAAACACGTTTTTTTGCGTTGCGATAAATATAAGCGAATCCGTGCTTGTAGACTTGTTTACTGCGTTTTTAGAAATTTGTCTGCCCACGTCAAAGTTCAAAAAGGTATTTGGGAAAAACACCTTACCTCTCAACGCCACCACGGGCAATTCTTTAACTTCTTCTGTTGTAATAATCGTTTGTCTTTCTTCCATTGTTGCTCCTAACTTATGTAAGTATAGCCTTATAGGCAATATTTTTCTAATAATGTTTTTACGGGTTTTTGTTTGAACGGCACGGTTACTTCTTTAGCAATAGCCTTTAATTCTTCTTTACCGTCGCCAACGGCAACACCGTGCCACTCGCCCGTGATTAAATTTATATCGTTAGTACTATCGCCAACTGCGATAACTTGTTCTAACGGAATATTATAATAATTAGCCAAAAATCTTACCGAATTACCCTTGCTATAACGCTTGTCTATGGCTTCTAACAGACTTTTTGCCCCACTATTAAAGATAATGTTTGTATCGCTATATTTTTCGTTCATTATCTTTGCCGTACGGTTAACAATTTCGTCGTCGCCTAACCAACCTATCTTGCAAGATTTGCCAAACTTGATTAGCGCTTCTTCTGCGCCTAACTTACCGGCTTTCATGCCAACGGCATTTTCGTAATAATCGGTATACGGCGTGTTTTTTTCAATATAAAACCCGTTCATCGTATACACTACGGGTTCTAACCCCGTGGGCCTTATTTCCCTTATCAATTCAAGCGCAATATCCTTATCAACGCCAGCGTTTAACAAACATTTGCCACTTTCTAAATCGTGAATATTTGCACCCTGAAAAGACACGACTAAGCCTTTAAGACCTTGTTCAAGGCATATTTTTTTAATTGAACGATATTCTCTACCCGAACAAACGCAAAAAATACCACCGTTAGCAACGTATTGATTTATAGCCGAAAGCGTTTCTGCATCTATATCGTTTTTGGGCGCTTCGCCAAGCGTTCCGTCGTAATCACTTATAAATAATTTATATTTCATTAGTATCTCCTAAATTGTATTTATCAATAAGAACTTTTATCGGGTGTTCTTGAACAGGTACGGTAATTTCATCTGCAACTTTTTTAAGTCTTTCGTCTGCATTGCCCACGGCAACAGAATACCACTCACCGTCAAACAATGGCAAATCGTTGGTGCTATCGCCGACCGTCATAATTTGCGAATACGGAAAATTATAATATTTCGCAAGTAATTCAACGGCCTGTTTCTTGCTATGTTTTTTGGATACGAATTCAACTATATACGACGCACCACTATTAACGTATAAGTCTTTTCCAAATATTTGAGTATATTTATCAATAAGACTTTCAACAAGTTCAGGAATCGTGCTTATGATTATCCTATTCACTTTTTCGCCACGAATTAAAATTTCTTTAGCAAGATCGTTCACCCTAGTACACGGGCTAGTTTGCGATAAGACTTGCACGTATCTGCAATCCGTTTGGTAAAGCAACTCGTCGCCAACGTAAGCAATGACGTCGTATTCTTTACCCACCACGCTTATCACTCGGCTTGCCAACTCGTGATCAACACCACCGTTATAAATGATTTCGCCCGTTGCTACGTCAGTTAAGAGAGAGCCTTGATGACAGGCTACAAAAGTAGGAAAGCCGTACTGCAAGGCACGTGCCTTTATGCTAGACGGCGTTCTACCCGTGCATACTACGAATTTGCCACCAGCCTTTTCATATTCTTTTATAGCGTTTACCGTTTGATCTGAAACCACGCCGTTTATAGCCATAGTCCCGTCAAAATCGGAAACTATCATCTTAAACTTCACTTTAGGCCTTCCTTCTTTAGCATTTCTATTATAAGTTGCGCTTGCTTATCACCTATACCGTCAACTTCTTTTAGTTGTTCTTCGGTAGCAGAAATAATTCCACTTAAATCTTTAAACCTTTCTAGCAAGGCTTTCTTTTTAATCTTACCTAAGCCACGCACCCCGTCAAGCACGGAAGAAAGCGCACGCTTACCCCTTAACGTAGTGTGGTAAGTTACTGCAAATCTATGCGCTTCATCACGAATACGTTGCAACATTTTCAAGCAATAATCCCTACGCTCTAACCTAATAGGCTCTTTGTCGAATAGCGTGAAAATTTCTTCATCACGCTCGGCAAGTGCAACAAGGTCTATACCACTAACGCCTTTTTTATCAAATATTTCTTTAACTGCAGATAATTGACCTTTCCCCCCGTCTATAATCATTAAATCGGGTTTTGGGAATTTTTCAGGATCGGTCGCAAGTCTTTCAAGACGGCGTTCCATCATTTCTTGGTGGCTACGATAATCGTCTGCCCCTTCAAAACTTTTTATCTTAAACCGACGGTAAGAATCCCTATCCGGTTCACCGTCTATAAACACGACCATACTTCCGACTTTATCAACGCCACTAATGTTTGATATATCATAGCATTCCATACGCTTTGGATAGTTACTAAGCAAAAGTTTTTCTTTAAGCGCCCTGCACGCCACAACCGTCATATCGTCTTTATGTTTTATTTTGTCTATTTGAGTGTCAAGATATTCTTGAGCGTTTACGGTCGCCATGTCCGAAAGTTGTTTTCTAGCCCCTTGTTTAGGGTTGACAAAGTTTATAATCTTGCCAAACTGCGACTTAAAATAATCTAACAATACCTTTTCGTCTGTCAATTCCGAAGAAACGATTATTTCGTCTGGAATTTCAACGTCCGACTGATAATATCTCAACACGAACTCACTTATAGCGTCCCCGTCAGTAAGCGTAGCGCTTTCAAAAGCGAAGTTCTTACTGCCAAGCATTCTGCCGTTTCTAACGAAAAGCATATTTACGGCAGAGTAAATACCGTTTGAAGAATAGGCAACTATATCGGCATTGATGAATTTATTAAGTGCCGTAACTCTCTTTAACTTGATTTTTTCAAGCGAAAGAAGATTTTCTTTATACTTTAAGGCTAGTTCAAATTCTTCACGCTCACTTGCTATGAACATTTTTTCTTTTAGCAGTCTTTCCGTTTCAGCAATATCCCCACTTAAAAATTCTATAGCCAAATCAACTTTCGCCTTATAGTCGGCTTGACTAACGAGCAAAGCGCAAGGCGCAGAACATTTTTTTATGTGATGATTAAGGCATGGTTTTATAGCCTTTTCGGGATTGAGTTTTTTATCGCAAGGTCTAACGCCGAATACCGAATTGATAAGTTCTAGTAAGTCTTTTACCGATACGCCACCCATAAACGGGCCGAAATATTTAGCACCGTCTTTCTTAATTTTTCTCGTTACCGTAAAGGTAGGATACGGCTCTTTTAAGTCTATCTTTAAGTACGGATAAGTTTTATCGTCCTTTAAAAGTATATTATATCTCGGTTTATGCTTTTTTATTAAATTATTTTCTAAAGACAGGGCGTCTATCTCACTAGGCGCTATAATATAGTAAAAATCGGCAACGTTTTTCACCATTGCCATAACCTTGTCGGTTTTAACCCCGTTAAAAAAGTACTGACGCACTCTGTTTTTTAGGTTTTTTGCTTTACCGACGTAAATTATTTGCCCGTCTTTATCTAGCATTACGTATACACCGGGATTTTCGGGCAGATTTTTTAGTTTTTCCGTTAAGACATCCATTTTTTAATTATATCTTATTTATTAAACTTTGACAAGCGTTTTTCTAATATCCCAAAAACTCTACTCCTTTTAGGAGTACGTCGGAAAGCGTTTCGTTTCTTAACGAATAAAAAACCACTTTCCCCTGTCTACGGGTTTTTACTGCGTTAAGGTTTTTAAGTAGTCTTAACTGATGTGAAACGGTCGTTTGATTAAGACATAGCAAACTAGATAAATCTGAAACGCACATTTCACTTATAGCAAGCGCAGATATCATTTTAAGCCTTGTGTAATCGGAAAAAATTGAGAAAAAACACACCAAATCGTCTAAAATTTCCCCTTGTGGCACGTAATCTTTTACCATTGTTTGCAGTCTTCTATCAAGCAAGATTTCTTTCATAAAAACACCTCTTTAATAATTGTGCATATATAATAACATAAAAAATCTTGCGTATTTTGAAAACATCAGTCATATATTGATTTTTAAGTGCGTATTTTAGGGAAAAGGAGGTGTGAAAATGAATACTAACAACTTAACCTTAATCGCATTGCTGTTTTTATTGTTAAATAACAACACGATAAGCAACACTCAATTATTACTACTATTAGCATTGCTAACAACTGCCACGAATTGCTTTTGCCAACACCCAAACTAATTAAAATGAAAAAAAGGTAGGTCGTTTGACCTACCTTTAATTTTTAGTTTGCTTTTCTAAAATTAGATTTCAGAGAAGTATTTGATGGTTCTTACCATTTGGCTGGTGTAAGAGTTTTCGTTGTCGTACCAAGAAACAACTTGTACTTGGTAAGTATCGTCGTCGATTTTAGAAACCATGGTTTGGGTAGCATCGAAAAGCGAACCAAACTTCATACCGATAACGTCAGAAGAAACGATTTCGTCGGTGTTGTAGCCGAAAGATTCGGTTGCTTGTGCCTTCATAGCAGCGTTGATACCGTCTTTGGTTACGTCTTTGCCCTTAACAACTGCGATAAGAATGGTGGTTGAACCGGT
>JAZOMV010000073.1:0-16174 GCA_045654165.1 Christensenellaceae bacterium
TTAAGGGGCTTTTTTCTTTTTAAAGGTATAAAATTTAACTTTTAATAATACAAGTGCTTGACGATTTTGTAAAATTGATATATAATTTAAAAAAATAATATAAATAATAGGTGTTTTCTATGCAAAAACTAATTGAAAGACTTAATGCGCCTACGAAAGAAGAAAGACTTTCTGCGCTAAAAGAACTTATTGAAAAAGAAACGGATAAACCCGTTCGTCGTGATAACGACGCAAATAATCATATCCACACCATTTATTCTTTTTCACCGTACTCACCAACTAAGGCTGCGTATATGGCTTATCGTTCGGGGCTTACAAGTGCAGGGATAATGGATCACGATAGCCTTTCTGGTGCAGAAGAATTTAAGACTGCGTGCGAAATGCTTGGGCTTGGCGCAACTTGTGGCGTTGAAGTTAGGGTTAAGTTCGATAGGGGTTTTGGCAAAATCAATTTCCCAGATCAAACTAACGCAATGTATATGGCTGTACACGGCGTACCTGCTCAAAGTATAAAAGAATTGAACGAGTATTTAGAAAGTTACCGTCAAAAAAGATACGAAAGAGATGCAAAGATGTGTGAAAATATTACCAAAAAGTTCGGTAAATTCGGCATCACTTTAGATTTTGAAAAGGACGTTAAACCTATTTCTCAAGCACACGAAGGTGGTAGTATTACCGAAAGACATCTTCTTTACGCTCTTGCTCTGAAGTTAGATCAAAAGTTCGGTAGAACGCAAGCGTTGATAGATTTTATCGAAAACGATCTTCAACTTGCAGTAAGCGAAAAGGTAAAGGGTTTTCTTTTAGATCAAAATAACGAACATTTCTTGTACGACCTTTTAGGCGTGCTTAAAGCAGATACGGCTTTCTTCTATATAGTTGCAGACGAAGAATTGCCCGTAGCAGAAGATTTTGTAAACAAAGCACTTTCTTTGGGCGCAATTCCTGCATATCCTTATCTTGGCGACGTTGGGGATTCGGTAACGGGCGATAAAAAGGCTCAAAAGTTTGAAGACGCTTATTTACCCGACCTTATCAACGAAATAAAGAAGATAGGTATAAAAGCAGTTGCGTATATGCCTACTAGAAACACCCCTGCTCAGATGGAAAGAATTTCTAATCTTTGTAGAGAAAACGGACTATTTGAAATAAGTGGTGAAGATATCAACTCGTCTAGACAACAATTCGCTTGTAAGGCTCTTGCAAAACCCGAATTCGCACATTTAATAGATGCAACTTGGGCTCTTATCGGGCACGAAGCAGTTTCAACGGAAAAGGGTATAGAATACGGTATGTTCTCAGACACTACGCTTAAGTTAACGCCAGAACTTACTGAAAGAGTACAAAAATATGCAGTAATCGGTCATAAAACCGTAAAATAATAAAAAAACCAAAAAAGGAGAAAATAAAAATGAGTTTAATCGATTTAAAAGGTAAAGTAGCAGTAGTAACGGGCGCAAGTCAAGGTTTAGGGGAAGCACTTGCTCTCCGTCTTGATAAAGAAGGTTGCAAAGTAGCAGTATGCGACATCAATTTTGAAGGTGCAAAGGCTGTTGCAGACAAACTTTCAGACGCAATTGCTCTCGCAGTAGACGTAACAAAGTACGATCAATGCGAAGCGGCAGCAAAAGCAGTTTTAGATAAATGGGGACAAGTAGACGTTCTTATTTGCAACGCTGCTATCGTTAAGAGTGGGGATATTTTCTCGCTTTCACCCGAAGCGTTCAAACTCGTTACCGATATTAACCTTAACGGATATTTCAACACCGTTAAAGCGTTCGCACCCTCAATGCTTGAAAGAAAGAGTGGTAGCATTATTCAAATCAACTCTAAGTCTGGTAGAAAGGGTTCTTTCAAGAACGGTGCTTACGCATCAAGTAAGTTTGGTGGTGTAGGTCTTACACAATCACTCGCTTTAGAATTTGCTGAAAGTGGCGTAAGAGTAAACTGTATTTGTCCCGGCAACCTTTTAAACAGCCCACTTTGGGTAAACAGCCTTTTCAAACAATACGCTGCAAACCAAGGTATAACCGAAGAAGAAGTAAGAGCAAAATATATCAACCAAGTTCCTATGAAACGTTCTTGCGAATACAAGGATATTGAAGACGTAATGGTATTCCTTGCTTCTGATTATTCTGGATATATGACCGGTCAAGCAATCAACGTTACCGGTGGACAACAAATGTAATTAAAAATAATGATTAGTTGATAGGTGAAGTTATGAACTTTAATTTAATGCACCCTGCAGAGCAAATAGTTATGCTCATTAACAGGGTATATCAAAAAGGTCTTACTACCACTTCAGGTGGAAACCTTTCTATTCTTGATAGTGAAGGCGTTATTTGGATAACACCTTCGGGGATAGATAAAGGTTCGCTTACCCCAGCCGATATTTGTAAGGTTTTGCCTGACGGTACGGTTGTAGGTAAGCATAAGCCGTCTGTAGAATTGCCTTTCCATAAACTTGTTTACCAAACAAGAGCAGACGTATCTGCCGTATTGCACGCACACCCACCGGCTCTTGTAAGTTATTCGCTTATTAGAGAAATACCTAACGTTAATATTATTCCCACGCCTAGTCAAGTGTGTGGAAAGGTTGGTATTGCTGAATACGAAGTTCCGGGTAGCGACGCTCTTGCGCAACGCATAGTTGCAGAAATTAAAAAAGGGTATAACGCCGTTATTATGGAAAATCACGGGGTAATTACTTGTGCTGACAGTTTATTTGAAGCGTTTAAGAAGTTTGAAACGCTCAATTTTGCAGCATCTCTTGGGATTGCTGCGTCAACACTTGGTAAACCAGAAGTTCTTACCGACGAACAAATTGCTTTACACTCAACAAAGGGCAAAGTAAAATTAGGCGAATTTATACCTACTACTTATAGTTCAGAAGAACGCAAATTAAGAAAGGAAATGTGTGCGCTTATACACCGTTCGTACGATCAAGGTTTGTTTACAAGTACACAAGGTACTTTTTCCGTGCGTTTAAGTAAAGATAGTTTTCTTATCACCCCTTATGGCGTAGATAGAAAATATATTGAACCAGAAGATATCGTAAGAATAGATTTCAACTGGAGAGAAGCAGGTAAAAACCCAAGCCGTTCAACTCACTTGCATAAACTTATTTACGACGAACACCCTGAAATTAACGCAATTACGGTTGCGCACCCTAAACATCTTATGGCGTTTGGCGTAACAAGAACGCCTATTGATAGTAGAACTATCCCTGAATCGTATATAGCAATGCGTGATATCGGCAGAGTACCTTTCGGCACGCCTATTACTGCGCCCGAAAAGATTTCTAAAATGATTAGCGCAAGTTCGCCCGTAGTTTTGGTAGAAAACGAAAGCGTTATAAGTACGGGTAATTCACTTATCAATGCGTTTGACCGTTTAGAAGTTGCAGAATTTACGGCAAACACCATAATTCACGCTAATATGATAGGCAAAATCGTTATGATAAGCGATAAAGAAGTTGAAGATATAAACGAAGCGTTTAATCTTAAATAAAAATATAGGTGAGCAAAATGAAACAAGCAATTTTAGATTTGATAAACATTTCACAATACGCAGGCGATAGAGCCGATTACACTCAAGGTGGTGGTGGAAACACTTCGGTTAAAAACGACGAAAAGGGGCTTATGCTTATTAAAGCGTCAGGCTATCGTTTGGTAGATATCAATGAAACTACGGCTTTCGTTGCCGTTGATAAAAACGCAATTAAGAACTATTATGAAAGCGTTGACGTTTCGGTAGAAAAAGATTACGAAAAAGAAAGCGCAGAAGTTTCTAAAAATTCCGTAGTTGCTCTTGAAGGTATTGCAACTCTTCGTCCTAGCGTAGAAGTAGGTTTCCACGCAATTCTTAAAAAGTACGTTATACATACTCACTCTGTTTATGCAAACATCATTACTTGCAGTCAAGAAGGCGAAGCACTTGCAGAACAACTTTTCAAGGATAAAGATTTCGGGTTTATCTTCTTACCGTATATTAATCCCGGTTTTGAATTAACCCTTGCAATGAAAACTAAGATAGAAGAATATCAAAAGGCAACGGGTAAATATCCTGAAGTTATCTTTATGAAAAATCACGGTTTAGTTGTAAACGGCGATTGTATTGATAGGGTAAAAGAAGTTAATACTTGCGTTAACGAAACAATTCGCAACCACTTTGGTTTAGCAGATAATTTCCGTGCCGTAAATCTTGTTGAAACTGTAACGGGCTTTAAGTCGGAAACACCTCTCGTTAAAAACTTCGTTGCTAAAAACGTTTTGGATAAAGCGCTTTTAGACGAAACGCCTTTGTATCCCGATCAACTCGTATATTTAAACAATATACTTGCACACTCACCGGAAACTTTGGTAGTTAAAGACGGCGACGTTTTCTATAACACCGATAAAAAACAAGCCACTACTTTAGAAGAAACGCTCGCTGCGTATCTTTTCGTAGTAACTGCAGTTAAAAACGCAGGTCTTACCGTTTCTAAAATGAACGAAAAAGAAGTTTACTTTATTAACAACTGGGAAGCAGAAAAATATCGTCGTTCAGTAAAATAATAAAAATTAAGTATAATAAAACGAAAAAGGGCTGATTTGCCCAACTTCTCATAAGGATGTTTACAAATTTCGGCAGAGGCATTGTTTCCTCTGCCGATTTGTGATATAATATATTCAACATTGTAGGGGTGTGGGCTTTGCCCAATGCCTTTGTAATACAAAGGCGAAACTAGCGATAACGGAGATTATATATGTTTTCTATTACTGCTTACAATCTTCATTGGATGGAAGGGATAGATCCCACCGAGGATCTGTGTCTTCACGGAAACGCAAAAGCGATCATCGGACATGAGATTTTGGAATATGATGATGCAACAGTCAGTTCCACCGCATTGTATTTGCTAAAATCATTGAAGGAAGATCATAAAATATATGAGAGTAATCAGATGCTTCCTTGCTGTGGCTTTTTTATGATAGCAAATGAAGAGCTTTCAAAAGTTGATATTTGCGGTTGTCCTAACGGAGTTGATTGGTCGGTTTTGCACGAAAACGGCAATGTTGTTTTAGTTACAGAAACAGGGGAAAGAACGGAAATCTTATTTGAAGAATATAAAACAACCGTCTTTGCATTTGCAGACCAAGTAGAAGCATTTTATAATGCCGCTGAAGATAAAAAATTACCCGAAGATGAATTTGATCGAAACGGTTATATCGCCTTTTGGAACGAGTGGAAGGCAATACGTTACGGAACATGATAAAACCCCGCCAGTTTTTGTTGCAAATCTGTCGGGGTTAATTATTTGTTTACTGCGTATCAATTTATGACTGATAAGTAAACATCCTTACGAGAACCAGCCTTTGTTTAGTCCTTTTTCTTTATACACTATAGTGTATAAAATTTTTATTGCATAAATTCATTAAAATTTGCATAAATTTATAAATATGCAATAAAAAATGAATATATTCAAAAAATATTAAAAATTTTTCAAATATTTTCAAAAATTATGCATAAAACGTTTGACTTTAATTTTATAGGGGACTATAATGGCAAGGTAAATAAAATTCAAACGGTATTTTTAAGGAGATACGACTATGGAAAAGAAAGATATTAAAAAAGTTGTTTTAGCTTATTCGGGTGGTTTAGATACGTCTATAATTATTCCGTGGCTTAAAGAAAACTACAATAATTGTGAAGTAATTGCAGTAGCGGCTAACGTTGGTCAAGCAGACGAACTTGACGGGTTAGAAGAAAAGGCTATTAAAACGGGTGCAAGCAAATGTTACGTTTTAGACCTTACCGACGATTACGTAGATAACTATATTATTCCTTGCGTGAAAGCAGGTGCTATTTACGAAGAATATCTTTTAGGTACTTCTCACGCTCGTCCTTGTATCGCAAAGGCTTTAGCAGATATCGCTATTAAAGAAGGCGCAGACGCTATTGCTCACGGTTGTACGGGTAAGGGTAACGACCAAGTTCGTTTTGAACTTACCTTTAAGCACTTCGTTCCCGATATGAAGATTATCGCACCTTGGCGTGAATGGGATATCAAATCTCGTGAAGAAGAAATCGATTATGCAGAAGCGCATAACGTTCCTTTGAAAATAAACAGAGAAACCAACTATTCTAAAGACAAGAACTTGTGGCACTTATCTCACGAAGGTTTAGACCTTGAAGATACCGGTAACGAACCCACTTACGAAAAGAAAGGTTTCTTAGAAATGGGCGTTTCTCCGATAGACGCACCCGATAAGCCCACCTACGTAGAACTCGATTTCGTTCAAGGCGCACCCGTTGCTCTTGACGGCAAGAAGATGAGTGCTAAAGAAATTATTTTAGAACTCAATAAAATCGGTGGCGCAAACGGTATCGGTATTCTTGATATAGTTGAAAACCGTCTTGTTGGTATGAAATGTCGTGGCGTATACGAAACCCCCGGTGGTGCAATCCTTTATAAAGCGCACAGCGTTCTTGAAACCTTGTGTTTAGATAAATACACCATGCACGAAAAACAAAAACTTGCTATCACTTACGGCGAACTTGTTTATAACGGACAATGGTTCACCCCCTTGCGTGAAGCACTTGCCGCTTTCGTTGATAAAACTCAAGAAAAGGTTAGTGGTAAAGTTCGTCTTAAACTCTACAAAGGCAATATGATCAACGCAGGTGCGTGGAGTGAAAATTCACTTTATAGTGAAGAAATTGCAACCTTTGGTGAAAGCGATTATAACCAAGCAGATGCAGATGGATTTATCAGTCTTTTCGGTCTTCCTATTAAGGTTGCCGCAATGGTAAACAAAAACAAATAATTAAAAAAATTCTCGTCCTGCGACGAACGTTGCAGGACGAAAAGTATTTAAAAACGGAGAAAATAAAATGGCAAAAATGTGGACGGGGCGCACGGATGGCGTTACCGATAAGATTGCAGACGATTTCAATTCGTCAATAAAATTCGATAGTAGAATGTATAAGCAAGATATTTTGGGCAGTATGGCGCATGCATCAATGCTTGGCGCAAAGAAAATTATCGATCCAAAAGACGCTGAAAAGATTATCGACGGTTTAGAAGGAATTTTGTTTGACCTTGAAAACGGCAATCTTGAAATTGATTATTCTGCCGAAGATATACACATGTTCGTAGAACAAGTATTAACCGAACGTATAGGCGATACGGGTAAAAAACTTCATACGGCTAGAAGTAGAAACGACCAAGTTGCTCTCGATATGAAAATGTATTTGAGAGAAGAAACCAAAGCCGTTATCTCAAAGATCAAAAATCTTCTAGTTGCAGTTGTTAAAAAGGCGCAAGACAATAAGAGTACGATTATGCCGGGCTACACTCATTTACAACGTGCGCAACCCATAACTTTCGGGCATCACTTGTTGGCTTATGCAATGATGTTACTTCGTGACGTAGAAAGGTTTGAAGCCACCTTAAAGCGTTTAGACGTTTGCCCTATCGGTAGTTGTGCTTTGGCTGGTACGACTTACGATACGGATAGGGTTATGGAAGCGAATAAACTCGGTTTTTCGGAAATAACCAGAAATAGTATAGACGGCGTTTCAGATAGAGATTTTTGCTTGGATTTTCTTTCGTCGGCATCAATACTTATGATGCACCTTTCAAGATTTTCAGAAGAAATAATTCTTTGGTCAAGTTGGGAATTTAAGTTCGTGGAACTTTCAGATGCTTTTACGACGGGTTCTTCAATTATGCCACAAAAAAAGAATTCGGATATGGCAGAACTCGTTCGTGGTAAAACTGGTAGGGTATACGGCGAACTTATGGGACTTTTAACCACCCTTAAAGGTTTGCCACTTGCTTATAACAAAGATATGCAAGAAGATAAAGAAGGCGTTTACGACGCTATCGATACCGTTAAGATGTGTTTAGACGTGTTTGCACCTATGGTAGACGGTATGAAAGTGTTTGAAAACAATATGCTTTCGGCAGCGCAAAAAGGTTTTATAAACGCAACCGACCTTGCCGACTATATGGTTAAAAAAGGTATGCCGTTTAGATCTGCATATAAGATTTCCGGTCAAATAGTTGCGTATTGCATAGAAAAAGGCAAGGTTTTAGAAACGCTAACCTTAGAAGAATACAAATCGTTCGACGCTAGTTTTGAACAAGACGTGTTTGAAGAAATCAGTCTTAAAACTTGTGTGGAAAAAAGAATTTCAAAAGGTGGCACTTCACCGGAATCGGTACAAGAACAAATAGATTACGTAAAAGGTAAACTTGGCAATGTATAAGGTTTTTATAGACGGTAGCGCAGGAACTACAGGGCTTAAAATCGTTAGCCGTCTTTCAAAGAGAAAAGATATAGAACTAATCACTCTTTCAGAAGAAAAAAGAAAGGATATATCGGCAAGAAAAGACGCTATCAATTCTTCCGACCTAACTTTCTTGTGTTTGCCGGATACGGCAAGCATAGAAGCAGTATCTTTGGTAGAAAACCCTAAGGTAAAGATTATAGATACTTCGACGGCTTTTAGGGTAGATCCTGAGTGGGTTTATGGTTTTGCTGAACTAGACGGGTTTAGAGAAAAGATTGCAAGTTCTAAAAGAGTTGCAAACCCCGGTTGCCATGCAAGTGGATTTATCGCTCTCGTTTACCCGTTGATTAAAGCAGGCGTTATTGATAAAGACCTTGCGCTAACTTGCTTTTCTATCACAGGATATACGGGTGGTGGCAAGAAAATGATTGCAGAGTATCAGGCAGAAGATATGCCCGAACTTTACAAAGCGCCAAGACAATACGGTTTAACGCAAACTCACAAACATTTGCCGGAAATGAGCAAAATAACGGGGTTAAACAATTTGCCCGTGTTTTGTCCTATAGTCGCACCGTTTGCACAAGGTATGGAAGTAACTGTTCCATTGTTTGCAAAGGACGTTAAAGGCGATATTGATAGAATAAAAGAAATATATAAAGAAGCGTATAATGGCAAAATCGTACATTTTGACGACAATGCAGAAGAAAACGGATTTATTTCGGCTAATGCGTTTAGTGGGAAAGACGATATGCAAATATCGGTTTACGGAAATCAAGATAGAATTTTGCTTGTTTCTCGCTTTGACAATTTGGGTAAAGGCGCATCTGGGGCTGCTATTCAAAATATGAACGTTATGCTTGGCGTAGATGAAACGACGGGCTTGGAATTTTAATTTAAGGATAAAATCATGAAGATAATAGAAGGAAGCGTTTGCGCAGCCAAAGGGTTTAAGGCAAACGGAATACATTGTGGAATTAGACATAATAAAACTAAGAGAGATATTTCACTTATCGTTAGTGAAAAAATTTGCTCAACTGCCGCAGTATATACTACTAACCTAGTAAAGGGCGCACCCTTAAAAGTAACAAAAGCGCATATTGCTAACGGCAAGGCTCAAGCGATTATATGTAATAGTGGCAACGCTAATACTTGCAATGCAAACGGCATAGAAATTGCAGAACAAATGAGCGCTTTAGTAGCCGAAAGCATTAATATTGATGCAAACGACGTTGTAGTTGCTTCAACGGGCGTTATAGGTCAACCACTTAATATAGAACCTATCGCAAACGGCATGAAAGAACTCGTTGCAGGACTTAAAAAGGACGGGGACGGTTTTGCTGCAGAAGGGATAATGACTACCGACACCGTTAAAAAAGAAGTTGCCGTAGAATTCGTTATAGGTGGCAAAACTTGTCGTATCGGTGGTATAGCAAAGGGTAGTGGTATTATACATCCTAATATGGCAACCATGCTCGTATTCATCACTTCTGACGTTGCTATAAGTTCACAAATGTTACAAAAAGCATTAAGTAGCGATATTAAAGAAACTTTTAATATGATAAGCGTAGACGGTGACACTTCTACGAACGATATGGTAGTCGTGCTTGCTAACGGTATGGCTGAAAACCCCGAAATTACTTCGGATGGCGAAGATTTTGATACCTTTATGAAAGCACTTAACACGGTAAACGTAGCGTTATGCCAAAAAATAGCGTCGGACGGCGAAGGTGCAACCAAACTTTTAGAATGTAAAGTTTCGGGTGCTAAGACCTTAGAAGACGCTAAAAAGGTTGCTAAGAGCGTGGTATGTTCAAGCCTATTGAAATCAGCAATGTTCGGCGCAGACGCAAACTGGGGCAGAGTGCTTTGCGCAATCGGTTATAGTGGCGCTAACGTAGACGTTGATAAGGTAGATTTGTATTTTAGTTCGGCTAAAGGAAAGATAGAAGTTTGCAACGGTGGTAGTGGCGTTGACTTTTCAGAAGAAAAGGCAAAAGAAATTTTGCTTGAAGATAAAATAGATATAATCGTTGATCTTAACGACGGGCAATATTCTTCAAACGCTTGGGGTTGCGATCTTACTTACGATTACGTAAAGATTAACGGCGATTATCGTACTTAAGGAGTATTATGAATAACGAATTTTCTAACGCTCAAAGAGCAGAAGTGCTTACGCAAGCACTTCCTTATATACAAAAATATAACGGCAAAATCGTCGTTGTAAAATACGGTGGGAACGCCATGATAAACGAAGAACTTAAACAACAAGTTATGGAAGATATCGTGTTGTTGCATTTAGTTGGTGTTAAAGTCGTTCTCGTTCACGGTGGTGGTCCGGAAATAAGCGAACTTATGTCAAGACTTGGCAAGAAAGCAGAGTTTGTTGACGGTTTGAGAGTAACGGATAAAGAAACGGTTGATATCGTTCAAATGGTTTTAGCCGGCAAAATAAATAAAACGCTAGTTAACCTTATCGAAATGAAAGGTGGCAACGCTATGGGTATTTCGGGTATGGACGGTGGACTTATTAAAGCCACGTGTAAGGACGAAAGACTTGGTTACGTTGGTAAAATCGTCGGCGTAAACATAAAACCGGTTACCGACCTTATAGAAAAAGGGTATATCCCCGTAATATCTACTATCGGTAGCGACGCAGACGGTAATGCGTATAACATCAATGGCGACACGGCGGCCGCTTTTATCGCAGGTGCACTTGGCGCAGAAAGACTTATTATGATGACGGATATTGCAGGTGTATTAAAGGATAAAGACGATCCTACTAGCCTTATTCCACATATAACGGTAAGTCAAGCAAAAACCCTTTACGATACGGGCGTTGTTTCGGGTGGTATGATACCTAAGGTAGATTGCTGTATAGAA
Organism: Christensenellaceae bacterium; assembly: GCA_045654165.1. Classification (GTDB taxonomy): domain Bacteria; phylum Bacillota; class Clostridia; order Christensenellales; family Borkfalkiaceae; genus UBA1259. The sequence continues at coordinate 11,158 of JAZOMV010000073.1, forward strand.
GCGCTTAATCACGGGGTAAAAAAGGTTATTATTATGGACGGAAGAGTGCCACACTCAATATTAATGGAAATCCTTACCGACGAGGGTGCTGGTACTATGGTGGAGAAAGATTAAAATGTCTAATATTTTTGAACTAGATAGTTTATACGTCGCAAATACCTACGCACGCTTTCCCGTTGCAATAACGCACGGTAAAGGCTCTATTATGTACGGGGTAGACGGAAAAGAATATATAGATTTAGGCACGGGCATAGGCGTAACTGCGTTTGGCGTTGCAGATGAAAAATGGCTTAAAGCAGTAACCGAACAACTTTGCAAAGTGCAACATACTTCTAACCTTTATTATACCCAACCTTGTGTTCGCCTTGCTCAGTTGCTTTGCGAAAAAACGGGTATGAAAAAGGTGTTCTTCGGTAATTCGGGTGCAGAAGCCAACGAGTGTGCTATAAAAGTTGCAAGAAAATATGCAGAAGAAACCAAAGGCAAAGATTATAACGTTATTATTACCTTGAAAAACAGTTTTCACGGCAGAACGATAACCACGCTTTCGGCAACGGGGCAAGACGTTTTTCATAAGTCGTTCACGCCACTTACCGACGGGTTTGATTACGCAACGGCAAACGATATAGAAAGCGTAAAAGAACTTGTTAACAAACATAAAGTTTGTGGTATTTTGATAGAGTGCGTTCAAGGTGAAGGTGGGGTTAATCCACTTGATAAAGATTTCGTTGTTGGCGTAAGCAATATTTGCAAAGAAAACGATATCGTGTTTATGGTAGACGAAGTTCAAACGGGTAACGGTAGAACGGGTGAGTTGTATGCGTATATGAATTTCGGTGTAAAACCAGACGTTGTTACTACGGCTAAAGGCTTGGGTGGTGGACTTCCTATCGGTGCTTGCATTATGGGCGAAAAGGTTGAAAAGGTACTAAAATTCGGCGACCACGGTTCAACCTACGGTGGCAATCCCGTGTGTTCGGCAGGCGCTGTTAGCGTTATAGAACGCATTGACGATAAACTTTTACAAGAAGTAAAAGAGAAAAGTAAATATATATTTAATGAATTTGAAAATGCAAGTGGTGTAGAAAGCGTTAGTGGTTTAGGTCTTATGATAGGCATTAAAACGGTTAAACCTGCTAAAGAAATAGTGAAAACTTGTATGGAAAACGGCGTGTTATGTCTTACTGCTAAAGATAAGGTTAGGTTATTACCTGCGCTCAATATCCCTATGGAAACGTTAAAAAAGGCAATAGCAGTCATAAAAGACGCTTGCGCTTTATAAGGAGTAGATTATGGAATTTAATTTTAAGGGCAAAAGTTTTTTAAAACTTTTAGATTTCACCCCTGCAGAAATAGAGTATATGATAGAATACGCCGCAGATTTAAAGGCAAAGAAAAAGCAAGGTATTCCACATAAACTTTGCGAAGGGAAGACGGTAGCGTTGCTTTTTGAAAAGACGAGTACCCGTACCCGTTGCAGTTTTGAAGTTGCCGCTTACGATTTGGGCATGCACACGGTTTATCTTGATCCTAAAAGTTCGCAAATGGGCAAAAAGGAAAGTATTGCCGATACTGCAAGAGTTCTCGGTAGAATGTTTGACGGTATAGAATATCGTGGTTACGGTCAAGAAATCGTAGAAGAACTTGCTGAAAAATCCGGCGTTCCCGTTTGGAACGGACTTACTAACGAATTTCACCCCACGCAAATTTTAGCCGACTTTTTAACGATTAAAGAACATTTCGGCACGCTTAAAGGCAAAAAGTTCGTGTATATGGGTGACGCAGGTTATAATATGGGCAACTCACTTATGGTAGGTTGTGCAAAAATGGGTATGCATTTCGTAGCGTGTGCGCCCGATGGATATTTCCCGAACGACGAACTTATTAAAACTTGTCAAGAAATCGCCAAAGAAACGGGTGCTGTGTTAGAGTTTATTAAAGATCCTATGATAGCGACTAAAGACGCAGATATAATTTATACTGACGTTTGGGTTTCTATGGGTGAATCTGAAGAAGTTTGGGATTATCGTACTAAGGATTTGTTCCCCTATCAAGTAAATAAAAAACTTATGGATAACGCAGGTCCACAATGTAAATTTATGCATTGTTTGCCAGCGTTCCACGACCTTAAAACCGAAGTCGGTAGAGAAATCTTTGAAAAGAAAGGTCTAAAAGAATTAGAAGTTACAGACGAAGTGTTTGAAAGCGAACAGTCAATCGTGTTTGACCAAGCCGAAAACAGAATGCACACTATAAAAGCAATAATGGCTTTAACCTTAGCCTAAAAAATTATAACCCCCGAACGAAAATTTCGTTCGGGGGTTTTGTATTAAAATCTTCTTTTTTGCAAAAAATATTTTTAAAAAGTTTGAAAAAACTATTGACAAACGACTTTTTTGATGTATAATATAATTAGCAGTCAACGGTAGAGAGTGCTAACACTCAAATAAAGAGAGTGCTAAAAATAGAAAATATTTTATAAAAGGAGATATAGAAATGAGAAACTATTTACAAAGAGCAAACGACAATTTTGGATTTAACCTTTTTGACGCATTTGACGATTTTTTTAAGCCGGTATATTATTCCGAGCCCAAAAACAAAATGAGAACGGATATAAAAGAAACGGAAACGGGGTATGAACTTTCTGTGGATATGCCCGGCTTTGATAAAAAGGATATTTTGTTAACTTTAGATAACGGATATCTTACCTTAAAGGCTGAAAAGCAAGAAAAAGAAGAAGACGGAAAATATATTCGTAGAGAACGTAGTTTTTCTTGTTCAAGAAGTTTTTACGTAGGGGAAGATATCACCGAAGAAGATATCAAGGCTAAATACGAAAACGGAACTCTTATGCTTACCGTACCTAAAAAAGAAGTAAAAAAACTTGAAAAACGCAATATTCAAATAGATTAACGTTTTACTCAAAAAAACCACTTTGTAGCACTGCGTCTGCAAGGTGGTTATTTTTTATAAAACCTTATAAAATAGTTGACAATAATTAAATTAGGGTGTACAATAAATTAGCACTCTAACAAAGAGAGTGCTAAACAAAAAAATCGGAGAGTATATTAATGAAACAGTTTAAGACCGAATCCAAAAGAATACTTGATTTAATGATTAACTCAATCTACACAAACAAAGAAATTTTTCTTCGTGAACTCGTATCAAATGCAAGCGACGCAATAGATAAATTAAAGTTTATATCTTTAACGGACGATAAAGTTATATCAAACTTTTCTATAACCTTAACGCCAAACAAAGAAAGCCGTACCCTTACCATATCGGATAACGGTATCGGTATGACGGATAAAGATTTAGAAAAAAATCTCGGCACGATAGCAGAATCTGGCACGCTTGCTTTTAAGAAAGCCAACGAAGGGGCTGATAACGAACTTATCGGTCAATTCGGCGTAGGGTTTTATTCGGCGTTTATGGTAGCAGATAAAATTACCGTAATCACAAAGGCTTACGGTGCAGACAAGGCGTTTAAGTGGGAAAGCAAGGGGGCAGACGGCTACGAAATAGAAGAAACGGAAAAGGCTGAAGTTGGCACTACGATCGTTCTTTCATTAAAAGCCGATACCGACGACGTTAAGTATTCGGAATATTTAGAAGAATATAGACTTTCTTCTCTTATCAAACAATATTCCGACTATATCCGTTATCCCGTTCAAATGATGATGACTCGTTCAAAGAGAAAAGAGGGTTCGCCCGACGATAAGCCCGAATACGAACAAGTAAGCGAACTTGAAACCTTAAATAGCATGGTTCCACTTTGGAAAAAGCCAAAGAGCCAAGTTAACGAAGAAAGCCTTAACGAATTCTATAAAAACGAATTCCACGATTATCAAGACCCGATTAAAGGTATTTACGCTAAAATAGAAGGTTCGGTAACCTACGACACGCTTTTATACGTGCCTGCTCGTGCGCCTTTCGATTATTATTCAAAAGACTATAAAAAGGGCGTAAAACTCTATTCTAACGGCGTTATGATAATGGAAAAGTGTGAAGACTTATTACCAGACTATTTTGGGTTTATCAAAGGTATCGTTGATAGTTCCGACCTTAACCTTAACATCTCTCGTGAAATTTTACAACAAGATAGACAAGTTAAGGCAATCGCCGTAAGTTTAGAAAAGAAAATTGCTTCTGAACTTAAAAAGATGATGGAAAACGAGCGTGAAAAGTACGAAAAACTTTTTGCTGAATTCGGGTTGAGTATCAAATTCGGGGTATACGCAGGCTTTGGTATGAATAAAGATAAGTTAAAAGATTTTCTTATGTTCTATTCTTCAAAGAAAGAAAAACTCGTTACTCTTTCAGAATACGTTAAAGAAATGCCGTTAGCACAACAAGAAATTTACTATGCTTGTGGCGAAAGTTACGAAAAAATCGCTAAACTTCCACAAATTGAAAAGGCAAAGGATAAAGGCTACGAAATACTTTACTTTAAAGACGGGGTAGACGAATTCATTGCAAAGATCTTAGGTGAATTTGAAGGCAAGAAATTCAAGTCGGTTTCAGAAGCAGACTTCTCTCTTGATAGCGACGATGAAAAGAAAGAACTTGAACAAAAATCAACCGAACTTAAAGGTCTTTTAGAAGAAATTAAGTCGGATTTAGGGGATAAAGTAAAAGAAGTTCGCCTTACTTCTAAACTTAAAACTTACCCCGTATGTTTAACTGCAGGTGGCGAAGTTTCTATTGAAATGGAAAAGGTTTTTGCAAACATACCAAACAACGGTCAAAACGTAAAAGCCGAAAAGATTTTAGAAATTAGCGCTGACCACAAAATTTTAGACACGCTTAAAAACGTTTACGAAACGGATAAAGAAAAACTTAAAAAGTACGCAATAGTTCTTTACGAACAAGCAAGACTTTTAGAAGGTTTGTCGATAGATAGCGTTACTGATTTTGTAACGGCAATGTCGGAAATTATTTAAAATTATTTAAAAAAAGTCAAAACACCTTGAATTTTTCAAGGTGTTTTCAATTATAAATATGTTATTATATATAT
>JAZOMV010000074.1:0-27379 GCA_045654165.1 Christensenellaceae bacterium
AAATAATAATATTATTATTAATTATTTTTTATTTTTAACAAAAGTTTCTCTAAAAACATATACTATATAGAGGTAATTTACTAATGATATATTTTACCATATTAACTGCTTTAACCGTAAGTATCGATTCTTTCTTTTGTGGTTTTTCACTTTCGCTTTCCACAAAGAAAAAGATCCCCGTAATTCTTGTAATAACCCTAACGGTTCTTTGCATGTGTCTTATCGCAAACTACGCAACCGTTTTTCTAGTTGGAAAAATTACAGAAAAAACTGCTAATTTAGGCGGGGTTTTATTGATAGGCGTTGGGCTTTTTAACCTAATCCGAAAAAAGCCCGAAAACAATCATACTCAAAAAGGGATATTATTGCAATCGCTAATAGCAGGCTTTGGCGTTGGTATTGACGGAGCAACGGCAAACCTATCTTTAGCCTTAATGGGAATAAACGCCATTTACGTACCGTTTATTATCGCATTTTTTCACGCTTTAATGATCAGTTTAAGTATGTTTTTGGTTTCTCTTAAAGTGGTTAAACACCTTGCAAAAATCGAGTTTCTGCCATCTCTTGTATTAATTGTGTTAGGTGGCTATAAACTGCTCGGTTTCTTTATATAAAAGGACGGAAAATCTTTCCGTCCTTTACCTTTTATAAATTTGGTTTTACTATTTTAATCGAACGATCGGTATCAAATAACGACCACGGATTGTTTTCTTTAGGTGGTTGAACCCTGAAAACCATTTTTTCTTTACTTACGGGATGTGTAAACGAAAGGTAATAAGCCCATAAAGCAAGATAACCTTTCTTTGCTTTTTCCCCACCGTAACGCATATCGCCGTAAACGGGTGTACCCATTGCGCTCATTTGAACACGGATTTGATGACTTCTCCCCGTATGTAATCTTACGTCTACGAGCGACAACCCGTCTTTCTTATCAAGCACGGTATAATCAAGGCTAGCGAGTTTTGCGCCGTTTACCGTTGCAGGACAAACGTATACCATATTATTAACGGCGTTCTTTTTCATATAGTTAACGAGTGTTGCTTTGTCTTCTTTAGGCTCGCCAACCAAAACCGTGAAATAGCGTTTTTCAAAATCACCTTCTCTTAATTGCTCGCTAAGTCTTGATGCTGCTTTGCTTGATTTTGCAAAAACCATTACGCCACCCGTTGGCCTATCAAGACGATGTATAAGACCACAATAAACGTTGCCTTGCTTATTATAGGTTACTCTAATATATTCTTTCACCATATTAAGCAAATCTTGATCTTTACTTTCGTCTTCACAAGTAGGCACGTTCTGGGGTTTTAACACCACGATTATATGATTGTCTTCATGCAATATAGTCAATTCTTCCATAATTTTTTATCCGTTTATCCAAATACCACTATTCCCACAAGGCAAAACCACGCCTTGTTCTTGAGTTTTTAAACCAACTTCGTACGCCTCTACTCTACCACCACGTTCGTTTGCTATGGTAAGGTTAAGTATGTTTTTAAGAACTTGTGGTTGCAAACCCGTCGTGTAACTGTTTATCAAGAAAAACAACGGATTATCACTTAACACCTTTGAACAAAGTTGAACCAACGGGAAAAGTTCAGTTTCTAATTTCCACATTTCGCCGTTAGGTCCACGACCGTAACTCGGTGGGTCCATTATGATAGCGTCGTACTTCTTTCCTCTGCGAATTTCACGCTCAACAAACTTTTTACAGTCGTCGATTATATATCTAACCTTGGGGTCTTTAATACCCGTAAGACGAACGTTTTCGCCTGCTCTTTCAACCATGCCTTTTGCAGAGTCTACGTGACATACGCTAGCCCCTGCATTTGCACAAGCAACCGTAGCGCCACCCGTATAAGCAAACAAGTTAAGCACGCTTATTTCTCTTTTTGCACCTTTGATAAGATCCGACATTAAATCCCAATTAACTGCTTGCTCTGGGAATAATCCCGTATGCTTAAAGCCCATAGGTTTAATCTTAAATTTCAAATCTTTATAACTAACGGTCCACTCTTGTGGCATGTTGTTTTTGATCAGCCATCTACCACCACCCGTTTCACTACGAATATATTTAGCGTTAAGCCCCTTATACCCGTCCATGTCCGTTTGACTTTTCCATATAACCTGAGGATCGGGACGAAGCAAAACCACCTTATCCCATTTCTCAAGTTTATACCCGTCACCCGTGGCAATAACCGAATAATCTTTCCAATCGGCAACTCTCATTATTTAATTACCTTATTAATTATAACCGTGCAAGTTACACCGTTAACGTCGATATCCTTTTTGAAACCTTCAGCATCACCTTCGCTTATACTGTCAGCCAAAACGACGCTTGCAATTTCTTTACCGTTTACGAAAGCGTTTTTAACGCCGTCGTCATCAGTTAAGTAATTTACGGTTATCCTATCAACGACTTCAAAACCTGCATCTTTACGCATTGTTTGAATTTTTGAAATAATTTCTCTTTCAACGCCTTCTGCTTTAAGTTCTTCGGTTACTACGGTATCCATAACAACCGTAATACCTTTATCGCTTGATGCAGTAAAGCCTTCTGCACTTTCAGTTGCAATAAGCAAATCGTCAAGAGCGAATTCAAAAGCGTCGCCCTCAAATTCCGTGCTATAAACATTGCCACTCTTAACCGTTTGAACGACAATATTTGCATCACAAGTTTCAAGGAACTTTCTTACTTTGCCAAGTTTTGCACCATACTTAGGTCCTAAAGTTTTAAGTTGTGGTTTAATTTTATAGGTAACGAATTTAGTTGCATCTTTAAGATATTCAACTTCTTTTACGTTAAGTTCGTCTTTTGCTATTTCTAAAAGCCCTTCGGTAAGTTCAGTTTTTCTTTCTGAACATACGAAGATTTTTTGTAAGGGTTGACGGTTTTTAATATTAGACGTGTTTCTGCATGCTCTACCAAGAACTACGATATCAAGAACGTTTTGCATGCCGTCTTCTAACGCAAGATCAATAGCTCTTTCATCAACTTCTGGGAAAGCACAAAGATGTACTGATTCCGGAGCGTCTTTATAGAAAGATGGAACTAAGTTTTGGTAAATCGCTTCAGACATAAACGGCGTGAACGGTGCTGAAAGTTTAGCCATCGTTACGAGAACCGTGTAAAGGGTTGTATATGCGGCGATCTTATCATCATCCATATCATGCCCCCAATAACGTTCTCTACCACGACGAACGTACCAATTCGACAAATCGTCGGTGAAGTTTTGCAACGCACGTGCACTTTCAAAGATATTATATGATGCAAGTCCGTTATCAACCGTCTTTATGAGCGTGTTGAGTTTTGAAAGCACCCATTTATCCATAAGCGAAAGTTTGCAATCTTTGAGATTGTATTCTGCAGGATTATATTTATCAATATCGGCATACAACACGAAGAAAGCGTAAGTATTCCAAAGAGTACCCATAAACTTTCTTTGCGCTTCAGACACGGCGTCTTCGTAAAATCTTGATGGCAACCATGGTGCTGAACCGGTGTAGAAATACCATCTTACTGCGTCTGCACCTTGTTTATCGAGAATTGACCAAGGATCAACTACGTTGCCTTTATGCTTACTCATCTTAATACCGTTTTTATCGTTAACGTGCCCTAAAACTATACAGTTTTTGAAAGGCGCTTTATCGAAAAGCAATGTTGATATTGCAAGTAAGGTATAGAACCAACCTCTAGTTTGGTCAATTGCTTCACTTATAAAGTCTGCTGGGAAATGACTTTCAAACAATTCTTTATTTTCAAATGGATAGTGATATTGAGCGAAAGGCATTGAACCAGAGTCAAACCAACAGTCGATAACTTCTTTTTCACGAACGAACTTGCCACCACATTCACAATCGAAAGTGCAATCGTCTATATAAGGACGGTGAAGTTCTATATCACCTTCTACGTGACAAAGATCTTTTAATTCTTGTTTACTACCGATAACGTGGATTTTACCACACTTATCGCAAACCCAAACGGGAAGTGGCGTACCCCAATAACGTTCACGAGAAATACCCCAGTCGATTACGTTTTCTAGGAAGTTACCCATTCTACCGTTTTTAATCGTTTCCGGCATCCAGTTAATAGAATCGTTGGCTTTTAACAATCTATCTTTTACAGCCGTCATTTTGATAAACCAACTACTTCTTGCATAATAAAGAAGTGGTGTATCACAACGCCAACAGAAAGGATAACTGTGTTCAAACGCCATTTCCTTAAATAACAAACCGTTTTCTTTAAGAGTTTTTATAATAACCTTATCTGCGTCCTTAACGAACATACCTGCAAGGTCACGAGTGCATTCGGTCATCAAACCTCTATCGTCAACTAGTTTAACGAAAGGCAAGCCGTATTTTCTACCAACGTTTGCATCGTCTTCACCAAACGCAGGTGCGATATGAACGATACCACTACCGTCGGTAAGAGTTACGTATTCGTCGCAAACAACGTAATACGCCTTTTCTTTGAAACTGCCCAAAGCATAATCGAAAAGTGGTATATATTCTGCACGTTCGTATTCAACACCTTTCTTAACGCTTACAGTAGTATAATTTTCAAAAAGCGAAGGTGCAAGCGCTTCTGCAAGCACGTAAGTTGCTCCGTCTTCAGCAATAATTTCCACGTAGTTTTCGTTGGGATTCATACAAAGAGCAACGTTAGACGGCAACGTCCAAGGCGTGGTTGTCCACGCAAGGAAATATGCGTTTTCTCTATCTTTCATTTTGAAACGAACGAAAACGGAAACTTCTTTAACGTCTTTATAACCTTGCGCTACTTCGTGTGAAGAAAGAGCCGTTCCACAACGTGGGCAGTAAGGAACGATTTTATGACCTTTATATAAAAGACCTTTTTCTGCTATCGTCTTAATAGCCCACCATACCGATTCGATATAATTATCTTCGTAAGTAACGTAAGGACTTTCCATGTCTGCCCAGTAGCCTACACGGTCACTCATTTTTTCCCATTCGGATTTATATTTCCAAACGCTTTCTTTACATTTTTGAATAAAAGGCTCAATACCGTATTTTTCGATATCTTGTTTACCATCCATACCAAGAACTTTTTCTACTTCTAGTTCTACGGGTAAACCGTGAGTATCCCACCCTGCTTTACGCAAACAATGATCACCTTTCATTACGTGATAACGTGGAATAATATCCTTGATAACACGAGTTAAAATATGACCTATATGTGGTTTACCGTTTGCCGTAGGTGGCCCGTCGTAAAAGGTAAATTCTTTATTACCGTTATTTTCTTCTACGTTTTTTTCGAAAATCTTATTTTCTTTCCAGAACTTTAAGACTTCTTTTTCCCTTTCTAAGAAATTGAGTGAGGTATCTACTTTCTTATACATTGTTTTGCTCCCTTAAAAAGATGCTTTTTCGACAAAATTTTTCTATTTAAATATTATATCTTATAAATTATACTAATAATAACGCCTTTTGTAAAGTTAATTTTATAAAATTTTAAGATTTTTATGGAAAATAACTTGCAAAAACCTTTGATTTGATATAGAATATTATAGCCGTGCTATGTGGGGAGTTAGCGATGCCCTGTTATCCACAATTCGCTTAGTGGAACAGAAAGCCGTTTGAGGCCTGTATCGTGGAAGGCTGTGCTTAATAAGGAGTGTTGATCTCAAGGTCTTATGCAACAATAGACTGCGAACCGTGTCAGAGTAGGAATACAGCAGCACTAAACAGTTGATCTTGTGTGCCATAGGGTAGCTTTGAAGTAGCCACCTGTTAAGTTAACGCTTCGGCGATACTTGTCGATTTCGGATGCACGGTTTTTTTGTTAATAAAAACGACGCTTATTTTAGCGTCGTTTTTTCTTTTTTTCTTTTCGGTTTTGAATTTCTTTCCCAAAATACGCCGTCTTCATAGCCTTGAATACTCTTATCTATTTCGGCGTCTTCTATCCGTTTTTGCGCCCATGCGCAATAAAGTGGGTTTTGTTCTATACAAATATATTTTCTATTGAGTTTTTTTGCAACTACGCCCGTAGTGCTACTACCTGCAAAAGGATCTAGAACCAAATCGTTTTCATTAGAACTAGCCAAAATTAGTTTTGCGATTAGTTTTTCCGGTTTTTGCGTTGGGTGTGCAGTATTTTCTGCCATTGACCAATACGGAACTGCAATATCATCCCAAAAATTAGATGGACAAGTATCTCTATATTTTCCGTCTTTAGTTTCCGTCCAGTCTTTAGGAACGCCGTCTTCTTTATATGGCGCAAGAACTTGTTTGCGTTGTTTTACGGCGTCTAGATTAAAAGTATACTCGTCGCTTACGGTTGCAAAAAACACGTCTTCCATAGAGTTTTTCCAATTTGCTTTTGCACCTCTGCCCTTTTCTCTTTGCCAAGTTATACGGTTTCTCAACACGAAATACTCTGCAAGTACAGAGCCTATCACTAAAGAACTTTTCCAGTCGCAACAAACGTAAACGCTTGCCGTTTCTTTAAGTTTTGGCAACACGGCTTTTATCCATTTTTCCGTATAATTTTTATAATCGACGTCCGAAAGTTTTTTAAAACTGTTACCGTGAAACTCTTTGTCTAAATTATAAGGTGGATCAACAATCAACAGATCTACAGATTTATCATCAACCTTTTGCAACGATTTATAAGCATCACCTATAACAATCGAGTTTTCCGATACGACGTCTATTCGTTCTTGTTCTTTACATAAAGCAAGATATTGCCCTGCTTGCTCTAAAGGAAAGTCTATCGTTTTATTTCTATCTGATTTTTTCATTTTACTTATTGTATATACTCAACCACGCATCCGTTTTAGCAACCAAATCAGAATTGCTTTTTGTTCTTTTAATCATTTCTACTAACGCTTCTACCGATTGCGCTTTTTCATTTATCGTTCTACGCAATTTGTATGCACTATTTATTTCTTCTTCGCTCAACAACAATTCGTCTTTACGAGTACCCGACTTATAAAGATCTATCGCAGGGAATATTCTTCTTTCGCTTAAATCTCGTGAAAGATGAATTTCCATATTGCCCGTACCTTTAAATTCTTCGTAAACGACGTCGTCCATTCTACTTCCCGTATCAACTAACGCCGTTGCTATAACCGTAAGACTACCACCGTTCTCTACGTTTCTTGCCGAACCGAAAAGACGCTTTGGACCGTGTAGCGCAAACGGATCTAAACCACCTGACAAAGTCCTTCCCGATGGCTCTACCGTTGAATTATACGCTCTTGCTAACCTAGTTATGGAATCAAGTAAAACAACCACGTCTCTGCCTGCTTCTACGTAACCTTTCGCCCTATTAAACACGTATTCAGCCGAACGAACGTGATGTTCTGCACTTTCGTCAAAAGTTGAATAAGTCAATTCTGCATTTACAAGTTCACGCCTAAAGTCGGTAACTTCTTCAGGACGTTCGTCTATTAAAAGCACCATTAATTTTATATTAGGGTGATTAACTTCTATCGATTTAGCCATTTGTTTTAGTAAAGTAGTTTTACCCGTTTTTGGTGGCGCAACGACTAGACCACGTTGCCCTTTACCTATAGGGGCAAATAAATCTATGCATCTTAACGAAACGTCTTTACCATTAGTTTCAAGTTTAATTCTTTCATTAGGATAACAAGGAACAAGTTCGTCAAAATCCGTCCTATTATTAAATGCCGACGGATCTTCACCGTTTATCGTAATAACTTTTGACAACGGTGGGGCAGAACCTACTTTAGGCTCTACAATACAACGCACCTTATCTCCTTTACGAAGTTTGTAACGTTTGATATTAGCGCAAGAAACGTATGCGTCGTCCGTAGTATTTTCGTAAATATTTACCCTTAAAAAGCCAAAGCCCATACTATGCATATCCAAAACGCCTTCCATTTCAAACGGTTCGGTTTTCACGGCTTGCTCTTCATAAAATTCTGAAGCGTTAAAAATTATATTATTTTTCGGCACTTCAAAATAAGGTTTATCATCAGGATATTTATAATATTTGCTAATATCAACTTCTTTACTAGGCGCACCCCTTTTTTCCACGCTTTCAGGTTCTTTCGTGCCGTTTTGAATTTCAAGAATATCTTTTATAATCTCTTTCTTCTTTTTAGACGCAGGTGCTTTTACCCCTATATGTCTACCTAGTTCACGAATAACCGATAAATGTTCTTTTTCAAGTTCTTCTCTTGTCAAATCAATTAATTTATGCATAATACTCCTATAAAAATTATACGCAAAAATAGGCTTTCGCCCTTAATTCTTTTTTTGTATATTATTCTCTTAATTTTAAGATAATACACGCAAATTTTGTAGTTTATTAAGTTATTTTGTAAGTTTGGATTTTATAGCCCGTGCCGAACTAATACCCGACACGAAAGCAAAAGTAAGATTGTAGCCGCCACAATCCCCGTCAACGTCGAGAATTTCGCCTACAAGATAAAGATTTCGAGCAAGTTTGCTCTCCATCGTAAAAGGATTGACTTGGGTAGTTTCTATTCCACCTTTAGTCACTTGAGAATAATTAAAGCCGAGATCACCTACGACTGTTAAAACAAAATTTTTCAAAGCTTTAGCAACTGCTTTAGCCCCGTTATTTTCAGCCGTCTTTACAACGGCTTGTCCTATGCGTTTATTTATAACCCCTGCTAGATAGAGTTCACCGTTAAGATAACCCGTACACTCTCTCTTTTCAAGCATATTTTCTACTTCTTCAAGAGTTAAGTCTGGTAAAAATTCCACTTTGATTTTGGGGTGTTTTGCGTCGGTTAACGATCCGGAAATTTGGAACACGGCGTTACCAGAAACACCGTATTCGGTAAAAAGAAGTTCGCCAACGGCAGACTTAAGTTGTTGATTTCCGTCATAAGCAGTAAGGCGCACGGTTTCTTTAAGCCCTTTTAAACCACGCACTAAAGTAAGATCGGTTTTTAATTGAACTAGCGACGGATATAACGCCGTTAATTTATGCCCAAAGTTTTGAGCAAGCACGTACGAAGAGCCGTCCGTACCAAACTGTTTAGCACTCTTGCCCCCCGTTGCTATAACAACGGAATTTGCAAAAAATTGTTTATCTATTGAATTTAGAACGAAAATATCGCCTTGCTTTTTTATTTTTTCTATTTTCACTTCAGTAATTATCTCACATTTTTTAGAACTTAAAAAAGCACGCATAACGTCTAACACGGCGTTTGCTTGTTTAGAGAGTGGATATATTTTTCCATCTTTAGCCGTCGTTAGTGGAATTCCTAAATTTTCTAAATAATCGGTTATCCGTATTTCTTCTGCTTGGTTAATAAAGGCACGCAAAAAACCTTTTTCGCCGTTATAAAAGTCAACGGAAAAGTTCGAGTTAGAAAGATTGCCTTGCCCGTTTCCGGTCGCAACTAATTTCTTACCAACCCGATCGTTTCTCTCTATAACAAGAATATCGTTTCCGTTTAGCGTAGTATTGCCAGATAGAAGTTCTATTGCGCACGTAAGCCCAGCAGCACCACCACCGACAATAACTACTTTATAAGTTTTTTGCATTTTGGATTACCTAAAAAAGGATAAAAAATTAAAATTTAATTAATCATACCGAGCAAATCACTCGGCAATAAAGCAAATTGTTTTGCACCGTATTCTTCTAAGAAACTCTTGCTACGATATCCCCAAAGCACGGATATACCTGAAATTTGAGCGTTTATAGAAAGTTGAACGTCCGTTTCCCCGTCACCAACGAATACTGCGTTTTTCGGTTCAATTTCCATTTCTCTAAGAATACTTAAAACGGCTTCTTTATCAGGCTTGCATTTCACCGTTTCGCTTTGACCTACAACTTTATCAAAGTCAAAGTTTTTAAGATAGCGTTTATACACGTCGTTCGTAGTGATTTGTGGCTTGTTAGTAAGAATAGCAAGTTTATAGCCACGCTTTTTAAGTTCAATCAAAACATCTGCAACCCCGTCAAATAAACCCGTTTTCGGGCTACCTGACGCAGTATAAACGTCGTTATAATACGCCAAACATTTATCAACTTCTTGCGACGACACGTTTTCACCAAGCGAACGCTCTACAAGTTTTCTTGCGCCGTTGCCTATGAAGTTTTTAATTTCTTCTGAAGTTCGTTCTGGATATCCGAACTTTTTAAGCATATCATTAATACCGTCTGCAATATCCGGCAAACTATCTATGAGCGTTCCGTCCAAATCGAACACTACTGCTTTGTTCATTACATTTCCTCCACAGTTTCAATACCAAGTAAAGTCAATGCGTTAGTAAGCGTTATTTTAACTGCTTTAGCAAGCGTCAATCTGAAATTTCTCAAATTCACATCTTCACAAGCGATCTTTGAACTAATATAAAATTTATTAAACGCCGTTGCTAAATCTATTGCGTAACGGGTAACGAGTGACGGTTCGTATTTTTCTGCAGAGTTTTTAACGGTTTCTTTGAACTTACCAAGTACGGATATGAGTTCGTATTCATCTCCGTTCATCTCTGTAAGATCAAACGCTTGTGGATCGCCACATTTATTTAATACGCTATTACAACGTGCTACGGTGTATTGAACGTAAGGGCAAGTTTCCCCTTCAAAACTCAATACTCTATCATAACTAAACACGATATCTTTTATTTTATTATTGCAAAGTGCACCGAAAATTACAGCGCCCGTACCAACTGCTCTTGCAATCTTATCTTTATCTTTAAGATCAGGATTTTTTTGTTCTATAACGCTATACGCCTTTTCTATCGTCTTAGAAATAACGTCTTCTAAAAGCACTACTTTACCTTGTCTTGTGCTCATAGATCCACTTTCTAACGATACCATGCCGTATGCAACGTGAACCATATCTTTAGCCCACTCTTTGCCCATGAGTTCAAGCACCTTAAAGAATTGCTTAAAATGCAAGTTTTGTTGATAAGCAACTACGTATAAACATTTATCAAAATCGTATGTATTTTTACGATAAACTGCAGCCGCTATATCACGGGTTGCATAAAGGGTCGACCCGTCCGACTTTAATATTAAACAAGGTGGCATACCGTATTCTTCAAGTTCTACGATAGCTGCCCCGTCTGATATTTTAATAAGACCTTTTTCTTTAAGTTCGTCTACAACGGGTGCCATTTTATCATTATAGAAACTTTCCCCTGCATACGAATCGAATTCAACGTTAAGTAGTTTATAAATCTTATCAACTTCTTCTAAAGTTATAGTTTTGAAAAGATTGAAAAGTTCGTTACTTTCTTTGTCGCCGTCTTCTATGAGTTTGAAATATCTTCTAGCCTGATCGTCAAGAGTAGGGTCAATTTTTGCTTCGTCGTGGAACTTAACGTAAATTCTAGTAAGTTCTTTAAGTCTATCCGTTTTAACGGCTTGTTCACTACTCCACTTTTTATAAGCAACGATAAGTTTGCCGAATTGAGTACCGTAATCGCCAAGGTGATTGATACCAACGACTTTATACCCTAAAAATCTAAATATTTTACAAAGGGCGCTACCTATTACAGTAGTGCTTAAATGCCCTATATGGAAAGGCTTTGCTATGTTTATTGAAGAATAGTCTATACAAACGGTTTTACCTTCACCAACCGTATCCGAACCAAAACTATCGCCCTTATCGATTATTTCATCAAGTAGTGACTTTGCAAAGCCCGAACGATTAATCTTAAAGTTAAGATATCCGTTAAGAGCAGTACAACCGGAAATAACTTCGTCTAAAACGAAAGCCTTTTCTAAATCTTGCGCTATAACCACGGGTGGACGACGCATAATCTTGCTAAGTTTAAAACACGGCAAAGCAAAATCGCCCATATCCGTATTCGGTGGGATTTCTATAAACGAACGAAGTTCGTCTTGGGTAATACCTTCAATTTGTAATTTTTTTGCAATATAGTTCTTATAATCCATACTTCTTCTCCATTATTACCTAAACATAATACCAAATAATTATTAAAAAAGCAACCTAAAAACTTGTATTTTCGCTCATTTTGTGTTAAGATGTTTAAGATTAAATTCACATTACGGAGTTACAAAATGAAATTAGGTGTAGTAGGTCTTCCTAACGTAGGAAAATCAACTTTATTTAACGCTATTACTCACGCTGGCGCAGAATGCGCTAACTATCCTTTCTGTACTATCGAACCTAACGTTGGTATCGTTGCCGTGCCAGACAAACGTCTTGACGTTTTAGGCAAACTTTACTACACGCAAAAAATCACACCAGCAGTCGTTGAATTCGTTGATATTGCAGGGCTTGTAAAAGGCGCAAGCCAAGGCGAAGGTTTAGGGAATAAATTCCTTGCAAATATTCGTGAAACAGATGCTATTGTTCACGTGGTAAGATGTTTTGAAGATGAAAACATTATTCACGTTGATTCTGAAATAGATCCCTTACGTGATATTGAAACTATCAATTTAGAACTTATCTTTTCGGATACCGAATCGGTTAAAAAACGCCTTGATAAAGCAATTAACATGACCAAGACGGGTGATAAAAAATACAAGGTAGAGGCCGAATTTTTAGAAAGGCTTTTCAATCACTTAAACGACCTTAAGCCTGCTAGAACTCTCCCCTGTACGGACGAAGAAAAGGAATATCTTAAAACACTTTTCCTTATCACGGCAAAACCCGTTATTTACACTGCTAACATTAGCGAAATGGATATGGGTAAACCTGAAAGTGAACTTCCTTACGTTCAAAAAGTTATTAATTTTGCTAAGTCTGAAGGCGCTGAATATATGGTTATTTGCGCAAAGACCGAAGAAGAACTTTCTATGCTTGACGAAGAAGAACAAACTTTGTTCTTAAACGAATTAGGCGTTACGGAAAGTGGCCTTGATAAATTAGTAAAAACTTCTTATAAACTTTTAGGGCTTTTGAGTTACCTTACGGCAGGCGAAAAAGAAGTTCGTGCGTGGACGATTGAAAACGGCACGAAAGCACCACAAGCGGCAGGGAAAATTCACTCTGATTTTGAAAAGGGTTTTATCCGTGCTGAAATCGTTAACTACGACATCTTGGTTGAATTAGGTAGTTTTAACGCTGCAAAAGAAAAAGGCAAGGTTCGTTCTGAAGGTAAAGAATACGTTATCAAAGACGGCGACGTAGTTCTCTTTAGATTTAACGTTTAATTGATATATGGTTACTTTAGTTCTAGTCAGACACGGGTTTAGCGAAGGAAACAAAACAAATACCTTTACAGGACATTTAGACGTTCCTCTTTGCGATATAGGTTTTAAGCAAGCCGAACTCGTTTCAGATTACGTTTTGAAAAATTTTAAAATTGACCTTATTTATTCTAGCCCCCTTTCCCGTGCTATTGACACGGTTAAAAAGGTTGCCGACACGCTAAATTTACCCATTAAAACCGACGATATGTTAAAAGAAATTTACGGTGGCAAATGGGAAGGCGTTACTTTTTCAGACATAGAAAAACAAGATCCTGAATATTATCGTAAATGGTCTGAAAACAAAGGTATCGTTCATTGTGTTGACGGCGAAAGTATGGAAGAAGCTGGGTTAAGAGCTCTTAAAGTAATAGATAAAATTTGCAGAGAGAACGACGGAAAAACTATTCTTATAGCGTCGCATGGTGGGGTTTTAAGAAGTTTACAATGTTATTTTTCCGGAATACCGATTGAACGGTTTAACGATCTTCCTTGGACGCCTAACGCATCTATTGCCGTAGTAAATTACCAAGATGGAAAATATATTCCACAAGCCTTTGGGATTACAGAGCATCTTAAAGATTTACAAACTAATTTACCAAACTTATAAAACAAAAAACACTTTATCGAATTTTGATAAAGTGTTTTTATTTTGTATTCATAGTATTAACTATATATTCTACGTAGGCTTTTGCAACGTTTATACCCGTAACGCCCTCTATCCCGTCAAAAAAAGCGTTGGAATTTACTTCACATACGACCGGCTCGCCATTATTGCCGTATAACAAATCAATTCCACAATAGTCTAAATTCAAAAACTTTGCAATACGTTCTGCCGTAGTAATGAATTCATTAGGAATTTCAACAACTACACCACTACCACCACGAGCAACGTTAGAACGGAAATCGTTTTCGTTTCTTCTTTCCATATAGGCGATCGTTTTACCACCTATGACGATTAACCTAACGTCTACCCCTTTTTTCAACGATAAATATTCTTGGAAAAGATGTGGCGTGGTTTTAACTTCTTCTATAATTTTTACAAGTTCTTCTCTATTGTCAGCCTTAAACACACCACGACCTAAAGAACCGTAGCATTGTTTTACTATAATAGGATAATTAAAACGGGTTTCTATAACTTCTATAGCCTTATCGTCTATTTGGCAGTTATCTCTATAACAAAGAGCGCCAAACATAGTATCTGGTAAATCAAAGCCGTTATCGGCAAGAGCAATATACGTTTCTGCCTTATCGTCACAAACCCTTATTGCGTCGTGTGGGTTAAACAACCTTACCCCGTTGTTTTCTAGAATTTTAGAAAAATATTTATCTTTATCTAAATAAACGGCAAAGTCCACGTCTTTATAATCACATTGAATATTGCTATTTTTAAGAAACGACGACAAGTATCCCGTTGAAACAATTTCTACGGGAACACCTATTTTTTCAAATTCAATTTTTAACCGTTCAGCCTGATGCACGTTTTGAGAAACAGTCTTGAACGGGTTTATTACGATAATACCTTTCATAGCCCACATCTTTTATTATACTATGATTTATCCTGTTCGTCAAGGGGGTTTGGTATAAATTTTCTTAACAAAATTTTTTAAAAAGGTATTGACAACCCCCTTTCGCCATGTTAAAATATAAGTGTAGATAAGGTAAAGGGCCTTGGATACATAAATTAGAAGTCGAAATTTTATAGTGGGGGTATTGACCGATGAATAGCACGACCGAAATATCAAATATGCCGACACTAACCGTGAAAAGTTAAAAGACGAAAATTTTTTCAAGGTAGTGTCGTAAAGAAGGCAACGGAAAACACGCAAATTTGCCCGTTAACGTTCTTAAACCTTTTCCCTTTCGGTTATGGTCGGCATACCTAAAACTTAATAAATAGATCTAAAAAGCACGGAAGTTCCGTGCTTTTTTAGCGCAAAAAAAGGAGTGAAACCACTCCTTTTTTGTTATTAGAATAATCCTGTAATCGTGCCGTTACTATCAACGTCAATTTTTTCTGCTGCAGGAACTTTGGGCAAGCCCGGCATAGTCATTATACTGCCGGTTAATGCAACGATAAAACCTGCACCTGCCGATATTTTGAGAGAACGCACGGTAACCTTAAAGTCTTTCGGTGCACCAAGTTTAGTCATATCGTCAGAGAAAGAATATTGTGTTTTTGCAATACATACGGGCACTTTATCAAAGCCAAGTTCGTTAAATTTTTTGATTTGTTTTTTCGCTTCGTCGGTAAATACAACTCCGTCGCCACCATAAACCTTTTTAACTATGCTTTCTATTTTGCTTTCAATACTTTGATCTAAATCGTAACTGAAAGTAAAATCATTTTCTTGTTCGCAAAGTTTAACAACTTCTTCTGCAAGAGCCGTGCCACCTTGTCCCCCGTCTGCCCATACGGTAGAAAGAACGACGTTTACGCCAAGTTCTTTACATTTTTCTATAACAAGTTCTATTTCTTTATCCGTATCGGTTGGGAAGCGATTAACCGCAACTACCGACGGAAGTTTATAAACGTTTTTAATATTACTTACGTGTCTTAAAAGATTTGGCAACCCTTTTTCTAGAGCGTTAAGATCTTCGTTACCAAGTTCTGTTTTAGCAAGCCCACCGTGCATTTTAAGAGCACGGATTGTTGCAACGATAACTACGGCGTTGGGTTTTAACCCTGCAAAACGGCACTTTATATCAAGAAACTTTTCTGCACCTAAATCTGCACCGAACCCTGCTTCAGTCACGGCATAGTCACCAAGTTTCATAGCCATTTTAGTAGCCATAACAGAATTGCACCCATGAGCAATATTAGCAAACGGACCACCGTGAACAAAGGCTGGCGCTCCTTCTAAAGTTTGAACAAGGTTGGGTTTTATTGCGTCTTTCAAAAGAGCAGTCATTGCACCATGAGCCTTTAATTGACCTGCAGTAACCGGCTTATCATCATAAGTATAGCCTACGATTATTCTAGATAATCTTTCTTTCAAGTCGTCTATAGACGAAGACAAACAAAGGACTGCCATTATTTCCGAAGCAACGGTTATATCGTAGCCGTCTTCTCTTGGAACGCCGTTAACTTTACCACCTAACCCGTCAACTACAAAACGCAACTGACGGTCGTTCATATCAACACAACGTTTCCAAGTAATTTTTCTTGGATCTATACCAAGCGTATTGCCTTGATATATATGATTATCAAGCATTGCCGCAAGCAAATTGTTTGCTGCACCTATAGCGTGAAAATCGCCCGTAAAATGAAGATTTATATCTTCCATAGGAATTACTTGAGCATAACCACCACCAGCAGCACCACCTTTAACGCCGAAAACAGGACCTAAAGACGGTTCTCTTAATGCGACTACTACGTTCTTACCTATTCTTTTTAACCCGTCAGCCAAGCCGATTGTCGTAGTAGTTTTACCTTCGCCTGCTGGGGTTGGCGTAATTGCCGTTACAAGAATCAACTTGCCGTTTTCGCCTTTTTCGTTCAATATAGACAAATCTACTTTTGCTTTATAATTGCCATACTGTTCAAGATATTTATCGTCAACACCTGCAACTTTGGCAATTTCAGTTATATGCTTGGGGTGTACGCTTTGAGCGATTTCAATATCGCTTTTATATCCCATATCATTTCTCCTATATCAATTATTTGAAGTATTTAACTGCCGAAGCAAACATCTTAATATCAAATTCGCCTTCAACGTTCTTATAAAGACCTGCACCCGTTCTTTCAGAGTGTCCCATCTTACCGAATACTCTACCATCCGGCGAAGTAATACCTTCTATTGCGTATACCGAATTGTTGGGGTTGTATCTTATATCGTAAGTTGGGTTACCTGCCATATCAACGTATTGAGTAGCAATTTGACCGTTTTCAATAAGTATTTTTAAGGTCTTATCGTCGGCGATAAACCTACCTTCACCGTGAGAAATAGGTACGGTGTAAACGTCGCCAACGTTAGTTTCCATAAGCCAAGGCGATTTATTAGATGCAATGCGTGTTCTAACGAGCATTGATTGGTGACGTGCTATCGTATTAAAGGTTAGCGTTGGCATATCTTCTGTAACCGTATCAGTTATTCTACCATAAGGAACAAGACCAAGTTTTATAATTGCTTGGAAACCGTTACAAATACCACCTACAAGCCCTTTACGAACGTCTAACAACTCGTTAACGTTATCTTTAATCGCTTTGTTTCTAAAGAAAGCAGTAATGAATTTACCCGATCCATCAGGTTCGTCACCACCAGAGAAACCACCCGGAACGAAAATAATTTGACTATCTTTTACCTTTTTAGCAAATGCATCAACCGATTCTTTAACGTCTACGATATTTTTAATTACGAAAATATCAACGTCTGCACCGGCACGTTCAAAAGCCTTTTTAGTATCGTATTCACAGTTTGTTCCTGGGAATACGGGAACGAGAACCTTAGGTTTAGCAAATTTAGTGGGCGAATAATTCCATTGATTTGCACTATAACCGATTTCAGGAATTTTACCACTATCGGTTGCAACGTCGTTACACTTAAATACAGGTTCGAGTTTGTCTTCGTAAGCGTTAAGAAGATCTGTGAGTTTTACACTCTTATCACCCATAGCAATAGCACCGTCGTTAGACGTTCTACCTATTTCAATAGCACCGTCTATCGTTGTACCATCTACAAGTTCAATAACAAACGCACCGTAATTATAACCGAAAATTTCTTTAAGAGAAAGTTCTTTGTTGAAATCAAACCCGATACCGTTACCAAAAGCCATTTTCATAATCGCTTCTGCTACGCCACCGTAAGACACCGAATAGCAAGCAAGAATTTTCTTTTCTACGTTAAGTTTTTCTATAACACGGAAGTTTTCAACAAGTGATTGTGCGTCAAACAAGCCGTTGTCAAGTTTTTTAGCAGTTAAAAGAACTACTTTACTACCCGACTTTTTAAATTCAGGTGAAATAACTTTATCGTAACTATCGGTTGTAACTGCAAATGATACAAGTGTTGGTGGAACGTCTATTTTTTCAAACGAGCCACTCATAGAGTCTTTACCACCGATTGCAGAAAGACCGAAGTCTTTTTGTGCTTTATATGCGCCAAGCAATGCTGCGCAAGGTTTACCCCAACGCTCTGCATCTTTACCCGGTTTTTCAAAATATTCTTGGAAAGTAAGATAAGTATCGTCAAAAGTTGCGCCCGTTGCGATAAGTTTACATACGCTTTCTACAACTGCTAAATACCCACCAAACATTGGGCTTTGTTCACTAATAAAGGGGTTATAAGCCCAACTCATAAACGAACAAGTATCCGTATCGCCACTTTCTAATGAAACTTTATTTACCATTGCTTGGATAGGCGTTCTTTGATATTTACCACCAAAAGGCATAAGAACCGTGCCTGCACCGATAGTAGAGTCAAATCTTTCTGAAAGACCACGCTTTGAACATACGTTGAGATCGGTTGACAATTCTAATATACCCGTTTCAAAATCGCTAGGTAATTCTTTATCGCCTACCAACTGTTGAAGAATTCTAACGGCAGTTTTCTTTTCTGCACCGTTAGAGTTAAGGAATTCTCTTGAAATATCAACGATTGTGTTTCCTTTCCAAGTCATTTTAAGACGAGCATCGTCCGTAACGGTTGCAACGTGAGTTGCTTCAAGGTTTTCTTCGGTTGCAAGTTGCATAAATCTCTCAGCGTCTTTTGCTTCTACTACAACAGCCATTCTTTCTTGAGATTCACTAATTGCAAGTTCGGTACCATCAAGCCCTTCATATTTTTTAGGCACTTTATCAAGATCAATAAACAAGCCGTCTGCAAGTTCACCGATAGCAACTGAAACGCCACCTGCACCAAAGTCGTTACAACGCTTAATTAAGCGTGATGCTTCTTTATTTCTAAACAAGCGTTGAAGTTTTCTTTCTTCTGGTGCGTTACCTTTTTGAACTTCTGCACCACAAGAAGAAAGTGATTCAAGGTTGTGAGATTTAGAAGAGCCCGTTGCACCACCACACCCGTCTCTACCCGTTCTTCCACCTAAAAGAATAACGTAATCACCTTTTGCAGGAACTTCACGACGAACGTTTTCAGCAGGAGCGGCTGCAACTACTGCACCGATTTCCATACGCTTTGCAACGTAACCTTCGTGATATATTTCATCTACTATACCGGTTGCAAGACCGATTTGGTTACCGTAAGAAGAATATCCACTTGCGGCAGTAGTTACTATTTTTCTTTGAGGAAGTTTACCTTTAATAGTTTCCGATAACGGTTTTAACGGATCGCCAGCCCCTGTAACACGCATTGCTGCGTAAACGTAACTTCTACCTGACAACGGGTCACGAATTGCGCCACCGATACAAGTTGCAGCACCACCAAAAGGTTCTATTTCCGTAGGGTGATTGTGCGTTTCGTTCTTGAAAAGCAACAACCAGTCTTGACTTTCGCCGTTTACGTTAACTTTAATCTTAACGGTACAAGCGTTGATTTCTTCTGAATCGTCTATCTTGGGAAGTTTGCCAACTTTCTTATGATATCTTGTTGCAATAGTTGCAAGATCCATAAGGTTTATCGGCTTAGTTCTACCAAGAGCCTTTCTAGTTTCTACGTAATCTTTATAGATTTCACAAGCGAGTTCGTCTTTAAAATCAACTCTTTCAATCGTTGTAAGAAAGGTTGTGTGACGGCAATGGTCTGACCAATAGGTATCTATCATCTTGATTTCCGTGATGGTAGGATCTCTATCTTCTTTTCTAAAATATGCTTGCAAGAACTTCAAATCGTCAAGGTCCATTGCAAGACCTTTTGCTTTAAGGAAAGCCGAAAGTTCTATTTCGCCGTACCCGTTAAACCCGTCTAAAACTTCTACTTTATCAGGAAGCGCATAAGTTGCTTCTAGAGTTTCTTTTTCGGCAAGATCTGCTTCACGGCACTCTACGGGGTTTATTACGTATTTTTTAATAGCCGTAAGTTCTTCTTCTGTAAGTTTGCCGTTAATAGCATAAACCTTTGCAGTAGTAACCGTAGGACGATTTCCTGCAGAGAAAAGTTGAATACATTGTGCCGCCGAATCTGCTCTTTGATCAAATTGACCGGGAAGTGGCTCAACAGCAAAAACGTAGTCTGCTACCGGAAGCGTTTTAAACGCATCGTCTATTTGGGGTTCTGAAAAAACTGATTGAATACATTTATTAAAAAGATCTTCGGTAATATTTTCAACGTCGTAACGATTTACTACCGATAATTCTTTCACCCCGTCTATTTTCAAAAGGTTTTTTATTTCGCTTTGTAAAGCCTTTGCTTCGTTCGCAAAAGCGAATTTTTTCGCAACGTAAATTCTATATACCATAATCTATTTTTCTCCGTATGCCATCAATGCTCTTTTACCGATATCTTTACGATAAAATGCGTTCTTAAAGTATATCTTTGATACTTTCTTATATGCTTTATCTATTGCTTTTTTAAGGTTTTTAGCCGTTGCAGTAACGCCTAAAACTCTGCCACCGTTAGTGTAAAGTTTGCCATTTTCAAGCGTTGCACCTGCTACGAACACGTTTTTCTTACTAGTTCTAAATTGAATTTCAAAACCTTTTTCATAATGAGAGGGATAGCCGTTACTTGCCATTATAACACAGCACGCAGACTTGTTTAAGAATTCAACTTTTACTTCTGAAAGTCTTTCTTCTGCAACTGCTTGCATAATTTCAAAAAGATCAGACTTTAATAAGGGCAAAACTACTTGAGTTTCAGGATCGCCGAAACGACAATTATATTCGATTACTTTCGGCCCTTTTGGGGTGAGCATCAATCCAAAATACAAGCAACCCTTAAAGGTTCTACCTTCTGCGTTCATTGCGTTCATTGTAGGAATAAAAATTTTATTCATACATTCTTTAGCAACGCTTTCAGTATAATACGGGTTAGGTGCTACCGTTCCCATACCACCCGTGTTTAATCCCTTATCCCCGTCAAGCGCACGCTTATGGTCCATTGAAGAAACCATCGGCACGAGCGTTTTACCATCTGTAAAGGAAAGAACTGAAACTTCTGGACCGGTTAAGAATTCTTCTATAACGACGTTTGCGCCCGACGCACCGAAAACTTTATCTTCCATCATAGATTTAACTGCGTCTTTAGCTTGTTGTAAGTCTTCAGCGATTATAACGCCCTTACCTAATGCAAGCCCGTCTGCCTTTATAACGATAGGCATATCTTGAGTTTCTAGGTATTTATACGCAGATTCTAAATCGGAAAAGGTTTCGTAAGACGCAGTAGGTATACCGTATTTTTTCATAAGGTTTTTAGAAAAAATCTTACTGCCTTCTATAATAGCGGCGTTCTTTCTAGGGCCGAAACAAGGAATACCCTTATCTTCTAAAAGATCTACTGCACCAAGCACCAACGGATCATCCGGTGCAACGATTGCAAAATCTATTTGATTTTCAACAGCCCACTCTGCTATCTTTTCAACGTCTTTAACGTTTATGTTAACGGTTTTAGCATCAAGAGCAATGCCACCGTTACCTGCTATAACGAATATTTCGTCTACTTTTTTACTTTTTAATATACTTTTTACGATAGTATGTTCTCTACCACCGTTACCAACAACCAAAACTTTCATAATTATCTCCGAATAATATTAGTGATGGAAAAGTCTCATTCCCGTAAACGACATTACCATATCCCTGTCGTCACACGCTTGAATTACAAGATCGTCTCTCTTTGATCCACCCGGTTCACATATATAAGAAACACCACTCTTTGCAGCACGTTCAATATTGTCGCTAAACGGGAAGAACGCATCACTACCAAGCGTTACACCCGTTACTTTAGAAAGAATTTCTTTCTTATCTTCTTTTGTAAACAACGCAGGCTTTTCACTAAAGAATTTTTGCCACGTGCCATCTACTAAAAGATCTTCACATTCGTCGGAAATGTAAATATCAATAACGTTGTTTCTATCAGGTCTGCCTACGCTAGGAAGGAAAGGAAGATTTAGCACCTTTTCGCTTTGGCGTAAGAACCAGTTATCTGCTTTGCTACCTGCAAGACGGGTGCAATGTATTCTTGATTGTTGCCCTGCACCTACGCCGATTGCTTGTCCGTTATGAGTAAAACATACCGAATTTGATTGAGTGTATTTAAGAGTGATAAGTGCTATTATCATATCTTGAATTGCACTTTCAGGTAAATTTTTATTTTTAGTAACGATTTCTTTGGTTACGAGTTCCCTATCGATCTTAAAGTTATTTCTACCTTGTTCGAAAGATATACCGAAAACTTGTTTGGTTTCTTTTTCTTCAGGCACGTAATCGGGATCGATTTGAACTACGTTATAAGTTCCATTACGCTTTGCTTTAAGAATTTCTAAAGCTTCTTTAGAATAAGATGGTGCGATAACCCCGTCTGAAACTTCTCTTTTAATGATCAAAGCAGTAGTTGCGTCGCATTCGTCTGAAAGAGCAATCCAGTCACCGAAAGAACTCATTCTATCAGTCCCCCTTGCTCTTGCATAAGCGCAAGCGATAGGAGAATCATCTAAACCTTGAATATCGTCCACAAAGCAGGCTTTCTTTTCCACGTCGGAAAGTTTTTCGCCAACTGCTGCACCTGCAGGGCTAACGTGTTTGAAACTTGTTGCGCAAGGTTTACCCGTTGCTTCTTTAAGCTCCTTTACAAGTTGCCAAGAGTTAAAAGCGTCTAAAAAATTTATGTAACCCGGTTTACCACTTAAAATAGTTACGGGAAGATCTTTCCCGTTAGCCATATATATTCTAGAAGGCTTTTGGTTGGGATTACAGCCGTATTTTAATTCTAATTCTTGCATTTTCCGTTTCTCCTATTTGTTTTTATTGATTATGATTTCTTCTGCTTTTCCATCTTCAAGGTTAACTACTCTAATAAAAAGCGAAACTTTATTGTCTTCGTTAAGGTTATTCCAAACTACGTCTGCAAGTTCTTTTGCCGTGTTTGGTAAAACTACTTTTTCAGGTTCGCCGTAGAAAGAAGGAATTGGATTACCATCACATTCGTAAGTATGTATAAAATGTCCTAATCCTTTAACGGGCGAATAACTATAAAAATATCTATTGCAAACTTCTGGATTGCCGTCGTTACTCTTTAAGATAGAAAGTTTATAGTTAAAAGTCTTTCCTTCAAAAGCATAATTAAGCATACCTGAAATTCTTGGCGTATAGTTAGGGCAATCTGGTTCAAATTCTCTAGTATGAAGAGCCTTTTCAAAAGAAAAACCGTCGTCCCCATGCGCTTTGATATAATCTAAAACCGTGTCGGTTTGATCGCCGTTTGTTACGATATCGCTTGCACCACATTCTAAAAACGGGTTGTAGATAATAAGACTTGGATCTTCAAGTTTGCTTTCGTCGAACGCTTTGGTTCTCATACCACCTTCGTATCTTTCAAAAATACGGTTACGACTATTCGCACTTCTACCCATAATAAAGTATGCAATCATTGCACTCTTTCCGTCTGCACTTTGTCCTACTATAATCCCTCTACCCGGATAACTATTTGTTGAGAGTAAATCTTCTATACGATTTAAGCCTTTTACGCTCATTTTATTTCTCCTTTTAATATAATTTGGCACACCTTTTTAAGTGATTCGGGTAAAATTATCCATTCTGCTTGTTCCATTACCCTTTTTTGCAGTATTTCAGGGGTGTCGCCGTCTTGTATTTCTACTGCTTTTTGCATTATTATTTTTCCACCGTCGGCAATCTCGTTTACGAAATGCACGGTTGCCCCCGTCACTTTAACGCCGTATTCAAGTGCTTTTTCGTGTACGGTAAGTCCGTAAAAACCTTCACCACAAAAACTTGGAATTAACGACGGATGCACGTTTATTATTCTATCTTTATATTTATCAGTAAAAGATTTTGAAAGAATACACATAAACCCTGCAAGAACTATAACTTGAGCGCCACAGTTTTCAAGTTCGGTAATTATCCCCTTTTCAAACTCTGCTTGACAAACGCCCTTTCTTAATACCACAGCCGTTTCTATACCTGCGTTCTCTGCACGAGTAAGAGCGTACGCTCCTTGTTTACTAGATATAACTTTAACAAGTTCACCTTCGCAAAGTTTACCTGCTTTTACATAATCAATTATAGCCTGTAGATTTGTTCCACCACCTGAAACAAGCACGGCTATCTTAACCTTTCCGTCCATACATTTCTCCGTTTAAGTAGGCGTAAAGCATTTGCGTAAAATTACGCAAATGCTTTCGTTTTTACCGATTAGATAATTTCAATTTTGTTTTCAGACTTGATGATTTCGCCCATAATATAAGCGTCTTCACCAGCTTGTTTTAAAATTTCCACAGCCTTTTCAGCGTCTTCTTTATTAACGACAACGCTCATACCAACACCCATATTGAAAGTATTGAACATATCTCTTTCAGATACGTTGCCTGTTTTAGCGATAAGATCGAATATAGGAAGAATTTTAACTGCTTTCTTGTCAATTTTAGCGCAGAAACCGTCTGGAATACTTCTAGGAATATTTTCATAGAACCCACCACCGGTTATGTGCGAAATAGCTTTAACTTGTACGCTTTCAATGAGAGAAAGAATTGACTTAACGTAAATCTTTGTAGGCGTTAAAAGCGTTTCGCCAAGACTCTTGCCACCAAGTTCGGCAATAGGCGTTTTAATATCTGCATTTTCGATATCGAAAACTTTTCTAACGAGAGAGAACCCGTTACTATGTACACCACTTGATGCAATAGCAATAACAGCATCCCCTTCTTTGATAGTCTTATTATCTAAGATTTTAGATTTATCTACTACGCCAACTGCAAAACCTGCAAGGTCGTATTCGTCAACGGGATAAAAGCCTGGCATTTCAGCAGTTTCGCCACCGATTAACGCTGCGCCCGATTGAACGCAACCTTCTGCAACGCCCGAAACGATTGAAGCAACACGTTCAGGAACGTTTTTACCTACTGCAATATAATCAAGGAAAAACAAAGGCTTTGCACCACAACAAATAACGTCGTTAACGCACATTGCAACACAGTCGATACCAACCGTATCGTGCTTATCCATTAAAAATGCGAGTTTGAGTTTTGTTCCTACACCGTCAGTACCACTAACGAGAACGGGATTTTTAATAGTAGTATCAAGAGAGAATAATCCACCGAAACCACCGATATCCGAACATACGCCGGAAGTCATAGTTCTCTTTATAGAACCTTTCATAAGTTCTACGGCTTTATATCCTGCCGTAATATCTACACCTGCTTGTTTATAACTTTCACTAAAACTTTTTTCATGCATGATCGTTTTCTCCATTATATATGACGTTTCGTCTTTTCTTCTATATTTATTTTGGTTTGGAATTTGTTTGGTTTTTCAGGTTCTGGTATTTCAGTTGAATACACCCCGTCAAAACATGCGTAACAAAATCCGTTTTTACCACCCATAGTAGCAATCTTTTTCATATCTTCAAGATCAAGATAGCCAAGCGTATCAACGCCTACCATTTGTCTTATTTCTTCTATCGTGTGGTTGTTTGCTATTAAGTCTTCTTTATTCTTTACGTCTGTTCCGTAATAACAAGGATACAAGAACGGTGGCGAAGAAACCATAAAGTGAACTTCGGTTGCGCCGGCATCTCTAAGAAGTTTTACAACTCTACCACTAGTAGTTCCCCTTACTATAGAGTCGTCTACCATTACTACTCTTTTACCGTTTACCACGGATTTTATCGGGTTAAGTTTTTTTCTAACCTGATCTTCTCTATCTTTTTGATCAGGGAAAATAAACGTTCTGCCTATATATTTATTTTTTAAGAACCCAAGTTCAAACGGAATACCAGATTCTTTTGCATACCCTATCGCTGCGTCGTTTCCCGAATCAGGCACGCTAATTACTACGTCTGCCTTTACAGGATATTTTTTAGCAAGGTATCTACCCATTTCAACTCTTGCTTCGTGAACGGGATAATCGTCTATTATTGAATCGGGACGAGCGTTATACACGAATTCAAAAATACAAGAAGTCATTTTTTCTTTATCGCAATGATCTAACATTGATCTAACGCCCAAAGAATCAAAAATAACTATTTCACCTGGTTTAATTGAACGAATAAGTTTTGCCCCTACTGCGTCTAAAGCACAACTTTCGCTTGCCACTACGTACGAACCGTCTTCCGTTTGACCGTAACACAAAGGTCTAAAGCCGTGTGGATCACGTGCGGCAACTAATTTCGTCGGCGACATAACCACAATGCAATAAGCACCTTTAAGATTTTCCATTGCTTTACAAAGCGCATGTTCTATTGACGGAGCCTTTAATCTTTCTTTAATTATTTCATAAGCAATAACTTCCGTTGCTCCGGTAGAGTGGAATATCGATCCTTCAAGTTCAAGTTTCGTACGAAGTTGATTTTTATTAATCAAACTACCGTTATACGCAACAGCCATCGTTCCTTTAACGTGATTAACGACGAGTGGTTGAGTATTTTCGTTTATAATAGAACCTTTTGAACCTGCACGGACGTGCCCTACGGCAATCTTACCCATACCGATTTTTTGCAAAGTTTCTTTATCAAAAACGTCGCCAACCAAACCTAAGTCTTTATGCGTTGAGAATACACCACCGTCGTTAACAACTATACCACAACTGTCTTGTCCACGATGTTGCAAAGCGTAAAGTCCATAGTAGGTCATACTCGCTAGGTTTTGTTCTTTAGCCGCATAGACGCCGAACACACCACACTCTTCACGAATTTCTTCCATATAAGTCTCCTAGTAAAATTATTTATAACGTTGATTGATTTCTTTATCTTTTTCTAAAATTTTAGCTTTTTTTTCGTCACGAGCATTTTGAAGTTTTTGCGCAAGTTCGTTATCGGTAACTGCAAGAATTTGTATTGCCAACAACGCAGCGTTTTCAGCCCCGTCAATCGCAACGGTTGCAACCGGAATCCCTGCAGGCATTTGAACAGTTGACAAAAGTGCATCCATACCGTCAAGCACAGATGCTTTTACGGGAATACCTATTACGGGCAACGTAGTATTTGCGGCGATTGCGCCTGCAAGATGTGCAGCCTTTCCTGCTGCGGCGATAATTACGCCTATATCGTTTGCTCTTGCATTAGCAGTAAATTCTTTTGCTTCTACGGGTGTGCGATGCGCTGAATAAATATGCACTTCAGTTTCAACACCGTAATCTTTAAGAGTTGTAATGGCTTTTTCAACAACTTTAAGGTCGCTGTCACT
>JAZOMV010000075.1:0-35694 GCA_045654165.1 Christensenellaceae bacterium
ATAGCTTATATTGACCAAGTGATAAAGCAAATTGACTTCTAACACCATCGCCATAAGGTACGCTAGCACAAATTATTCCTTCATTACGCAAATATTCTACAAACATTTTTCCAAAATCTTCATTAGTAGTGGTCAAATAGCAAAAATCTTCATCTTTAACTTCTCTAAGTTGATTAAATCCACAATGAACACATTCTTGTGTTTGAGAAAGTGAATTACATTTTTCACAATAAAACATTTTTTATACCTCTTTTTTGATTATAACATAAAACTATACTTTATTCAATTAATATTAAAATTTTTCCATATTATAAAAATAAAGAACCAAAAAAAGTGTCGTAGTGATAAATCCCTATCACTACGACACATAAGCAAATCGTTTTTTTGTTATTATAAATTATAATATTTATCAAATTCAGCTGGGTGTGGAATTTTTGAAAGTTCTGAAACTTCTTTGCGTTTGTTTTCAATAAAGTTTTTAAGTAAAGTTTCAGGGAAAACACCACCCGCAGTAAGATAATCGTGGTCTTTTTCCAAAGCGTCAAGCGCTTGATCTAAAGAAGAAGGTAAATGATGCAATTTAGCTTTTTCTTCATCACTTAAATGATAAAGATTCATATCGTAAGGCCCCCAACCGTTTGCATGTGGATCAATTTTATTCTTAATACCATCCAAACCAGCCATTAAAATTGCGGCATAACAAAAATACGGATTACACGTTGCATCAGGGTTTCTAAGTTCAAAACGGCGTTTTTCGGGAGATTTTGCATACGCAGGAATACGAATAACGGCACTACGATTAGAAGTTGCATAACCAACGGTTACAGGCGCTTCAAAGCCCGGAACTAAACGCTTGAACGAGTTTGTACTTGGGTTAGTTAAAGCACAAAGAGATGCAATATGTTTTAATAATCCACCCATAAAATAGTGTGCAGTTTCGCTCAAACGAGCATAACCGTTATCGTCAGAGAATACAGGCTTTCCATCTTTCAACAACAACATGTGAACGTGCATACCACTACCAGCTTCGCCGTAAATAGGCTTAGGCATAAACGTTGCAGTTTTACCATATTTTAATGCTGTATTATGAATAATATACTTAATCATCATGGTCGCATCAGCCATTTCAGACATCTTGCCAAGTTGAGGTTCAATTTCAAACTGACCAGAAGCAGCAACTTCGGGGTGATGATAATTAATTTCAATTCCAGCATCTTTCATATGCATACACATTTCACTTCTACACTCGTAGGCAACGTCAAAAGGTTTTGCTATATGATAAGCCTTTTGTTTTGGAACAATAACGCCTTTACCTTCTGAAGAGCTATTCCAGTACGATTGTTGAGCATCAACTGAAACTCCTATACTATTTGGCGCAACATCCCAAAGAACTTCATCAAAAAGATAAAACTCAAATTCAGGAAGAATCAACATAGTATCTGCTATCCCCAAATCTTTCATGTATTTTTCAGCGGCAAGAACTATGTTTCTAGGATATTGAGCAAGTGGTTGATTTTCATTTTTGCCGATAATCATTGCATTACCGGTCATAGAAAGAGTTGGAATTGAGCAAAACGGATCAACTACAGCCGTATTTGGATCTGGTATAAAAACCATATCGCTTTTTTCTACTACTGCATAACCGTAATTTGACGCATCAAATCCGATACCACTTTTCATGGTGTCTTCGGAAAAGTTTTCAGCAGGAATTGTTACGTGACGATATTGACCGTTAATATCAACCATCTTGAAATCAACCATCTTAATATCTTTTTCTTTTATAATATTTAATATATCTTGTATCGTTTTAGCCATAAAAAATCTCCTAAAAACAAATTTTATCTTTGGACTCTACCACTAGCATCGCCACCAGCAAGAG
Source organism: Christensenellaceae bacterium (assembly GCA_045654165.1). Taxonomy (GTDB): domain Bacteria; phylum Bacillota; class Clostridia; order Christensenellales; family Borkfalkiaceae; genus UBA1259. Next base: position 1,880 of record JAZOMV010000075.1, read on the forward strand.
TTTCAACTTCTTTTACACTTACAAGGTTATAGTCGCCTTCAATACTATGTTTTAAGCAACTTGCAGCGATTGCAAACTCAATAGATTTTTGAGCATCATAACCATTTAAAAGCGAATAAATAAGCCCACCACCAAAACTATCGCCACCACCAACACGGTCAACGATATGTATAGCGTATTTTTTAGAAAAATATGCATCGCCATCAGTATAAAGCATACCACTCCAATTATTGTCGTTTGCAGAAAGACTTTCTCTAAGAGTAATCGCAACACCCTTAAAACCAAATCTATCGGTAAGTTTCTTAGCAACTGAAATATAACCGTTTCTATCTAATTTACCACGATAAATATCAGTATTATCTGCTTCTATACCAAAAACGTCTTTTGCATCTTCCTCATTTGCAATGCAATAATCAATATATTGACAAAGTTCACTCATTACCTTGCCTGCTTTTTCCTTACTCCATAATTTTTTACGGAAATTAAGATCGCACGATACGGTAATATTTTTTTCTTTCGCCGCTTTTACTGCTTGTAATGAAATTTCAGCCATTTCATCTGACAATGCAGGGGTAATTCCTGTAAAGTGAAACCATTCTACCCCATCAAAAATCTTGTCCCAATCAAAATCATTAGGTTTAGCCATAGCAATAGAGCTATATGCTCTATCGTAAATAACTTTACTAGGTCTTTGACTTGCACCCTTTTCGCAATAGTAAATACCTACTCTATCACCACCACGAACGATTTTAGATGTATCCACACCAAATTTTCTCAACGAATTAATGGCCGCTTGACCAATTTCATGGTCAGGAAGTTTAGAAACAAACGCTACGTCTACGCCATAATTTGCCAAACTAATAGAAACGTTTGCTTCTGCGCCACCAAAAGTAGCCTCATATTTTTCGCTTTGAACGAATCTCAAATAGTTTTCAGGAGCTAATCTTAACATCAACTCACCAAAAGTAACAACTTTTTTCATAATTAATTCCTCCTAACAAAATGTTCAATTTTTGATAACTCAACTGTTTCCCCTGCTTTAACAAGAATTTCTTTGCCAAAAACTTCAATATAAACGTCGATTGAAGAAGGGTTATAAACAAAACCCAAATCAATACTGAAAACAAGTCTATCATAGGCTTGAACGTAATTATAAATTTCAATATTCGTAGCATACCACACGTCGGTTCTGTTACCAACAAATTTCGCAAAATCTTCAATAACGTTCCAATTGTCGTCAAGATCAAATTCGTAAGAATGTCCCCAAAGATAGAATAATCTTGGATTTCTTGACCAAGAATAATTCGCTAAAGGTGCTTCTAAAAAATCTTTAGCCAAATCCATAAGCTTTGGATTTTTATGATGACAAGTTGCAGGCATTCTCAACCAATCTTCAGGAATAATAAAATTTTCAGTAGAAACGACAGTTCTACAATAAGATATACCTGAATTTTTCAAGATATCAACAACCGTATCGTTATAAGCACCGTTTGCATAAGCCATACCTTTTATAATTCTACCAAACAACTTTTCAAGTTCGCTCCTATCTTTTACAACGTCAATGGTAGCAACAGCAGGATCAACCTCAGAAAGAGAAAGATGTTTAAAGCCATGCACTGCAACTTCGTGTGAAGAATTTAAATATAAATCAAGAACTTCTTCCTTTGTCATTCTACCTTCTTCAACGTCAGACTTCTCTTGAGAAAACAAGCCTGAATTTAAATTAAAAGTTGCCTTAATCCCATATTTATCCAAAATAGAAATAAGCCTTTTATCTTGACGAACACCATCATCATAACTCAAAGTTAATGCTTTAAATTTAAAGCCAGGAAATCTAAGAAAAGTTCTTTTCATTAGTTTTCACCTATAATCCTATTTATTTCTTTACAATTTGCAACGATATCACCTTTCATCATAAAACTACCACCAACGGCGTAGATCTTTTCAAACTCAAAAAATTCTTTAAGATTAGTCAAGTCAACACCACTAGTAGGAATAAATTTAATTTGTGGGAACGGACCTGAAAGTGCTTTCATTGCTTTTAACCCACCATAAATATTTGCTGGGAAAAATTTAACGATTTCAATACCAAGTTCTAACGCTTGCATAATTTCAGTAGGCGTAACGCAACCAGGGAAATACGGAATATTTTTCTTTTTAGCGAATTTAGCAACTGCTATGGAAAGACCAGGCGAAACTAAAAATTTTGCACCTGCATTAATCGCTTTTTTTGCTTGAGAAAGGTTGATAATAGTACCAGCGCCTATATTCATATCAGGGAAATTTTTAACGCCCTCTGCAATCGCCTCTGCCGCACAAGCAGTTCTAAAGGTGATTTCAGCACAATTAACTCCTCCATCCTTTAGTGCTTGTAGTGTAGGAATAGTATCTTTGATGTCTTTAATCACAACAACAGGAATTACTTTGTCCATAATATTCTCCTAAATATTTTTTTATATTATATCATATACAAATTATTTTTTCAATAAAAAAAGTATTCTTTTGCTATCGTTTTACATATATATTACATTTTTACAATATTAAAAAACAAGAAAAAAGGTATTATGTCACGCATAATACCTATGTAAATCGCTAGTAATTATAAGACGATAGCCCCAACCGAACGTACTGATAAAGGAATAATATCTTCTTTATTATAAAACTTCTGCATTTCACAAATAAATTCTTCAGCAAATTCCTTTTTAACAACGTTCAATATCGTGCCGGCAAATCCACCACCATGAACCCTATTGGCACCACCATTTAAAAAATTAGAAGCTATTGCAAGTGCTTTAGGTATAAGTTGTTCCCCACTACCCGAAACTGAACAGTTTTGCAAATTAGTCATTGAACTTCTACCAGAAGCATCAATAATTCTAAACAAAGACGAAGTATCCCCTTTAATCAAATCACAAGAAAGTTCGTCAACTCTATCGTTTTCACTAAAGAAATGGAAAGCTCTAAGAATTGCCCTATCCGACAATCCTGCACATTTCGGCAAAAATTTTAAAAACTCTTTTTTAGATATTTCTACAAGTTTATTTTTACCCATTGCCTTTGCAACGGCAAACATTTCTTGAGGAATAGATGCATATTCGTCAGTTAAATCAGCATGACTACCACCCGTATTAACTAAAATCAACACGTAATCGCTTAAAGAAACGTCAATATTTTCAACAACGATTTTATCAGGACAAGCAAATTCGAATTTATTTAATCCACCGTAAGAAATTGCCGACTGATCCAACAATCCACAAGGCTTTCCAAAATAAACGTTTTCAGAAAATTGAGCAATTTTAGCTTTTAATTCAGCAGTAACAACCCCGTCGTTATATAAGAAATTCAAAATTTCAGCAATCAAAACTTCAAAAGATGCAGAACTTGATATTCCTGCACCACCTAAAACGTTGCTAGTAATGCATGCTTTAAATCCACCTACCTTAAACCCATATTGCTTTAAGCCCTCAACCACACCTGCAACCAAAGCAGTCGATGTACCTTTTTCAACTTCTAAGTTAGAATTAATATCTATTAAGATATCTGAATATCCTTGACTTTTAATAACAATCTTAGCATCGTCAGTAGGTAAAAAAGCCGCAAGAGTGTCTAAACTTATAGCACAAGTTAAAACTTTACCCCCGTTATGGTCGGTATGATTGCCTATAATTTCAACCCTACCACTAGATGAAGCAAAAAAAGCAGAAGTTGCATCGAACTCAAATTTAAATTTATCTAAAAGGTCTTGATATCTTTGCAACTGCCCTTCGGTATAATTGCCATAAAGGCTTTCAAATAAAGGCTGAAAATTTTCAACTGTTTCAGTAGGTTTTTTTAACATGAGTTTTCTCCTATCTTAGATTAGTATTTCTTATGATTAGATTATATCATTTTTTTATTCATTTGTAAAACCAAATGATAATTTTATCTTGACTATTTTTTTTAGTTAGTATATAATGTTATCTATATTTAAGAATTTTTACATAGCTTACGGAGGTTGTTCTTTTATGGACATCAAAAAAGTAGAGAAAAAGTGGCAAGCCGTTTGGGAAAAAGAAAAGCTTGGCAACTTTAACAACAAAAATATGGATAAGAAATACTACTGCTTAGAAATGTTTTCTTACCCATCAGCAGCAAAACTTCACCTAGGACACTGGTATAACTACGGACCTACGGACAGTTTCGTTCGCTACAAAAAAATGAAAGGGTTTGAAGTTTTTCAACCTATGGGATTTGACGCATTTGGTTTACCTGCTGAAAACTATGCGATAAAAACAGGTATTCACCCAAAAGATTCTACGGATAAAAACATAGAAAATATGGAACAAACGCTTAGTGAAATGGGCGCTATGTTCGATTGGAACGCCGAAATTATCACTTGCAACGAAGATTATTATAAATGGACGCAATGGTTGTTCTTAAAACTTTTTGAAAAAGGGCTCGCTTATAGAAAAGAGGCCCCTGTTAACTGGTGCGAAAGTTGTAAAACCGTTCTCGCAAACGAACAAGTTGTAAACGGTGTTTGTGAAAGATGCGGCTCTACTATAGTTAAAAAAGATTTAACTCAATGGTTTTTCAAGATAACCGATTACGCTGAAGAACTTCTTCAAGGCTTAAACGGATTAGATTGGCCGGAAAAGACTAAACTTATGCAAAAAAACTGGATAGGCAAATCTACCGGTGGTGAAATTGAGTTCACGACTGAAAGTGGCGATAAATTCAAGGTTTTCACTACCCGTGCCGACACACTTTTCGGCGTGTCATACGTAGTTCTTGCCCCCGAACACCCACTTGTAGAAAAACTCACTTCTGCAAAGCAGAAAAAAGCCGTTGAAAATTACGTTTTTGAAACCTCAAAAGCAAACGAAATCGATAGACTTTCAACCACTCGTGAAAAAACGGGAGTTTATATAGGTCATAACGCTATCAACCCGATTAACGGCAAATCAGTACCTATTTGCGTTGCTGACTACGTACTTTATTCGTACGGCACAGGCGCAGTTATGGGCGTTCCTTCACACGACGAAAGAGATTTTGCTTTTGCAAACAAGTATGGTCTACCCATCAATCGTGTAATTAAAGGCGCAAACGGTAACGACGATCTTCCCTTTACTGACGACGGTATCTTAGTAAATAGCCCCGAATTTGACGGAATGACTAGCGAAAAGGCAAGAAAATCGATTATTAACGAATTAGTTAAACAAGGCAAGGCTGAACACAAAACAAATTATAGATTGCGTGACTGGTTAGTTTCTCGTCAACGTTATTGGGGCGCACCTATCCCCGTTATCCATTGTGATAAATGTGGTATAGTTCCCGTTCCTTACACCGATTTACCCGTAAAACTTCCTTACGACGTTGAATTTAAACCCGACGGCGAATCACCCCTTGCAAAGCACGAAGGATTCATGAACGTAACTTGTCCTGTTTGTGGTGGTCCTGCTCATAGAGATCCCGACACGCTTGATACTTTCGTTTGCTCAAGTTGGTATTATCTTAGATATCCCGATGCAAACAACTCAAAAGAACCGTTCAACCCAGAAATTATCAACAAAGTTTTACCCGTGGATAAATACGTTGGTGGCGCTGAACATGCTTGCATGCACTTGCTCTACGCTCGTTTTATTACTAAAGCTCTCCGTGACATGGGCTATCTCACCTTTGACGAACCGTTTAAATCGTTAGTTCACCAAGGCGTTATTTTAGGACCTGACGGAATGCGTATGAGTAAATCTAAAGGAAACGTTATCGCCCCCGACCCCTACGTTGAAGCATACGGATCTGACGTTTTGCGTTTATATCTTATGTTTGGCTTCTCATACACCGAAGGTGGTCCTTGGAACGAAGACGGAATTAAAGCAATAACCAAATTCCTTGATAGGATTGAAAGACTTGCAAACAAAATAAATACTTTACCAAACAATAAAAATAACGAGATTTCCAAAGCTGAAAAAGATCTTTTATATGCAACAAACTACGCTATAAAGGCCGTTGATAACGATATGGAAAACTTCTCGTTCAACACAGCCGTTGCAAGACTTATGGAACTTTTCAACGCTCTCAGCAAGTACGAAACTTTAGACGGAGAGAAAAACAATAAAGTATTTAAGGAAAGTTTTAAAACTTTAATACTCTTATTGGCGCCCTGTACCCCACACTTTGCTGAAGAAATTTGGGAAATGTTAGGAAACAAATCTTCTATTTTCTACTCAAAATACCCGATTTGTGACGAAAACGCTCTCGTTTTAGACGAAGTTGAAGTTGCAGTTCAACTCAACAGTAAAATGAGATGCAAACTCATGGTTCCAAATGGTGTCACTGAAGAACAAGTTAAAGAAATCATTTATAAAAACGAAAAACTTGCTGAAGAATTAAAAGATAAAACTATTAAGAAACTTATTATCGTACCCAAAAGACTTATAAACATCATCATATAATCTACAAAAAGGTAACTATAATGAAAAAATCGTATTTAGAAAATACAACGATAGAAAGATTAAGCCCAACCAAAGAGTTGGGCTTAAACGATTTGCAAGTACAAGAGCGAAAAGAACAAGGTTTAGTAAATTTTGTCAAAAAGAAATTTTCTAAGTCTTATTTAAATATTTTCGTAAATAATATTTGTTCGTTTTTTAACCTATTAGGGTTAATATGTTTTGTTGCTTTAATCGCAACAGGTGCACCACTTTCACAATTTGTTTTCGTATTTTTCTACGTAACTAACATCACTATAGGTATAGTTCAAGAAATAAGAGCAAAAAAGTGTGTTGATAAACTTTCTTTAGTTTCAAACAAAGGCGTAAAAGCAATAAGAAACGGACAAGAAATAGAAATACAAACCGAAGAAATAGTTCTTGACGACGTATTAAAACTTGGCATAGGAAATCAAATTCCAACCGACTGCAAAATTCTTGACGGTGAAATTGAAGTAAACGAATCGCTTTTAACAGGCGAATCCGTTCCCGTTAAAAAGAAAGTTGGCGACGAATTATTAGCAGGTAGTTTTATTACAAGTGGGATTTGTACTGTAATAGCACATAAAGTAGGAAAAGACAACTATGTTGAAACTCTTTCTGAAAAAGCAAAAGCATATAAAAAACCCAACTCTGAAATTATGAATTCACTAAAAACCATAATTAAAGCAGTTGGTTTTATTATCGTTCCCTTAACCACAGCGTTAATAATAAAAACATTATTAAAAAATCCTGGAAAAGTTGCTTTTGCTGTATTAAACAACTCATCAGTTGTTATTGGCATGATTCCTGCCGGTATGATTTTACTTACTAGTGTTGCACTAGCCGTTGGTATAGTAAAACTTGCTAAACACAACACCCTAGTCCAAGATCTTTATTCACTAGAAATGCTCGCTCGTGTCGATACGATATGTTTCGATAAAACAGGCACTATTACCGACGGCAATATGTCGGTAAACGACCAAATAATTTTATCAAATCATACTGAGTTAGAAATAAAAGAAATTATTTCTTCTATGCTTGGTGAACTAAAAGACACAAACCAAACTGCGCAAGCGTTGATAAATAAATTCGGCAATGAAGTAATTTACAAAGCCAAAACAACACTTCCCTTTAATTCAGCAAGAAAACTTTCTGCCGTTACGTTTGAAAATGGAAAAACTTATTCTTTTGGCGCACCTGAATTTGTTTTATCAAAAGATAAATACAAAAATTTAGAAACACAAATTAATACTTATGCATCAAAAGGTTTAAGAGTGTTAGTTTTAGCCGAAACTACAGACCAATTATCTGAAAATTACATACCCACCGACTTTAACGAAATAGCACTTATTCTTATCGTAGATAACGTTAGAGAAGATGCAATAGATACCATAAATTGGTTCAAGCAAAACGACGTTGCAATTAAAGTTATCTCTGGCGATAACCCTATCACCGTTTCAGAAGTTTCTAAACGAGTTGGTATTCAAGGCGCTGAAAATTACGTAAGTTTAGAGGGTTTAACCGACGAAGAAGTTATTTCAGTTGCAAATAAATTTACTGTTTTTGGTAGAGTTTCACCAGAACAAAAAGCACTTTTAATTAAAGCAATTAAAGCAGAAGGACACGTTACGGCAATGACCGGTGACGGCGTAAACGATATTCTTGCACTTAAAGAAGCCGATTGCGCAATTTCCGTTGCCGCAGGTAGCGATGCTGCAAGAAACGTATCTCACCTTGTACTTACGGACAACAATTTTAATTCGTTACCCAAAGTCGTTTACGAAGGTAGACGTGTTATAAATAACGTGCAATGTTCTGCGTCACTTTTCTTAATGAAAACGTTATTTACTATGTTTATGGCAATTATTTCTCTTGTTTTGCCGTATATAGACGCATATCCCTTCTTACCTTCCCAAATGAACTTGCTAGAATTCTTCATAATAGGTATACCTGCCTTTATATTATCGTTACAGCCAAACGAAAACCGTGTTCAAGGCAAATTTATTTCATACGTCATAAAAAAATCTTTGCCTAGTGCAATTTTAATGATTTCTAACGTAATAATTATAGAAATTCTTAAAGAAACTTGGGGCATGTTTGACGCCAATATTTACGTTAACATGCAAGTTTACGCAATACTAGTTGCAGGTGTAATTAACCTATTTGCCGTTTGTTACCCACTAAATAAATACAGAACGATTTTATTCGTTTCTGCCGCATTATTAGTTGTTCTTGTGATTTTATTTGCAATATTTAACGTAGTTCCATTTGTAAATAATTTCTTCAAATACACAGCAATGATGCCGTTTGCAACATATTGGCACCATATTTTAATAGTATTTGGTTTATCTTTGTTAGATATACCGATTGCGCTTGGGCTTCAATACGGGTTTAACAAAATCAAATTCCCACAATTCACAAGAAAATAATCAATAAAACCCACTGCAAAAAGCAGTGGGTTTTTTATTTGAAATAATCATTTAATTCTTTTTATAGTTTCAACCAAAGCATCGGCTATTTTTTCATTTAATTCTTTATCCTTACTCTCAACCATAACCCTTATTTTAGGCTCTGTTCCTGATGCTCTAATCATAACCCTACCAACGCCTGACAATTCTGAATTATACTTAAAAATTTCTTTTGATAGTTCTTCGTTATTCATTATTCTAAATTTATCTTCTACAACAACGTCTTTATTTGCTTGAGGATATAATTCAACTTCAAACGCTTTCGACGTTGCAATGTTTTCTTCTACCAACATTTTAACAATGATAATAGACGTTAAAATTCCGTCCCCCGTCGTAGAGAAATCTTTTAAGATAATATGCCCACTTTGCTCACCACCTATCGACAAGTCTTTTTCTAGCATTTTAGCCAAAACGTATTTATCCCCAACGTCAGTCCTTAACAAATCAATCCCACATTTTTTTAATTCTTCTTCTACAGCGTAATTAGTATGACTAGTTCCTACCACCGTATTAACTTTTAATTTGTCTTTTTTCTTGAAATATTTTGATAAAACTAAAACTATTGCGTCGCCATCAATAATTTTACCCTTTTCGTCCACAGCGATAACTCTATCGGCATCTCCATCATAAGAAAAGCCCATATCTGCCTTATATTGCAAAACTTTTTTTGACAAATTTTCAGGATGGACTGCCCCACAGTTATCGTTAATTTTCTTCCCGTCGTTCTTACTATTAGACGCTATCACACACGCACCAAGTTTTCTAAATATTCTTGGTGCGATTTTATACGAAGCACCGTTTGCGCAATCTAAAACTATCTTTTTACCTTTTAATGAACTGGAACAAGCACCTATTAAAAATTTGTAATAAAGGTTTGTTAAAGAAAAACTTTGTTTGTAAAAACCAAGACTAGGATAATGATTTAGTTTTTCACGAATAAAACACCTTTCAATTCGTTCTTCTTCCTTATCACCAAGTTTATAGCCTTCGCTATTGAAAATTTTAATACCGTTATATTCGGCGCTATTATGAGATGCACTAATAACAACCCCGTAATCAGCTTTTATCATTTTCGTAATATACGCAACGCCTGCAGTCGGTAATATCCCTAAATCAATCACGTTAGCGCCACCACTCATTGCGCCAACTGATAGGGCTAGAACAATATAAGTATTCGTAATTCTCGTATCTGAACCTACAACAATGGTAGGTTTTTCTTTCAAAATTGATAAAGCGTTACCAATTTTATAAGCAACGTCATAAGTCAAAACTTCATTAACTTTCCCTCGTAACCCGTCCGTCCCAAAAAATAATCCCATAATAACTCCTTAATCAAGATAATTTGTTGCACGATTTTCTTTTATTTCTTCTCTTACTCGACCGATAACAAAACTATTGCTCTTAATATCTTTAGTTATAGTTGTTCCTGCACAAACATACGAACCTTTTTCTATAATGCAAGGCGCAATAATATTACAATTACTACCTATAAAACAACCGTCACCAACAAAGGTTTTTTGTTTTATTTTACCATTATAGTTAACAAATATTGCCCCACAGCCTATATTGCAATTCTTACCTATTTCTGCATCTCCAACGTACGCCAAATGGCTTATTTTAGTATTCTCGTCAACAATAGAATTCTTTATTTCAACAAAATTACCAATTTTAACGTTATTTTTTATTATAGACTTTGGTCGTAACCTTGCAAAAGGACCTATTTGACAATTATCCCCAACACTGCAACAATCCAAATGACTATATTGAACAATTACACCATTTCTAATAATACTATCTTTAATATAACAATTCGGCATTAACACGACGTTATCGCCAATAATCGTTTCTCCTTCTATTCTACATCCTTCGTAAATCGTTACGTTATCACCTATAACAACGTTTTTATCAATAAAGACCGTTTTTTTGTTTAACAAACGAAAATTTTTGCCATGATTAGTTTTCATACAAACTCCTTTTTAAGCCTTTATATAACAAATTAAAATTGATATTTGTATATAAAATTATTTATATTTGACAATTCTTACATACAGTAGTATAATATTTAAAAATATAGTTAAAGGTGACAATTATGATAGGTTTTGTAATAGCATTAAAAGCAGAAGCAACAGGACTCTTAGAAAAAGCTACCGATAAACAAAAAATATCTCTTGCCGATAAAGAAGCGTATAGGTGTAAAATAGCAGAAATTGATTGCATTGTAGCAATAAGTGGTATCGGCAAAGTTAGTTCTGCACTAACAACTCAAATTCTTATTGATAAATACGCCGTTGATTACATATTTAACTTTGGCACTTGTGGTGGCATGAACGATAGCGTTAAAATATTGAATTATTACCTTGTTTCAAAATGTTGTCAATACGACTTTGACCTTACCGAATTAGACCCTGTTCCATTAGGCTATATTCAAGACTACAACACGGTATTTTTTAATGGATATACAAACGGAATTGATCAGTTAGAACAAACCGTTCTTGCTAGCGCTGATAAATTTACAAATAAAAATCAAGACGTTGCAACGATAAACGAAATGGGTTGTTCTATTTGCGATATGGAAGGTGGTGCAATCGCTCAAGTTTGCCGTTCAAACAACGTACCTGTTATAATGATAAAAGGAATTACAGACGTATACGGAAATCAGACAAACCCAGAACAATTTATGAAAAATCTTAAAGCAGTTTCTTTCGGATTTCCCGACGTAATAATTGAAACGCTAAAAGTTTTATGCAAGAAATAATTGATTTTTTAAAAAAAGAACAAGACGAAAAATATCAAGCGTTTAGCAAAAAACTCATCCCCGACACCAACCTAAAAATAATCGGTGTTCAAACCCCAAAATTAAAAAAACTAGCAAAATATTTACACCTAACCCATAAATCAAGCAAATTTATAAAGCATAAGCACGAATATTTTGAAGAAACTCTTTTGCACGGTTTTTTACTAGGTTACGAAAAAGACGTAAATCAACTTTTTTTAAATCTAAATGCTTTTATGCCACAAATAGATAATTGGGCAACCTGTGATCAAACGGTTTCGGCTCTAAAACTTTTTAAAAAGCACCCTAAACTTACTTTTGAAAAGATTAAAATTTGGCTAAAATCTAATAACCCCTACGAAATTAGGTTTGCCATAGTAATACTTTTACAATATTTTTTAGACCAAAACTTTTCATTAGAAATTTTTGATCTTTTATTAGACGTCAAATCGGAAAATTATTACGTAAATATGGCTCTTGCGTGGTTTTATAGCATTGCTTTAATAAAACAGTATGAACCAACGTTTAATCTAATAAAAACGAAAAAACTACCTAAATTCGTGCAAAACAAAGCAATACAAAAGGCAAACGAAAGTTTTCGTTTACCCCAAGAACTAAAAATAAAATTAAAACAATATAAAATTTAACTAAGGAAAATAAATTTATGGCTAAAAAAGAAAAATTAGTACCAAACGTCTCTGTAAAACAATGCATTACACAAATAATTTTTTCAATATTCGCTTGCGTGATCGCATTAATCCCTTTAACTTTTGGTAGTATAAAATTAACTATGACGTACGAATATCTACCTATTATCGGAAACAATACCATCTCAATTTACAACACGTCAATATTCAATAATTGTGTAAAATTATTAAAAATACCAGCGCAAATTAGTGAATATATAAGTTTTGCTTTTACTCATAACGTTTCAATATATTTTTATATTCTTGCTTTCAATATCGTTGCATCATTATTATTAGCAATCATTAGAATTTCCATTTTAAGATTTATTTTCAAAATAGTTTCTATTTGCGCAGGAATAGTAATGATACTAATAGCAATAACCAACGTATTATATATAATCGGCTTTGCAGGAATTTTCATTTTGGGCGAACTTCCCCCCGATAAAATCATGTTAGCCCTTGAAACAAGCCGAGTTCTACTTTCACTAGGATTAATTATTTTTTCATTAATAATGGCAAAAAAACAATTCAAATATTTCGCTAAACTTTACTAATCAAAAAGCCTAACCAAACGGTTAGGCTTTTTTATACGTTTTAATAAACAAATCAAGATCGCTTTTACAAAACTCTTTAATTAGCCCATAAGTTATAGGCGTATTTGTTGTACGAACAATAATTTTATTTTTAATATTTTCACTAAAATAATTTTTTATAACGTCAAGTTTCTTGGTTAAACCACCAAAAAAAGTAATTTCACATTTGTCTTTTGCCCATTTATCGTAAATTGATAATAAAAGTTGTTCCAATTTTTCTACTCTTTGTGAAAAAATCTTTTTGGCAACAAAATCATTTTGCACTAACCCCTCAAATAACAAAGGAGCAAAAGATGCAATATACGGCTTACCTAATTGATAAATGGTTTTAATATGTTTTCTAACGTTTTCCCCCGTCTTAGCATAAAACAAATCAGATAAAACGGTCTGTTCGCCACAATCAAAAGCAGAAAGAACGGAATTAATAACAGATTTTCCTAAATCAAAGCCACTAAACCCGTCATCAATTAAATATCCACCACCACCGAAATTGTGTTCTACGCCATTTTTTCTTACGACGCCCACACTTCCCGTGCCCATTATAACGATACAACCATCTTTATCATAAACCGAATTAAAACAAGAATCTTTATCGCTATACGCTTTAATCTCATCAATAACTGAAAAGTCTTTTTTTAGAGTATTTATAAAAAAATCTTCACAATTAGCAGAAAAAAGCCCTGATATCCCAAGCCCAACACTTAAAGACGTGCAATTTTTAGGCAAAACTTCTCGCAAAAGATTTGCAACCACTTCAACTGCTTGTTCTTTGCCTATATCGTTTGGATTAGAACTATTCCCAACTTTCCTTTCTACAACGCAGCCGTTTTGGTCACAAAGCACTATTTCCGTCTTTGTCCCACCACCGTCAACACCTACAATATATCTCATTTTCCGTATTTTTCCAAGATTGCTTTAATAGAAGCGCCTGTCGCAACTTCTTCTCTAGCCAAATCCATACCAATACCCGTCAAATCATTAATTATTCTAGCCGCACGCTCTTTAAGTTTAATATTTGTAGGTCTCATGTGTACCATGTGATTTTCTACAACGTGTCCCGTCTTAACCATTGATGCAGTAGTTAAAATATTTAATACTAATTTATGAGCAGTACCTGCTTTCATTCTCGTTGAACCCGTAATTACTTCTGCACCAGTATCAGTTACGATTGCAACGTCTGCAACTTGACCTATAAGAGCGTCGTAGTTACAAGTAAGAGCAATAGTATGAGCACCCAACTTCTTTGCATGAACGATAGCGTCTCTAACGTACAAAGCATCTCCAGCAACAGATATTCCAACCAAGGTATCTTTGTCGCAAACATTAGCATTTTCAACGTCTAAAACACCGTTTTCGCCTAAATCTTCTGCATTTTCAGAAGCTCTAAACATTGCAGGCATACCACCAGCAATAATACCAACTACTTTTTCTGGAGGTTCGCCATAAGTGGGTGGACATTCAGTAGCGTCTAAAACCCCTAAACGCCCAGAAGTTCCAGCACCAATAAACAATAATCTACCACCTTTATTAAACGAATCCACAATCAAATCAATTGATTTTGCGATCTCAGGCAACGCTTTTTCTACTGCAAGAGGAACAAGTTTATCTTCATTATTAATACAAGTAGCAATTTCAAGAGAAGACATCTTATCAATATTCATTGTGTTAGGATTTCTCATTTCCGTTCTTTTCATTACACGCCCTCACTTAATTAAAATACTTCATTATTTTACAATATAAGCTATAAAAAGTCAATAGTATTAAAAAGAGAAAGCTATTAATTATTATGATAAAGGTTGAAATTATTATTTCTTTATGATATAATAATATAACAAGGAGAAAACATATGAAAAAACAACAAAAAAGATTCGATATGAATCGAAAACCAAACAAACCAAGATTTTACTTAAAAATCGTTGAATATTTGGCTATTCCTTTTTTCTTAATCTTCAACAAAGCAAAAGTAAAAACGGAAAAAGCTGTTAAAAAAATAAAAGGTCCGGTTCTTATTTTGGCTTCACACGCTTCTTTTATGGATTTTCCTATGCTATTAAAAGGCATATTCCCTAAAAATACAAACTGGGTAATGTCCGTAGAAGAATTTAGACGAGGCGTATGGCTCATGGGTGGTATAGGTGGATTTGCAAAACGTAAATTTACACACGATATTTGCACGGCAAAAAATATTATTTATTGCATAAATAATCTTAAACACTCGGTAACCATCTACCCTGAAGCAAGATTTTCTTTAGCAGGTGTAAACGAAAAATTAGATAACGCACTCGGAAAACTTTGCAAAAGATTAAACGTCCCTGTTGTTTTATTTAAAGCAAACGGAAACTTTGTCAACTCACCACAATGGAGCAAACACCCATATAGAAAAATCCCTCAAGAAGCAGAAGTTTCTTTATTGTTAACACCTGAACAAATTAAAGAAATGGATCAAACGGAAATTCAAGAAAAAATAGAAAAAGCCTTTGAACGAGACGAATATAAATGGCAGGTCGAAAAAGGATATCATACTAAATGTAAAGAACGTGCAACGGGTTTACATAAAATTTTATATAAATGCCCTGTTTGTGGTAAAGAATTTGAAACGGATAGCAAAGGCATTTATATTTGGTGTAACTCTTGTGGCTCTAAATGGGAAATGGATACATTAAGTAGACTAAAAGGCGTTAATACCGACAAAGGTTTTTCACATATTCCCGACTGGTACAGATGGGAACGAGAAGAAGTTCGTAAAGAAGTTGTGTCAGGAACTTATCATTTTGAAGACGACGTTCGAGTTGAAGATTATTACTCTTCAAAAGTTGGTTTTTTAGACGTTGGAACAGCACACGTTACACACGATAAAAACGGCTTTACGTTTGAGGGTACGGTTGATGGCAAGCCGTTTTATTTAAATAAGCCCGTTTCAACTATGTATTCAGTACATATTGAATACGATTTCTTAAATCGTGGTGATGCTTTTGATATAGCAACAGATAAAACTTCGTATTTCATGTTCCTTAAAAACGCTAAAAATTATCTTACAAAAATGCATTTTGCACAAGAAGAACTTTACGATTTTTATGCAAAAGGAAACAACTAACAAACAAAAAAGACTAACGAAAAACTCGTTAGTCTTTTTCATATTTATTTATAAAAGGATACAAATAACCCCACCACGATTTTCGTTTACAATTCTCGTTAAAGTTTTCCGCATTTTACCTTGTGTATCTTTAGGCATAGCCGTAATTTTATCCACCAAGCCTTCACTAACAAGATCGTGCAAAGATTTACCAAACATATTAGTTTCCCAAATTTTCGTAGGATTATCTTCAAACTTGCTAGTTATATATTGAATAAAATCTTCGCCTTGTTTTTCCGTGCCAACTATGGGCGAAACTTCTGTAGAAACGTCTACTTTCATAATATGCAAGCTTGGTGCAGACGCTTTTAATTTAACACCGTATCTTCCACCCTGTTTCACAAGTAACGGTTCTTCAAGATTCATTTCTTCAGGCAAAGGCATTACTACACCGTATCCTTCGTTTTCGGCTTGATCAAGCGCATCTTTTATCTTTGAAAAACGTCGCTTTGCTTTTGAAAAATCCTTAATATAATTCAAAAGTTGATAATCCGTCTTAATTTCCTCATCACACTCACAAGACAACACACGATAAAACAAATCTTGTTTAGGAATAATTTTATATTCGCAAACGCCATCACCTAATCTAATCTCGTTAATAGAAACGCCATCAAAATTCAAACTTTCACTAAAGGCTTCGTTAATGCTAAAACAATCTTTCATTTTTCTCATGTTTTGAGAAGAAAACTTTATCTTATCAATAATTTCATTAATAAAAGAGTTTTCAACGGGTAACGCTTGCATCCACGTCGGAATATCAACGTTAATCCCACCCAAAGAAAATTCTAGCAAGACTTTTTCCATTATTGAACTAATATCTTCAAAATCCATTTTATCAACGTTAATAGGTAAAACTGAAACACTATATTTTTCTTCTAATTCTACAACTATTTTAAGAACTTCGTCACTTTCAGGATTTTTTGTATTTAATATAATAACGAAAGGTTTATTTAACGCTTTTAACTCTTTTACAACTTTTTCTTCAGCTTTAGTATAATTTTGTCTTGGAATATCCCCAATACTACCATCAGTAGTTATTACAATTCCTATCGTAGAATATTCTTCAATAACCTTTTTAGTCCCAATTTCTGCCGCTTTTTCAAAAGGAATTTCTTTTTCGTTCCAAGGCGTCTTTACAAGACGTGGTTTATCGTCTTCAACGTGCCCTACAACACCGTCAACCAAATATCCAACGCAGTCTACAAGCCTTACGTTTGCACAAACTTTATTCTTAAATTGCACCTTAACGGAATTTGCTGGAATAAATTTAGGCTGAGTTGTCATTATAGTTTTGCCGTCTGCCGATTGAGGCATTTCATCCGTAGCAATTTGACGTTGTAATTTATTATTTATGTTTGGTAAAACCATTTTTTCCATAAATTTGGTTATAAAAGTTGATTTGCCTGTTCTTACAGGTCCTACAACCCCTATATAGATATCTCCGGCCGTTCGTTGCGCTATATCTTTATAAATATCGTATTTTTCCATTAAAAACCTCCCATACATTACACAAGTAATATATGAGAGGTCTTTGCTTGTTATGAAAAAATTTTTATTTGGTATTATTTTTTTTCTGCATCATCTTTTTTGCTTTTGCTTTAACTACCATCTCTCTAATAGACGTTGGATGTTCGTCCCCAGCAAGCATACGTTCAATATTTCTACGATGCGCAAACCAAGTAAAAAAGCAAATCGCAAGAATAAGCATATTTGTAATTACGTAATAGGTAATCGTCAAGGAATTTAAAGTCCAACCATATTGCAAATACAATCTAATACCACTAGTTATTGCAGGTGGCGTTATTGCTATAAAAGAACCCATTGCGCCAAATTCAGTAAAATATATAAATACTACGGCAGCAACTAACGACATTATAAGAATAACAGCCCATTCCCAACCAAAAACTGATTGACAAACGATGAAAACACCTATAGTTGTCGCAATCCCTTTACCACCCTTAAATTTGAGCACAACGGGATATATGTGACCAAGAACAGCACAAAACCCACAAAGAAAGATTGCAAAATCTACTATTTGAAAGGAAGAATACTTAAAATATTGCTTTCTAAACACAAAAAATGCTATTAAAGTTGGCAAAACGCCTTTCATAATATCTAGAAAAAATGTCAACAACCCTGCTTTAAGACCCAAATTTCTACTCATATTAAGAGTTCCAGGGTTACCACTACCGAGTTTTCTAATATCAGTTTTCTTTATTTTAGAAATAATTAAAGCCCAATTTATATTGCCAAAAAAATAACTACCGATAGCAAAAATTGCCAAAAGAATAGCCTTACTCATCTTCATCTTTCTCCCTAGTAACTATTCTTATAGGTGTTCCTCTAAAATCAAAAGCCTTTCTTATGCAATTTTCAAGATAACGTTTATAAGAAAAATGCATTAGCGCAGTTTCATTAACAAACAAAACAAACGTGGGCGGACTGCAACTAATTTGTGTTGCATATCTAATTTTTAAACGTTTTCCATTTACCGACGGGGGTTCACTTGCTCTTACACAATCTAAAATCAAATCGTTAAGTTGTCCGGTTGAAACTCTTCTTAAAGAATTATCAAGAACTTGAGTTGCTATATCTAAAACCTTGTCTGTACGAAGACCATTTTTAGCCGAAACGTAAACAGGAACAAAATAATCCATAAATTTTAAGGTTTCACTTAAACCATCGTTAAATCTATTGATAGTATTTGTATCTTTTTCAACCAAATCCCATTTATTCATAACAATAACTGACGGTTTACCTTGCTCGTGAACGTATCCACAAATCTTAACGTCTTGCTCAGTAATTCCTTCGTTAGCATCAATCATCATAATACAAACGTCAGCACGTCTAATTGCACCCAAAGCACGTAAAACGCTATAGTATTCCAAGTCTTCTTCAACGCTCTTTTTCTTTCTAATACCAGCCGTATCTATAAGCGTGTAATTAGTCCCTTTATATTCAAATAAAGTATCGATAGCATCTCTCGTAGTACCTGCTATGTCAGACACAATAGTTCTATCAAATCCTAGTAATTTATTACACAAACTAGACTTACCTGCATTTGGTTTTCCAACGACTGCAAGTTTAATAGAATCATCATCTTCTTTAGTTCCCTGTTTGTCTAAATTAGAAACTACTTCATCTAATAATTCACCTATACCCGTTCCATGCTCAGCCGAAATACCAAAAGGTTCACCCAACCCTAAATTATAAAACTCATAAAGTTTTACAGGGTCATAATTATCAAGTTTATTTACAGCCAAAACAACGGGTTTACCAGACTTTCTAAGTTTCATAGCAACGTCTTCATCAGAAGAATTTAGCCCAGATTTTGCATCTGTAAATAAAATAATAACGTCGGCTGTTTCTATTGCAATTTCAGCTTGTTTTTGAATATGTCTCCACATTTGATCAGTAGATTTTAATTCTAACCCACCCGTATCAACCAAAGTGAAATAACGACCACACCATTCAGCATCCGCATATAACCTATCTCTCGTTACGCCCGGAAAATTTTCTACAATAGAAATCTTTTTACCAACAACTTTATTAAAAAACGTAGACTTGCCAACGTTTGGTCTACCTACAATCGCAACTAAAGGTTTTGACACAATAACACCATCCTTTTTCTAATCCTATAATTTATGTTACTCGGATATTATTACAGCTTTATTACCAAGTTCATTATCAAAAAATACTCTAACACTTTCATCCAAAGACGTTGGAACGTTTTTCCCAACGTAATCAGCCCTAAAAGGCAATTCTCTATGTCCTCTATCAATTAATACGGCAAGTTGAATAGTTCTAGGTCTACCAAGTTTAAACACGGCCTCAATAGCAGCTCTAATGCTTCTACCCGTAAATAATACGTCGTCACACAAAACAACGTCTTTATCTTTAAGTGAAAAATCTATTTTACTATATTTTAAAGTTGCTTCCATATCCACAACTTCTCTATCGTCACGATAACTTGTTATATCTAATATACCGGTAGGAATAACGCTTTTTTCAATATTTTCAATATTTTTCGCTAATCTTTCACAAATAGGAACGCCACCTTTAGCAACACCTATTAAAACAACGTTATCAACACCCTTATTAGTTTCTATGATTTCGTGTGAAATACGCCTTAATGCACGATCTACACCTATAGAATCAAGTAACTCTGCCTTTATTCTCATTTTCTTAAACTCTTTAATATCCTTTCAAAATATTCTGGCAACGGACTTTCAAAGCAAATCTTTTTGTTTGTCGTAGGATGAACAAATTCTAGTTTACCAGCATGCAACAACTGTCCGTCAAGATTAAATTTTTGATTTTTATAACCGTATTCTTTATCACCAACTATAGGATGTCCTAAATGTTTTGCATGCACCCTAATTTGATGAGTTCGCCCCGTCTTCAAAGAAAAACGACAATAAGTATAGTTTGCAAATCTTTCAATAACCGTAAACTCCGTTATCGCCTCTCTACCAAAAGAAACTACAGCCATTTTCGTTCTATCTTTAGGATTTCTCCCGATAAAAGTTCTAATAACACCTTTATCTTCTTTAACGACACCCTCTAACAAAGCAAAATAAGTTCTTCCACAAGTTTTATCTTCTAGTTGTTTTGCAAGCGACAAATGTGCTTTATCGTTTTTAGCAACAACTAACAAACCTGAAGTGTTCTTATCAATTCTATGAACAATACCCGGTCTAACCACGCCATTTATGCCTGAAAGTTTATCTAAATGATATAAAAGAGCATTAACTAACGTAGATCCATTAGTACCATTACCAGCATGAACGGTTAAACCCTGTGGTTTATTTATAACAGCAACGTCGTCATCTTGATAAATAATGTCAATAGGAATATTCTCAGGTTCAGCATCTAAATTTTTAACCGTAGGAATAGTTATTTGCACACTATCCCCGATTTTTAAAACCTTATTGCTTTTAGCAACCTTTCCATTAACAACTAACAACCCGTCGTCGCAAAGATTTTTTATATAAGAACGAGTAGTATCGAGAACGGAACTTAAAAAAACGTCCACTCTAACACAATCGCTTGTTTTTTCAACGCTAAAAATTTTTGTTTCCATATATTTCGCTTAATTAAGCCTTTTTATTCTTCTTTTTGAAAATAGCATCTGCATCTAAAAACAAAAAATAAATGATTAACATAATCATACCAACCACCAAAAATGAGTCGGCAAGATTAAAAATCGGAAAGGGATATTTTCCTAAATAAACACCAATAAAATCCGTTACACCATTAAAAGAAAGTCTATCGATAAAATTCCCTAACGTACCACCTAAAACAAACGCTAATGCGTACGTTAACCATTTTTTATTTTTCAAAAACGCAAAAACCCAAAAAACTATAAATACTGCTATCGCAACTGAGGTTAATATCTTAAAAAAGAGTTGTCCCCAAGAAACCTCACCTAAAAACCCCCAAGCAGCGCCCGTATTTACCGTATAGGTAAAATAAAAAAAGTTAGGAATAATCACGGTTTCCCCGTTTTTTAAATATAAATCTTTAAAATAAACTTTAGAAAATTGATCTAAAAGTATAGTAAATACAAAAACTATTAAAGGTATAGCAACGGTTATTATTCGTTTCCATCCATTAGCCCTAGTTCCTTGCATATAGCCTCCAATTCTAAATTACCAGGATTTAACACTTCATCCATATTGAACCCCGAATTAGTGCTTGCAGAGATATAATTTGCAAGTTTTTTCTTAGGCTCAAATTTCTTTTTTATTGATTCTTGTTCATCTATAAGAAGTTCAAGGTTATTACAAGCAAGTTTTGCACTTATCTTACTATTTGATAATTCCGTAACCTTGTTCTTAATTTTAATTGCCTTTTTAACTTGTGAAGACGTTGGATATTTTTCTTTTACTTTTTCAAAATAAGAATTCCATTTCTCATTAAACTTTTTCAATCTATCAAACGCAAGTTCATACTCTAGATTTGCTTGTTTTTCTAAATCAAGAGCAGTTTGTTCGGCACGCTTTAGAACTGATAAAATAAGACTTTCTTTTTCGTCTTTCTTTTCAACTTCGGCTTTCAACCTAATATTTTCTGAAACAAGTTCTGATATTCTTGAACTTAACTCTATAAAACGAGATTCATATTCATTTTTATACGCAAGAAAAATATCTCGCACTTCTTTTTGAGTATACTTTTTCTTATTAAATTCCAAAACAAATATCCCCTTTTCTTTTTTACTTAAAAGATTTAATCTCTGGTAATTTTTCAAGCTCTTGCTCTATTTTTCTCTTTTCTTCTTCGGCTTTTCTTTGATAATAATTTTTGTAATCTGGACTTTTATTTAATGCAATATCCTCAGTTTTATTCCTTGCAAAAATAAAACAAACTATTGCCATAATGGCGATAAAAACAAAAGTAATAATTAATACGACCCAAAAATACAAATATTGTATTGTAATATAAAGCACAGATAGAGCCAAAAGCCCTGTAGATAAAAAGAAATACCAGGTTTGACGATTACAAATTGCCAAAACTAAACAAGTAATTCCAAATCCTAGAAAAAGCATCAACAAAAAATTAAGAACAGGATGCGTCCACAAGTTTAACGGCACTAACAAGTCGCATAATAAAAACGTTAACGAGCCAACAAAAACAAGTATTGAAACAATGGCAATAGTTAATTGTTTTTTAGTAATTTTCATATAATCCCCCTATTTTTATTAGTATAGCACATAAAAAAAAATTTGTAAATATAATTTATATATTTACAGGTTAATTTTATGGCATAAAAAAACCACAAGGTTTTCCTTGTGGTTTTTTCTTCAAAAATTAATTATACTCTTTTGCTAATCTTTCAAAAGCAGGCAAAGATCTCTCTATCCTATTTTTATCAACACAGTACGCTATTCTTACGTATCCCTCAACGCCAAAATCATCACAAGGAACGATTAAAATTTCATGTTGTTTTGCCTTTTCATAGAAAGAAAATGCATCTTTATCGGGAGATTTCACAAAAAGATAGAAAGCACCGTCAGGTTTTACACAATCAAAACCGAATTTAGTTAGATTATTATATAACAAATCTCTATTTTCTTTATACGCAGAAATATTTACCTTTGCATTAAGACATTTTGCAACGACTTGTTGAAACAAACTAGGCGCACACACGTATCCAAGCGAACGTCCAGCACCACAAATAGCCAAATATACCGTTTTTGATTGTTCTAATTGAGGATTTACAGCAATATATCCTATTCTTTCGCCAGGTAAAGAAAGTGATTTAGAAAAAGAATAACAAACCAATGAATTATCGTAGAAATTCATCAAATACGGAACTTCAACGTTATCGTATACGAGTTCTCTATAAGGTTCGTCTGAAATAAGATAAATAATTTTTCCTAATTCTTTTTGTTTTTTTTCTAAAATAGCACAAACTTTCTCTATTGTTTGCTTAGAATAAACAACTCCACTAGGATTATTTGGCGAATTTATAATAACGGCTTTGGTATTTTCAGTAATTTTGCTTTCAAAATCGTCAATATCAATTTGAAAACTCTTGTTTTCAGGTTTACTAATAACGATTTTAGCCCCTGCATTTTCCACAAAAACTCTATATTCCGTAAAGAAAGGTGCAAAAACAATGCACTCATCCCCATCATTACAAATAGCCTTTAAGCAAATAGACAAAGATGCCGCAGCACCACAAGTCATATAAATATTATCTGCAGATAAATTCAAGTTAAAATCGTTATTGATTTTTGCTGAAATGGCCTTTCTAACGTTAAGATCGCCCTGAGCCGAAGTGTAACCGTGCAATAAAACTGAATTTTCAGTTTTAAGTAAATTTTTTAAAACTGCACCAACTTCTTCTGGTGGCTCAACACTAGGATTACCAAGACTAAAATCAAAAACGTTTTCCTTTCCAATTTCAGCCCCTCTAACCTTACTATATTCAAATATTTCTCTAATAATAGAACGCTTACTACCTAAAGCATAAGCCTTTGCATTAATATCCATAAATTACAACCCCAAAAGTTTTATTGCGTTTTTATAAAGGATTTTCTTTTCAATTTCTTCACCCAAATTGAAACTTTTTATAATATCCACGTCCGTCTTAATATCTCGCCAAGGGCTATCCGTAGCAAATAAAATTTTATCTTCGCCGTGCTTATTTAAGATATTTTTAAACAGTTTTTCGTCTATCTCGTGTAGAGTAAACGCCGTATCAAAATAAACATCAAAATCGCAAATAAAATCAAGTACTTCTTCCCATTGTTTATGTGCGCCATAATGGGCTAAAACAAACTTTTTATGACCAACTTTTTCAATAACTTTACGCACTTTATCAACGGGACATCTAACAGGTTTTCCTTTATACCCGTCATCAATTCCCGAGTGCGTAACAACGATCAAATCAAGTTCTTTTGCAACTTGTAAAATTTTAATATACTTAGGATCATCTATAAAAGTTTCTTGATAATCAGGATGAATCTTTATTCCCTTAATCCCGTTTTCTTTTAAATATAAAAGTTTATTCTCAACGTCATCACAATCAGGATGCATACCTGCAAAAGAAATGATTTTATTATTACTTGCAAATCTAGAATTAATTTCTATTGCAAATTTAGCAACGGTTTCAAACTGAGACGCCTTAGTTAGCACCGGCAATGCGACTGAAATATCAGCATTAGCCCTTTCCATTGCTTTTAACAAACCGTCAACAGTACCATCGGAATAAGCTTTATTATTTGAATTACTTGCTAGAGCACCTATAGTTCTCTCTGCAATTTTATCGGGAAAAACGTGTGTATGAAAATCAACAATCATATTACAAACAAAGAATATCGTCAGAAGATAAAGTCTTTACACCTTTTTCAAGCAAAATATTTTCTGCTTTAGCAAGATCGGTTGCCTTAAGAACAACTGACGCTTCTTCCCCGTCGATAGATAAACCATACATATATTCAATGTTAATATTTTGTTCAGCAAGAAGTCCTAATACACCTTGAAGGCTACCCGATTCATGTGTAATCTTGAGAACTAAAACGTTTGTAAGCATGGTAGAAAAACCACAAGAAGTAAGTTTTTCTTTACCTAATTCTGGATTATTAACAATCAAACGCAACAATCCGTATTCAGTAGTATCAGCCAAACTCATAGATAAAATATTAACGTTATTAGCTTTAAGAACGTTTAAAACTTCCCCAAGTCTACCTTGTCTATTTTCAATAAAAACTGATAATTGTTTAGCAAACATATATATTTCCCCCTATTAATATAATTTTCTTTTATCAA
This sequence comes from Christensenellaceae bacterium, assembly GCA_045654165.1. Classification (GTDB taxonomy): domain Bacteria; phylum Bacillota; class Clostridia; order Christensenellales; family Borkfalkiaceae; genus UBA1259. The sequence goes on from JAZOMV010000075.1 coordinate 27,261, forward strand.
CAACGTGAACTGCTTTACCTTCGCTTCTAACCAAGGTTTGTGGTTCAACAATTTTAACTTTAGGATTTAATCCAAGAGCTTGCGATAAAACGTGTGAAATCTTTTTAGTAAGCGCTTCAATCCCTCTAATTTCATCAGTAAAATATTGAGGATTAATTTCCACTTGAATTTCTAAAGTATCAAGGTTATTTACACGATCAACGATAATCATATAGTGTGGTGAAACTTCTTCAACGTCAACCAAAGCAGCCTCAACCTGACTTGGGAAAACGTTTACGCCACGAATAATTAACATATCGTCAACTCTACCCTTAAACCTACTTATACGGGCACTAGTTCTGCCACAATCACAAGTAGAATAGTCAATACTAGTCAAGTCTTTGGTTCTATATCTAAGCAAAGGCAAGCCTTCTTTAGTAAGAGTTGTAAAAACAAGCTCACCCGTCTTACCAGGTTCTTGAGCTTTAAGTGTTGCAGAATCAAGAATTTCCGGAAAGAAATGATCTTCGCAAATATGTAAACCCTTATGGAACTTACAGTCACACGCTACGCCCGGCCCCATAACTTCACTTAAACCGTAGATATCGTGAGCGCTTACGTGAAGACGTTCTTCTATATCCTTATGCATTTTTTCAGTCCAAGGCTCTGCACCACAAATTGCGTATTTAAGTTTAACGTCGTTAATTTTACCTTCCGACTCTAAAAGTTCGGTCAAATGAAGTAGATATGAAGGCGTACATGCAATAGCTGTTGCGCCGAAGTCAATCATCATTGTCGTCAACTTTTTAGAATTACCCGTACTCATAGGTACAACCAAAGCCCCAAGCCTTTCTGCGCCGTAATGAGCACCAAGCCCACCGGTAAAAAGTCCGTAACCATAAGCAATTTGAATTATATCGTTTCTAGTTACACCAGCCATTGCAAAACATCTAGCAACACACTCAGACCATATATCAATATCTCTTCTTGTATATCCTACAACAGTAGCTTTACCCGTAGTACCACTAGAAGCATGAACTCTTACTAATTCAGACTGAGGAACGGCAAACAATCCAAACGGATAGTTGTCACGCAAATCGTCTTTAGTCGTAAACGGCAATTTATCTATATCTTCAATACTCTTAATATCACCGGGCAAAACACCTAGATTTTGCATTTTTTTACGATAAAATTCTACGTTATGATAAACGTAATCAACAAGTTTTTTCAAACGAGCGCTTTGAAGATTAGCTAATTCATCTCTACTCATACACTCTTTAGCTTCATTCCAAATCATTATCGTTATCCTCTCTTTATGAATTATAACCAGCTAAAAATGCTTTTTCGTTAATTTCAATGGTTTTAGGTGGAACGGTTTTATAAATTGTATCTAACCATTGTTCTTTTGTAAACCCAATAAATTTAGCAGCCAAGCCTAATACAACTGAATTTAAAACCTTACTGTTCCCAAGATCTTTTGCAATTTTTTGTCCATCTATAACGCTAACGTCGTGTTCAGATTTTAACGTATCAAGAATATTTTCAGGATATTTGCTTGCACCTATAACAACCGTCATAGGGTCTATTCTGCAATCATTAACGATAATTTTACCATCTTTTTTCAAAAAATGTGCATATCTTAACGCTTCTAATCTTTCAAAAGATATTAAAATATCAGCCGAACCTTCTTCAACAACAGGTTCGTTAACTTGAGAGCCAAAACGAACAAATGTAACGACGCTACCACCACGTTGCGCCATTCCGTGAACTTCAGAAAGTTTAACGTCATATCCTGCGTTTAAGGCTGTTTTACCTATAATTCTACTTGTAAGTAAAGTCCCTTGACCACCCACGCCAACAACCATTACGTTTAATTCTTTCATCTATTTTTCCACCTTTTCTATAGCATTAAATTTACAATAACTTTTACACAACCCACAACCATTGCACATTGTTTCGTCAATTTTAACAGTACCATCTTCTTGCTTGGTTATAGCAGGACATCCGATCTTTAAGCACATGCCACATTTCTTGCATTTTTCAGCATTTGCAACACATTTGAACGGGAACTTTTGACCTTTAAGAAGTGCACAAGGTGCTTTTGCGATAATAACAGTTAATTGATCGCCGTTTACAGTTTCTTTCAAGGTCTTTTCTAAGGTTTCAATGTCAAAAGCATTAATTTCTAAAACGTTAGAAACCCCAACAGCCTTACAAAGTGTAGCCAAATCGATAGCATAGGTATCTTCACCTTTTAAGGTTTTACCTGTTGCGGCGTGTTGTTGATGCCCCGTCATACCCGTTGTTCTGTTATCAAGAATAATAACAGTTCCCGTCGCCTTATTATAAACCATATTAATAAGCGAATTGATACCGGTATGTAAGAAAGTTGAATCACCGATAACAGCAACCCAATTCTTAATAAATTCTTTACCTTTAGCCTTTTCAATACCGTGTAAAGAAGAAATACTTGCCCCCATACAAAGAGTAGTGTCGATAACACTTAAAGGCGCAACTGCGCCCAAGGTATAACAACCGATATCCCCAGCTGCATGAATTTTTAGTTTGTTAAGAACTGAGAAAACACTTCTATGTGGACAGCCAGGACATAAAATCGGTGGACGATTAGGAACTTCAGCCTTGGCAAATACTTGATCTTCAACGTTAAACAAAACCTTTTTTAACAAATTAGAACTGTATTCGCCTTGTCTTGTAAATAATTCCTTACCTTTAACTTCAATACCCCAAGATTTAACTTGTTCTTCTATAACGGGTTCAAGTTCTTCAAAAACGTAAAGAGTTTTTACTTTTGATGCAAATTCTTGAATAAGTTTCTTAGGCAAAGGGTTGGTCATAGCAAGTTTAAGAACGCTTGCGCTAGGGCAAACTTCTTTTACGTATTGATAAGGAATACCAGCCGTAATAAAGCCTATTTCCGTATCGTTAATTTCCATTTTATTAATAGCAAAAGACGCCCCGTCTTCTGCAAGTTTATTATCACGAGCTTCTACAACAAGATGTCTACCAATAGCAGATGCCGGCATCATAACGTACTTGCGTAAATCTCTCTGATAAACTTTATCATCAACCTCTTCTCTATCACAAAGTTGAACGACACCTTGAGAGTGTGAAAGTTTAGTAGTAGTTCTTAAAATAACAGGAGTATCGTATTTTTCACTTAGTTCATAAGCAAATTTAACAAAATCTTTTGCTTCTTGGCTATCTGCAGGTTCTAAAACGGGAACGTGAGCCGCTCTAGCAATCATTCTAGTATCTTGTTCGTTCTGAGAACTAGCAAGACCTGGATCATCAGCAACTACGATTACACAACCACCGTTAACACCTGTATAAGAAAAAGTATAAAGAGGATCACTTGCCACGTTTAGACCAACGTGTTTCATGCAAGCAAGACTTCTAACCCCTGATAAAGACGCACCGAAAGCAACTTCTGCTGCTACCTTTTCATTTGGCGCCCATTCGGTATATACCTCATCAAATTTTGCGAGAGATTCACTAATTTCCGTACTTGGCGTACCGGGATAGGCGCTTGAAACTTTAACCCCAGCCTCATAAACACCACGAGCAATAGCCTCGTTACCAAGCATAATTATTTTTTCACTCATATTATTTACTCCTTAAATCTCTAATTCTTTTTGCCTTACCTTCAAAACGTTGTAAGGTGTTTGGCGATTCTAACGTAACTTTGGCATCAAGCCCAAGAATAATTTTTAATTTTGACTTGATTTTATTCGCTAAGTTTTGTAAAACACCGAAAGAGTCCGTTTCTTGTAAAAGTTCAACTCTAATTTCAAGTTTATCGTTATAACCTTCTCTAGTAACTATTATTTCGTAATGTGGACCAAGTTCTGAAAAACTTAAGATAACTTCTTCAATTTGACTTGGGAACACGTTTACGCCACGAATTTTAAGCATGTCGTCGCTTCTACCAGACAAATTATCCATACGAACGAAAGTTCTACCACACTTACATTTTTCATAGTTAAGTCTTGTAATATCTTTCGTTCTATATCTAATTAACGGCAAACCTTCTTTTTTAATACAAGTAATAACTAATTCACCTTGTTCACCTTCAGGCAACACTTCCCCTGTTTCAGGATTAATAATTTCAGGGATAAAAAAGTCTTCGTTAATATGCATACCACATAGATATTCACACTCACCGGAAACACCGGGGCCCATAAGTTCGCTCATGCCGTAATTAGAAGTAACGAGCATATCTTTTCCCCAATACTTATGCATTTCATCTCGCATTGCATCAGTTAAAAGTTCACTTCCAACAAGACCGATTTTAACGTTAAGATCTTTTGCAGGATCTAACCCCATTTCCCTAGCAACTTCTGCAAGTCTTAAAGCGTAAGACGGTGTTGCTACCAACAACGACGTGCCAAAATCTTGCATATACATAATTTGCTTTTCAGAGTTACCCGTAGAAGACGGAACAATCGTTGCACCAATTTTTTCTAAACCGTAGTGTAAACCTAAAGCCCCCGTAAACATACCGTAACCAAAACAAATTTGAGCAACGTCCTTTTCGGTTGCACCACCCATGCAGGCAATTCTAGATACACATTCAGTCCATGTATCGAGATCGGCTTGAGTATATCCTACTACAGTTGGTTTCCCCGTAGTGCCACTTGACGCATGTATTCTAACAAGTTTATCCTTTGGAACGGTAAAGAGCCCAAAAGGATAATTATCACGCATATCTTGTTTGGTTACAAACGGAAGTTTTGCTAAATCTTTAAGTTGCTTAATATCCGAAGGTTTAACCCCAAGTTTGTCCATTTTTTTTCTATATGGCAAAACTTTTTCGTAAACACGATTAACGGTTTCTTGCAAACGAGCAAGTTGAATTTCTTCAATTTCTTTTCTTGATAGAGTTTCTTCTTTAGACCAAATCATTTTTTACTCCTCAACAGCACTCTTAGTTACTTTTTTCAAAAGCACAATTAATTATATCTTCTGAAGGTGTTTTAGTAAACTTACTAACAATAAAAGTAATAATCATTGAAAAAGCCATACATATAACACCTATAATAGGCGAACATCCAACACCATATTGAATAATATTCCCTAACGATCCATTGCTATTTGGGGAAAAATATCCAAACACAAAAATCAATACAAAAGTAAGAATTAATCCACTAACGATTGAAACCCAAGCAGCAGTTTTCGTAACCTTTTTCCACAAAACGCCAAGAACGTAAGGCCCGATAAAACAACCAGCAAGAGTCCCCCAACTAAGTCCCATAAGATAAGCAATGGCTGCAAGATTAAATTTCTCATTAAGAATAGCAAGAATAACGGAAATAGCAATAAAAACTAAACACAAAACACGCATTACGGTGTTAACTTTTTTATCATCAGCATCTTTATTGATTTTTTCTTTATATAAATCAATCGCAACTACGGAAGCACTTGCAAGTGAGACCGAGGAAAGCGTTGACATACTTGCCGAAAGAATAAGCACGGCAATAACCCCTAAAAGCCCAACGGGAATAACCCCACTTGCCAACATTTTAGGCACGATATAATCTACCGAAACCCCTTCAAAATTAAACTTACTACTTAAACCACCAACAAAATAAGCGCCAAACCCGATTATAAGAGCAAATAAAGTGCTAACAATCATTCCTTGTTTAATAGCCTTGTCGTCACGTACGGTATAATATTTATGTATTGTTTGTGGAAGTGCCCAAACGCCAAAAGAAGTTAAAAGCACAAGAGAAAGTAATGAAACCGTGTCGCCGTAAAGACCTTTATTTTCACTACCAAAAGTAAACCAATTTAAATCGGAAACATTCCAACTTACTTGCTTACTACCAAGGAAGAATAAGACCATAAGCACTACGCCGACGATCATAATAATACCTTGTATAAAATCCGACAATGCCGTAGCAAAATAACCACCTACAAACAAATAAAGCGCAGTAATAGCGGCAAGAACAATCATAACGATCCAACCGGGTATTCCGAACACCGTTTCAAAAAGACTAGAAAGCCCGTTATAAACCGAGGCAGAATAAGGTATAAGGAAAATAAAGATTACGATAGCAGAAACAATTTTAAGATTTTTGCTACCATATCTCTTAAAGAAAAAGTCCGGCATTGTTTTCGCTGAAAGATTTGAAGTCATAACCTTAGTTCTTTTTGCAAGAACTTTCCAAGCGATTAAAGCTCCGATCAAAGCATTTCCAACACCGATCCAAGTAGCAGCAAGTTGATAAGCCGAACCAAACTTACCTGCATACCCTATAAAAATAACTGCTGAAAAATAAGTTGTCCCATAAGCAAAAGCACTCATCCAACCATTAAGCCCATTTTTACCTGCAAGAAGAAAATCGTTAACGGTTTTAGATCTATTCTTGGTATAAATAGTTATAACGATCATCCCGATAACGTATAAGCCTAATAATGCGTAATCAATTATTTCTAGCATTACAAATCTCCAAAAAACTACAAATAGTACAATATTTATATTGTACTTTAATTATAAAAAAAAGTCAATTGTAAACAATGGCAAAAAGACAAAAAACTAAATAAAAAAGGCATGATACATACTACCACGCCTATTTTTATTTGATTATTTTTCATAAATTAACAACCTATCGCATTAGAATTACCAAGTCCGTTTATTTGTCGATTTTTTACTTTCCGAAACCAACCCTTATTTAGAACGTTTACTCTTCGCAAACTGCAGTAAATCTTGCACTATTAAACCAACTAACAACGAGCAAAAAAACGATAAAAATTAACCAATGATAAACTTAGTAAAACCCCACCTATAATATCAGAAAACCAATGCACACCCGAAAGCAATCTACCAAAAACCATAAAGACCATAAAGCTAATTATTAGTGCTTGACAACAATTTTTCAAACCTATATTTTTTATTCTTTTATTTAATTGAATACGTGTTGTTTCCATAACACACAAGGTTAATAAAGTAGTTGAAGACGGATAAGAAACTTCTAACACCCCGTTAATCAATACGGGCCTAAAATTTATTATAATAATTTCAAAAATAATATACGAAAAAGCAACTAGTATATAAAACACACCCAACATTATCAAATCAAAATCAACTTTTTTCAAACTTTTTCTTTTAAACAGTTGAATTAGCCCAAAAACAGCAAACACAAAGCCAAAAGCAACAGGCACTAACCCTAACCAATCCGTAATAACGTACAACGACATATTAACGCCTAAAAAATCGTGTAAAGCACCGTTAATAGTTGAAAAACCTACTTTAGACTCGTTAGGACCTATTAATCTAACGTCAATAATACTTACACTTATCGTCCATAAAACAAAAAATATAAACGGCAAAATAGTAAAAAACAACTTCTTTTTCATATAAAAAAACCTTCCTTTATAGTTTTGACCTAAGCCAAAAACATAATAAAAAAAGGTTAATAAAAAATCAAGAATTTAATAGCAAAAATAACGATACTTTTCGTGTCGTTACTTTTTTAAGAGAATTAAACTCTTTATTATTAAAAACACGAACAAAAAAGTTGCAACGTATACCTGTCTAGTAATAATAAAAGTTAAAACGCCAACCACGTTTAATATTAAAGAAGTAGCGTGTTTTATTAAAACCCAAGTTTTACCATTGAATTTATTTAAAACCATAAATAAAACACCAAACAAAGAAATAGCAGTTATTATAACAAAATAAAAAACTTTAATATAAATCGAAATCAAATTTAATCTTAAAAGTGAAACTTCGTATACGATTCCTTCACGAGTTTGTCCAAAGAACGGCAAAAAGAAAAGCATTAACACGCTTAGATCAAGTAATCCAAACACTAAATCACGAAACCGCATGGTTTTTGTTTTTTCCGATTCTTCAGCAATAGCCAAAACTTCACCACAAGACAAAAGTTCGTCTATCGAAACGACAAAAAATTTTGAAATATCTTTTAATGAATCAAGATTAGGATATCCTCGCCCAGATTCCCACTTAGAAACAGCCGTGCGAGAAACAAACAATTCCTTAGCAAGTTCTTCTTGAGTTATCCCCTTTTGCTTTCTCAATTCTTGTAATTTTTTACAAAATTCCATTTACACCCCTAATTAAAAAAGTTTGCATTATACAAATTATTTTTTATGCTTCTTTCTTTTAATATTATATCGCATTGAGTATTTAAAAGCAAATAAAAACCTAACTTGAAAGGTGTTCAAATTAGGTTTCTAATGGCGGAAGATTAGGTATGTAAAACTACCCGAAAAGCTTGGAGCATTTTAGCCCACCCAAAAGATTATAATTTATAGGTTTACACAACCCTCCCGATAGGTTTAGAAAAGGCGAACATTTAACTGCTCGCCTTAAATTTATTTTGTAAATGGTATATCTAATTCTGTCAAAATTTGTTTGAATTTTTGAATTGAATCAGTGTGACCTTTTAAAATTAAATATTTTACACCTCTT
>JAZOMV010000076.1:0-17591 GCA_045654165.1 Christensenellaceae bacterium
GGCACCATTTTTAATGATATATAAACGCTGGTGTAGCTCAATTGGCAGAGCAGCTGATTTGTAATCAGCAGGTTGATGGTTCGATTCCGTTCACCAGCTCCATTTTTTTATTAAACTAAATATGGGCAGGTTCCCGAGTGGCCAAAGGGAACAGACTGTAAATCTGTCGTCTCTGACTTCGGTGGTTCGAATCCACCTCTGTCCACCAAAAAACCTAAATCAAATCATAGGTGTTTAAATTTAGGTTTCTCTTGGTGGGCAGGGGTGGATTCGCTTCTTTCGAGCCTCCCGATAAACAGTAGGTAACTACTGTTTACCCTTTGGGGAATTTGCAATGCAAATTTTCTCCTAATTCGAATCCACGAGTATTTTTACTTTCTCTATAAAAACAAAAAAATCGCTAGATAAACACTAACGATTTTGGTGGGCAGGGGTGGATTCGAACCACCGAAGTCGCTGACGACAGATTTACAGTCTGTTCCCTTTGGCCGCTCGGGAACCTGCCCATATTTTATTAAGTTTTGGAGCTGGTGACTGGAATCGAACCCGCAACCTGCTGATTACAAATCAGCTGCTCTGCCAGTTGAGCTACACCAGCAAAGTGTGAAACTGAACAAAAAACTTTGGTGCCTCGGGGCGGAATCGAACCACCGACACAGGGATTTTCAGTCCCTTGCTCTACCTACTGAGCTACCGAGGCAAACAAGTTTTTTTGAAAATGCTTGTAAAATATACAAGCATTTTCATTTGGCGACCCGGAAGGGGCTCGAACCCTCGACCTCCAGCGTGACAGGCTGGCGTACTAACCATCTGTACTACCGGGCCAAATTATTAAATTTATGGTGGGCCTTCACGGACTCGAACCGCGGACCAATCGGTTATGAGCCGACCGCTCTAACCTACTGAGCTAAAGGCCCTTATGCATCGCAAGACCAACCCAAGAAATTGCTATTGGTCGGGGTGAAGAGACTCGAACTCCCGACCCCATGGTCCCAAACCACGTGCGCTACCAACTGCGCTACACCCCGTTCATTCACGACGCTTTAATATATTATAATAATTCTAAAAAAAAGTCAACGATTTTTCATAGGTTTTTTAATGTTTTTTTAATTTTTTTTAATTAACCGTTTTTTACAAAAAAATACATAGTTTTACATATTGTTTTATTTCTTTTTATTTATAAGGTGTTATTATTTTTTTAATCGTTTCTTGTGGGGGTAAGCATGCAAATTAAATATAAAAAAACAAATAACGAATTAACAGTTTACTTTTATGGTGAACTTGATGAATGTAGTGCAAATAGTTGTAAGGTTCTTCTTGACGATTTGCTTATTACTAATCTTTCAGTAAAAGTTGTTATTTTTGATTTATCAGGTTTAACTTTTATGGATAGTACGGGGATAGGCTTATTAATAGGTAGGTATAAAAAACTTAAACAGTTTAATATTCCTTGTTTTTTAACAGGAGCAACGGTCGTTGTGGAACGTGTTATAGAACTTGCCGGCTTATACGCTATTATGCCTAAATACTAATATACATTATTATATATGGAGATTTTTATGCAAAATAATAATAAAATAAAACTTATTTTTCCTTCTTTTTCTTGTAATGAAGCGTTTGCTAGAAACGTAGTTGCGTGTTTTGTTCTTAATCTTAACCCAAGCGTGTCTGAAATTGCAGATATAAAAACTGCTGTAAGCGAAGCCGTTACGAATTGTATAGTTCACGCTTATCCAAATACTGTAGGACAAATTGAGTTAGATGCCGAGATAATTGATCGCGTTTTACATATAAATATTTGTGATAATGGAATAGGGATTGAAGACGTTGATAACGCAATGCAACCCTTTTATACCACAAAATCTGATGAAGAACGATCGGGTATGGGTTTCTCTATTATGAAAAGTTTTATGGACGAAATTAATGTTGTTTCTTTAAAAGATAGTGGCACGAGAATTTATATGAAAAAAATTATTAAAGACGATAAAAGGGAAACAAATGCTTGAACAAGAACAACTTCTTGATTACCTAAGAAAAGCAAAAAATGGCGACGAAAGTGCAAAAAAGATCATTTTTGAGAACAATACGCCTTTAATTAAAAGTATCGTTAAAAGATTTAAGGGAAAAGGTGTAGAATATGACGACTTGTTTCAAATTGCAAGTATAGGTTTTTTGAAAGCGATAAAGAATTTTGATCCTTCTTTCGGTGTGAAATTTTCAACGTATACCGTTCCAATGATTATAGGTGAGATAAAAAGATTTATGAGAGACGACGGTGTAATAAAAGTTTCCCGATCAATTAAAATACTTGCTAATAAAATTAATAAGTTTATAGATGAGTATCAATGTGCTCATAACGATTCGCCAAGTATTGAATTTATTGCAAATAAATTTTCCGTTCAACCTGATGAAGTAGTTTTTGCCTTAGATAGTGCAAAAATGCCTTTATCTCTTTATAACAAATATGATGACGAAGACGAAGGGCAAGAATTAATAGAGAAAATACCAAGTTTTGAAGATGAAGAAAGTATGTTGACAAAAATTCATTTGTCAACGATTATAGACGGTTTGAATGAACGAGAACAAAAAATTATTATTTTGAGATATTATAGGGATAGAACACAAAGCGAAATTGCTAAAAGTTTAGGTGTATCTCAAGTTCAAGTATCTAGATTAGAGAATAAAATTATAGAAAAAATGCGATTAAAATTTTAATCGCTTTTTTTAGTATATTTTATTTTTAATATACCCATATTAGTATTATGCGAAAACCTATTGATTTAATATACTTAAAAAATTTAGATGAAAGAGAAACTTTAATAAAAGATTTTGTTAAAAGGGATAATAAAAATGCAAAATAATAGTAAATATCAAAATAAAAATTACCTTGAATACGTAAAAGCAATTTCACCAAGAACAAAGCAGTTTCGTTCACTTTTTAGGGCGTTTTGGGTGGGTGGACTAATTTGTTGTATCGGTCAAGGAATAAGATTAGTCTTAGGCGATTTGTTTAATTTAAAAGGTGATGAATTAAGTGCCTACGTTTCTATGATAATGATTTTTCTTGGTGGGTTGTTAACAGGATTAGGTGTTTATGATAGAATAGGTAAATATGCAGGTGGGGGCTCTATTGTTCCCATAACGGGCTTTGCAAATTCGGTCGTTTCGCCCGCAGTAGAGTTTAAGACTGAGGGATTTATTTATGGTACTGCTGCTAAAATGTTCGTGGTTGCCGGACCTATAATAGTTTTTGGTGTGGCAAGTAGCGTTTTGGTAGGATTGCTTTATTTTGTTGGTTTTAGGATATTTTAATTATGAGAACGATTTTTTTTAAGAATACCCCAATTATTACGGGAACTTACACCGTTGCAGGTCCGAAAGAAAGTTCGGGTAGTATAGGCGAATATATACACAAAAAACTTATTGACGACATGTTTGGCGAAAACACTTTTGAAAAAGCCGAAACTAAAATGATGTATACGGCAATCAAAAATTCAATTAAAAATTCAGGCAGAGAGATTTCTGATATAAATTGTATGATTGCAGGCGACTTGTTAAGCCAAATAGTTGCATCTACTTTTAGTGCAAGAAATTTTGATTTCGGCTATCTAGGTGTTTATAATGCCTGTGCAACTTTCGTTGAATCGTTAATTTTAGGTTCTACTCTTATTGACGGTGGATATATGAAGAATATCGTTTGTTCGTCTAGTAGCCATTTTTCTTCGGCAGAACGGCAATATAGATACCCACTTGAACTTGGTTGTACAAGACCACCGCAATCTCAATGGACTGTAACTGGAAGTGGCGCATGCGTAATATCTTCTCGTGGTTTAGGGCCTAAAATTACTTGTGCTACGGTTGGTAAAGTTGTTGATTACGGCGTAGTAGATACAAACAATATGGGTGCGGCAATGGCGCCCGCTTGCGCAGATACGCTACTTACTCATTTTAGGGAAACTAATAGCAAACAAACCGATTACGATCTTATAGTAACAGGGGACTTGGGTGCGTTAGGATCTAGAGTGTTTAAGGATTTGGTTTGGGAAAAAGGCTTTGATATTGAAAAACAACACGTAGATTGTGGCGAAATAATTTATAATATATGTGAAGACGAATATCAAGGTGGCAGTGGCGCAGGCTGTAGCGCTGTTGTTTTTTGTTCATATTTATTTGAGAAATTAAAGAGTAAAAAACTTAAAAAGATTTTACTTATAGCGACAGGTGCTTTATTGTCGTCGGTTTCATCTCAACAAGGTGAAAGTATACCGGGCATTGCTCATGCCGTTGTTGTGGAGGTGTAAATGGGAATATTTTTAACTTTTTGCAAAGTCTTTTTGGTTGGTGGTACGATTTGTACTTTTGCGCAAGTATTAATCAATTATACAAAAATTACTGCAGGTAAAATTTTAGTGTTGTTTTTGCTTTTAGGGGTGCTTTTTCAATCGGTGGGGCTATATCAATATTTAGTTGATTTCGCTCAAGCAGGTGCTACCGTGCCTATTTCAGGATTTGGGTATTTGTTAGCTAACGGGGCTATGAAAGGTGCTAAAGAAAGCCTTTTTAAGGCTATTACGGGTGGTATTACTTCTGCAGGTATGGGAATTACTTCGGCAATAGTTTTTGGATATATAATTTCATTGATTTTTAAATCTAAGTCTAAAAAGAATTAACAATTAATATTCTATTTATATGATAGAATGTGTTAAGTATAACGTGTATTATAAAAAGAAAAAATTTCGCTTTAAGAAAAAGCGATTTTTTTCAACTTTATTGATCTTTTTTATAGTTTTACTATTAATTTTGTTTTATAGAAATTCCGTTTATAAACAATTAATTTCCATATCTTGTGACTACGCTTATTCGTATAGCACAGAGGCTGTTAACGAAAGCATTCTAAATTCCTTATCACAAGAAATTAAGTATGTCGATTTGGTTAATACTGAAAAAAATCAAGCCGGCGAAATTGTGTATATGACGACTAATTCGTTTAAGGTAAATTTAATTAGTAGAGAAATTGCGACAGCGACTTCGGAATTATTAAAAAACAAATTAGACAAAGGCGTTCCCGTTCCAACTTTTGCTTTTACGGGAATAGGTGTTTTTTCTGGGTACGGAAAACCCGTTTATTTAAGAACTCTTAACGTGTCTAGCGTTGTTTGTGAATTTGATTCTCAGTTTAAGTCCGTTGGCGTCAATCAAACTTTACACTCTATTTACGTAAACGTTTATACAACAACGTCTATAGAGTTACCATTGACGAATAAAGTTATAAAATCTAATACTTCAGTTTTGATTAACGAAACGGTTTTAGTTGGTAAAGTGCCTGAAGTTTATTTAAGTGGCGACATCTTTAATTGATTTACTGTATAAAATAGATTAAATCCTTGACAATACTTGAAAATTCTTTTATAATATAAAAGATTTTGAAAGGCTGTGATGAAGATCAAAGCGTTAGAAACCGTTTATTAAGAGAGAAAAATCCGTGGCTGAGAGATTTTTTATAGACGATAACGTATATTCACTTCGGAGTTGCGCATTGAAAGGTGACGAGTAGACTGCGTCGGGTAATTTCCGTTATAAAATTTTGAGGTCTAAAATTTACTTTAGATAAATTAGGTGGTATCGCGTTTATAGACGCCCTATTTAGGGGCGTCTTTTTATTTTTTGGAGGAAATTTATGCAAGAAAAATTTGAGTTGCTAAAACAAAAGGCAAAAGAAGAACTTGAAATAATTGAAAGTACTAGAACTCTCAACGATTTGCGTGCTAAATACGTTGGCAAAAACGGTGAAGTTACAGCACTTCTTCGTGGTATGAAAGACGTGCCTGCTGACCAAAGGGCAAGTTTTGGTAAAATGGTAAACGAATTGAAAGAAGAAATTTCTGGATATTTTAACGCTAAAGAAGAACTTTTGAAACAAGAAGAACTTAATCAAAAGTTCAAGAGTGAAGCCGTTGACGTTACGCTTCCCGGTGTTTTGGTTGAAAATGGTAGTATTCACCCGTTAAATATCGTTAAAAATAAAATTCTCAATGCTTTTTGTGGTATGGGCTTTGAGGTTTTTGAAGGTCCGGAAATTGATACCGACTACTATTGCTTCCAAGCGCTCAATATCCCCAAAGACCATCCTGCTAGAGATATGCAAGATACTTTTTATATTTCGGATAATATCTTGCTAAGACCACATACTTCGCCAGGGCAAGTAAGAACTATGGAAAATAAAAAGCCACCTATTAAGGTTTTAAGTCCGGGTAGAGTTTATAGGGCAGACGACGATGCTTCGCATTCGCCTATGTTCCACCAAATAGAAGGTTTAGTTGTTGATAAAGGCGTTTCTCTTTGCGATTTGAAAGGTTTATTAGATGAGTTTGTTAAAATCATGTTTGATTCGGACACAAAAACTCGCTTTAGACCTTCGTATTTCCCGTTTACTGAGCCAAGTGTTGAGGTTGACGTTACTTGCTGTAAATGTCACGGAAAAGGTTGTAGCCTTTGTAAAGGTACAGGGTGGATAGAAATATTAGGTGCAGGCGTTGTTAATAAAAAGGTTTTAGAAATGAGTGGAATTGATTCTAACGAATATTCCGGTCTTGCTTTCGGGCTTGGTATTGAACGTATTACAATGATAAAATACGGAATATCTGATATTAGAACTCTTTTTGAAAACAACCTTAAATTCTTAAAACAATTTGATAGGAGATAAATTATGAAAGCACCACTTTCTTGGTTAAAAGATTACGTTGATATAGATTGTACGCCAGAAGAACTTCAAGCAAAACTTTTTTCTTGTGGCTTTGAAGTTGAAGAAATGGTTTACGTTTGTAAACATATAGAAAAAATAGTTACTTGTAAAATTCTTGAAATAGCAAAACATCCTAATGCTAATAAATTATCGGTTACGCAAGTAGATGCCGGTGAGTTTGGTAAACTTCAAATCATAACGGCGGCAACTAATATTTTTGTTGGCGCAACAGTACCCGTTGCATTAGACGGTGCAACTCTTTTTAATGGTGAAAAGATTTACAACGGCGAATTAAGAGGTCTTCCTTCTCAAGGTATGTTTTGTAGTGGCGAAGAACTTGGCATAAACGACGATTGGTATGAAGGGGCTTCCGTAAACGGAATTTTAATATTAGACAATACTTTCCCGTTAGGTGTTGAAGTTAAAAAACTTCTAGATCTTGAAGACGTTATGTTTGATATTAACGTAACGGCTAACCGTCCTGATTGTCAATCTATTTTAGGTTTAGCAAGAGAAGTATCGGCAGTATTAAATAAGCCGTTAAAAATGCCTGATTTAACATATTCTGTTGCTGACGACATATCAACTTTAGACGTTGTTAAGGTTGAAAACAAAACGTTTGATCTTTGTCAAAGATATATGGCAAGATACGTTAGCGATATTAAAATAGAACAATCGCCTAGATGGTTAAAGAGAAGACTTTTCTCAATGGGATTACGTTCTATTAATAATATAGTTGACATAACGAATTTCGTTTTGCTTGAAATCGGTCAACCTATGCATGCGTTTGATCTAAAAGATTTAAATGGAAACCAAATAATTGTTAGAAGAGCAGTTGACGGTGAAAAAATCGTTACTCTTGACGAAAAAGAATTTGACCTTAACGACGGTAATCTTGTTATTTGTGATAAGGTTAAGCCCGTCGCTCTTGCAGGTGTTATGGGTGGACTTAATAGTGGTATTAAAGACGATACCGTTAATATTGTTTTTGAATCGGCTAAATTTTCTAGAGATAACATAAGAAAAACTTCAAGAGCGCTTGGTCAAAGATCCGACTCTTCGTCTAGATTTGAAAAAGGTGTAGATTACTATTCAACGGAAATAGGTCTTAATCGTGCATTAAATCTTATAGATAAACTTGGTTGTGGGAAGATTGCAAACGACGTTTACGACTTAAAATGTGAAGATATAAAAGAAAAGGTTATAGAAACCACTTTTACAAAAATTAACGGTGTTTTAGGTATTTGCGTGCCTGAACAACAAATAGTGGATATTTTAGAAAGATTATTTTTTAAAACTAAAGTTGACGGGGATAATATTTCAGTAACAGTTCCATTGTTTAGAGAAGATATGGAAAGTTATCCTGATATTGCAGAAGAAATTATCAGGGAATACGGTTACGATCATATTGAGTCAACACTTCTTAAAACTTGTTCTATTACCAACGGTGGGTTGACTGAACTACAAGTTAAAAATGAAAAGTTAAAAGATCTTTTAGTTGGTTACGGCTTTAATGAAATGATTAACTATTCTTTCGTTTCGGAAAAAGAATACGATCTTTTCGGTCTTGATAAAAATTCAGATAAGTATAAGTTTATAAAATTAATTAACCCACTTGGCGAAGATCTTGCCGTTATGAGAACTTCTTTGTTGCCATCAGCAGTTAGAGCGGCATCTTATAACATTAATAGAAAGAATTTTAGTGGTAGACTTTTTGAACTTGCGAAGGTTTATAATGCTGAAAAATTACCTCTTGAAAAACTTCCCGTAGAAAACGAAGTGCTTTCTTTGGTTGTTTTTGGCGAAAAAGAAAACTTCTTTACCATCAAAGGTGTTGTTGAGGGTATATTGAATAATTTTTGCGCAGGGTCAAGCATTGAGTTTAAGGCTTCAACTCAACCATATATGCATCCAACTCGTTCTGCAGAAGTATTCGTTGAAGGTAAATCTGTTGGTGTCGTTGGGCAAATTCACCCGATTTTAATGGAAAAATTAGATGTTGATAAGCCCGTTTACGGTGCAGAACTTGATTATGAAGTTATAAAGACGTTGTTTAACGATAAAATTATGTTTAAGAACATTTCTAAATTTCCGACGGTTGAAAGAGACCTTGCCGTTACGGTTGATACTAGTGTTCTTTGTGCTGAAATCGTTAACGTTATTAAAGAAAACGGTGGTGAATATCTTGACAAAGTTTCATTGTTTGATATTTATCAAGGCGCACAAGTTGGTGAAGGCAAAAAGAGTATGGCGTTTAATCTTGTTTTCGTTGCAGACGATAGAACGCTCAACGTTGAAGAAATTGATCAGGTTATAAAAACTATTCTTTCAGCATTGAAAGAAAAAGTTAATGCAGATTTAAGATAGTGATTTCAGTAAAAACATTAAAAGCAATCGAATATGACAAAATAATGTCAACGGTTGCAGAATATGCCGTGTTAGAGCACACGAAAGAATATTTACGTTCTTTCGTGCCTTTAACCACGCTTGAAGATGCGTTATCCTTACAAAAAAAGACAGACGAAGCGTATACTTATCTTTTTAAGCATAGTGTTGGTGGTGTATATTATTTTGACGACGTAAGTGATGAACTTAAACGTGCCGATTTAGGAAGTACGCTTAATATCGTTGAAATTTTAAGGGTAACGGCTAACTTAAAAAGCGCTCGCATAGCAAAAAATTCTATAGAATCTATTAATGATAGTAGTCTTACCGATATAAAAGAATTAGTTGGTAGACTTTACGTTAATCAAGATTTTGAAAAAGAAATTGCTGATAAAATCATATCTGAAGATCAAATTAGTGATCACGCATCCCCAAAACTTTATTCCATAAGAAAAAGTATTTCTACTCTTAATGCTAGAATTAGAGATCAACTTAATTCTTATATGCGTGGTGGTTTAAGTAAATATCTTCAAGATAGCGTTGTCACAATGCGTCAAGATAGATACGTAATTCCCGTTAAGAGTGAATATAGAAGTTTAGTAAAAGGTTTTATACACGATCAATCTGCATCAAGAGCAACCGTGTTTATTGAACCAGAACACGTTATGGAACTTAATAACGAACTTAAACGTGCTATTTTTGATGAGAGAGAAGAAATTTTTAGAATTCTTAGTGAACTTACTAATAAAATCTCATACATGTCTGATGGGATTAGATATAACGCTGAAAATCTTTCAGAGTTAGACGGATATTTTGCTCGTGCAGAATATTCTTATAAGAACAAGTGTACTAAGCCTTTGCTTAACGGCAATGGCGTTATGTTGATAAAAAAAGGCAGACATCCTTTAATTTCAATAGATAAGGTTGTTCCTGTTTCCGTTCAGTTTGGTGAAAAATATAATTTTTTACTCATTACAGGTCCAAATACTGGGGGTAAAACAGTAACACTAAAACTTACGGGATTATTTTCGGCTATGGCTTCAAGTGGGCTTTATATTCCAGCAGAAGAAGAATCTCAAATTGCAGTTTATTCTAATATATATTGCGATATAGGCGACGAACAAAGTATTGAACAAAATTTATCCACCTTTTCTTCGCATATTAAAAATATTATTAATATCATTAATAACGTCAATAACAACAGTTTGGTTTTGCTTGATGAAATTGGTGCTGGAACTGATCCTGAAGAAGGTAGCGCACTTGCACTTGCCGTTATAAAGAAGTTACTAAATTGTGGGTGTTTTGGTATCATTACAACGCACTATTCTAGGCTAAAAGAATTTGCAGTTGAAAGTACTAAAATTGAAAACGCATCAATGGAATTTGATGCCGTTTCACTTAAACCTTTATATAAACTTAATATAGGAATACCAGGATCTTCTAACGCTATTGAAATTGCTAAAACCTTGGGTTTAGAGCGTTCTGTAATAAACGACGCGCTTTTGCTGCTTTCAGATAAACAAGTTAATTTTGAAAACGTTCTAAAAAAGGCCGAAATCGTAAGGCGTGACGCTGAAAAACTTTCCGACGAGTTGAACTCAATTAAACGAGAAAGAGAGTTAGAATTAGAAAATATTAAGTTAGAAAAAGAAAAAATCGTAAAAGAGCGTGAAAAAATATACGTAAACGCAAAACAAGAAACTAAGCGTATCGTTGCAGATAAACTTTCAGAAGCAGAAGAAATTATTTTTGAACTTAAAAAAATACTTAAAAATGCTCAACTTGAAAGTCGTGACGTTTTTAAGGCTAGTGAATTAAAAAACAGGCTTAAGAATAGTAGATATTTAGATGCTGAAAATGACGATAGACCGTACGAACTAATTAAGCCGACTAAATCACAATTAAAAATCGGCAATAAGGTTTACGTTAATTCGCTTGGGGCTTATGCTAAATTATTGTCTTTAAAGGATAAAAAAGGCGAAGCAGAAGTATTGATCGGTAACATTAAAACGGTTGTAAAAATATCCGATCTTTATAATAGTGAAGAAGAAAAAATTAAAAAAGAAAAGGTTCAAATTTTCAAAAACACTTCGCCGTTAAACGCTAAGAGTGAAATAAACGTTATAGGTAAAACTTCTCTTGAAGCCGTTGAAGACGTTAGAAATTTTTTAGATCAAGCGATTATGAACGGATTAGAAGAAGTAAAAATCGTACATGGTGTTGGTGAGGGGATTCTTCTTAAAGAGATTAGAACGTTCCTAAAAACCGATAAAAACGTCTTGGAATTCAGACGTGGCCGTTATGGTGAAGGCGAGAACGGTGTTACAATAGTAAAATTAAAATAAACGGAGTTTTTTATGCAAGAAGTATTTTATGAAGAATCGGCAAGAACGATTGATGAAAAGAGTGCAAAATTTAAGTATAGTGTTTTTAAGTTTTTTTCTATTTTATCGTTCGTATGTTTGTTTTTTTGGCTTTTAATAGTGATTTTGTTTTGGGAATTCAACGGAGATATCAAGGCTATTTTGATTAATATTGTTATCATTTTAATTCCTGTTGCAATTTTCATTTTTTCAGGCTTAATGTTGAATAAGATCAAGAATAAGTTTTACGTTGATTACGACTATACTTTTGTAACAGGTTCTATAAGAATTTCTAAAGTTATAGCAAACGTAAAACGTCGTTTTGTTATGTCTTTTGAAACTAATCAAATAGAAAAAATAGGTAAATACGATAGCGAAACTTTTAATAAATATTATAACATGCCAAATATAAGTAAAATGATATTAACTTCAAACGTTTCGCCCGATACGGGAAAAGATTTTTTCTATATGGTTGTTAATTCTACTGAAAAATATCTTTTAATTTTTGAATGTACAGAAACGTTTATGGTTCACGTTTTGCGTTTTGCAGGCAGACAAGTTTTAGAAGGTGATTATAAATGATTTATTTAGACAACGCCGCAACAACTAAACCGTCAATAACGGCATTAGAAAAAGCAAGCGTATTTAATACGGAACGTTATTTCAATCCTTCGGCTTTATATCAAGTAGGATTAAATACTGCAAGGGAAATAAAAAATGCAAAAGAAAGCGTTTTGAAAAATTTAGGGGCAACTAATTGTGAAGTAATTTTTACGTCTTGTGGGTCGGAAAGTGATAATACGGCGATTTTTTGTTCTGTTAAACGTGGTGTTTTTGTTACGACAAAGGGCGAACACTCTGCCGTTTATAAGTGCTTTAACGAATTAAAACAGCGTGGACAAACGGTTTTTTATGCTGATCTTAATAAAGATGGTAGCGTTAATTTGCAATCATTAAAAACTATTTTAGAAGAAAATAAGGTTGATTTTTTATCTGTTGTTCACGTTAATAATGAAACGGGTGCTATCAATGACGTTAACTTGATAGCAAAAATTGCTAAATCGATCAATAAAAAAACTATCGTTCACGTAGATGGTGTTCAGGCTTATGGTAAAATACCATTTAGGTTATCCCAAGATATTGATTTTTATGCTATTAGTGCACATAAAATCGGTGGATTAAAAGGCGTGGGCGCTTTAATTAAAAGAAAAGGCGTAAATTTAACGCCACTTATTTTCGGTGGTGGGCAAGAAAACGGTATAAGAAGTGGTACGGAAAACGTTTTTGGAATAAAAGTTTTTGAATTTGCAGGAATTGAAAAATATTCTTTAATAAGAGAAAATTACCAAAAAGTAACTCAAATGAAAAACACCGTGCTTGAAAGACTTGATAAAGAAAAGTTTGAGATTATTTCGTCGGAAAATGCTAGCCCTTACGTTTTAACCATCTCTGCAATAGGACTTCGTGGCGAAGTTGTTATGCATGCTTTAGAAACTCTTGGGATAATCGTTGGCAACGGCTCTGCGTGTTCTTCTAAAAATAGATATAGCAGAGTTATAGAGGCGTGTGGTTACAACGAAAAGGTTTTAGACGGTGTAATTAGAATTAGTTTTTCGCCTGAAAACACCCTTGACGATGCTATTGAGGTTGCAGATAAATTAAACGAAGTTGTAAGTAAACTTAAAGGAATAATGAAATAATGAAAAGTGCTATTATTATTAGATATTGCGAAATACATCTAAAAGGTAAAAACCGTGGATTTTTTGAAAAATTATTAAAAGAAAATATTAAGCGTTCGCTCAAAGGTTTGAATTTTACTTTTACTGCTTTGCGTGGTAGATACGTAATAGAAGATTTTGACGAATTAGATTATGAAATAATCACTGAAAAATTGAAGAAAATTGCAGGTATCCACACTTTTAGTAGAGCGTTGGTTGCCGAAAATGAATTTGAAAGTATTTTTTCAGCAGTTAGCGAACTTTGTAAAGATAAAACGGGTACTTTCAAAGTGGTAACAAACCGTGCAGATAAAACTTTTTCGCCAAATTCTATGGAAACGTCTATGCTTTTAGGTGGTAGACTTTTAGAATTGTATGGCAAAAATTTATCCGTTGACGTTAAAAACCCTTCGTTTACTGTTTTCGTTGATATTCGTGAAGATAAAAAGACCTTTGTGTATAATGAAATAGTTCATTGTATAAGTGGCATGCCCGTGGGTTCTGCTGGTAAAGGCTTGTTGTTGCTTTCTGGTGGTATAGATAGCCCCGTTGCCGGATACTTAACCTGTAAACGTGGTATGAAGTTAGATTGCATACATTTTCATAGTTTTCCTTATACCGGTGAGGCTGCTAAAGAAAAGGTTATAGATTTAGCGAAAAAAATAGGTGAATTTAACGGTGGCGTGAATTTATACGTTGTTTCTTTTACACATATTCAAGAAGCAATTCACGAAAAATGTCCAGAAGAATATATGATTACTTTAATGCGTAGGTTTATGATGCGTATTGCAGAAAGACTTGCAAAACAACAAGGCGATCAAGCGATTATTACAGGGGAAAGTCTTGGTCAAGTTGCAAGCCAAACAATAGAAAGTATAACGTCTTCTAATTCGGTTGTCACAATGCCTGTTTTAAGACCACTTATCATGTTTGATAAAATAGATATTATAGAAATTTCTAGAAAAATAGACACCTATGAAACGTCTATTCTTCCTTATGAAGATTGTTGCACGGTTTTCTTGCCTAAATTCCCAGCGATAAAGCCGGATTTAGAAAGGGTTAAGAGAGCAGAAAGTAAGTTAGACGTTGATGCTCTTATAGACCAAGCTTTCTTAAAAGTAGAAAAGTACGTTTTATAAAAAAAGAGATTGCGATTTATCGTTAACACTTAAAGCAACTAAAGATATTAGAGATAAGTACGTGCTTTCTCGTCTTTTGTGGGATTTGGGGTTGATTGAAGAAATATTATAATTATCGAATAAAATAAAAAAAGTCACCGTTTGGTGACTTTTTTGTGTTATAAATAGATTATCTATTATTGATGAGTTTTGTAAGTTCAACGGGGTCAACGATTTTGCCGTCTTTGTAAACACGCATGTTGCCAGAAGCAATTTCGTCAATAAGGATAACTTCATTATTGTTGTAACCAAATTCAAACTTAATATCCCAAAGATCGCAACCTAGAGTTTTAAGGTCGTCTGCAACTACTTTGGTGATTTTTAAGGTTTGTTCTTTCATGCTATTGAACATTTCCATACTCATAACGCCAAGTGCTTCAAGCCCTTCTGCTGTAACTAGGGGATCGCCCTTTTCGTCGTTCTTAAAGGTGCATTCAACGTATCCACCGGGAATAACCGTGCCGTCTTTAATATATTCGCCGTATCTACGGATGAAACTACCGGTAGCAACAAGACGACAAATAACTTCAAGACCATGACCAAAAACTTTGCCGGGGAGAACTTCCATCATAGCGTTGTCAACGTCAGCAGAAACGTAGTGAGTTTTAATGCCTGCTTTTTTAAGTAATTCAAAGTAATAAGCAGAAGATTTAAGATTTGCCTTACCGATACCTTCAATGGTTAAGCCAACCGTGTTTTCACCTGGATCGAAAACGCCGTCTTTACCGGTGCAATCGTCTTTGAATTTAAGCATAACGTTGCCGTTTTCAAGTTTGTAAACGTCTTTAGTTTTACCTGTGTAGATTTTTTCCATTTTTATTTCCTCTTTAAAAAAATTTGTAAATTTGTATCGTAAACGCCTGTTTACTTAAATATTATAGCAAATAACTTTATAAATTACAATTATATAAAAGCATATACTTAATTTTTTTAAAATTTTTTTAATTTTCAAGCTACATAAATTGTTAAAAATTTCCAGATGTTTTTTCTTAATTTGATTTTTACAAGATTGACAAAACATCCTTTTTTTGATAAAATAAAAACACGAACAAATGTTTGTATTTGGTGCTAAAATGAAACAACGAACTTATTTTTGTATTGATATGAAATCTTTTTACGCTTCGGTAGAATGTGCCGAAAGGGGACTTAATCCTTTTGAAACTAATCTTGCCGTTGTAGATGAATTTCGTGGTAAAAATGCTATTTGTCTTGCAATAACCCCTAAAATGAAATCGTTAGGGATAAAAAATCGTTGTAGGTTATCGGATATACCCAAAAACTTAGATTTTATAAGAGCGTTGCCAAGAATGCAACTTTACATAGAATATTCAGCAGATATTTACGATATTTACCTTAATTATTTTTCACCGATGGATATTCACGTTTATTCGATAGACGAAGCGTTTATAGACGTTACAGACTATTTGAAACTTTACAAAATCACACCGAAAGCGCTTGCAAAAAAACTTGTTATGGATATCGCTAAAGAACAACGTATCCCTGCTAGTGTGGGGATAGGTACTAATTTGTATCTTGCTAAAATTGCGTTAGACATTACGGCGAAACACTCATACGACCATATAGGATATCTAGATGAAGATTTGTATAGAAAAACACTTTGGAAACATAGACCGATAACGGATTTTTGGCAAATTGCGCAAGGTACGGCTAAAAGACTTGAAAAATATGGTATTTTCGATATGGAAGGTATTGCAAAATTCCCAGAAGAAAGACTTTATAAAATTTTTGGCGTTAATGCCGAACTTCTTATAGATCATGCTTGGGGGAAAGAGAGTTGCCTTATGGAGGATATTAAGAATTATAAAGGGAAATCCAAACAAGTTTCTTTTTCTCAAATATTGTCTAGAGATTATTCTTTTGACGAGGCTAAAACGGTTATAAATGAAATGATATTAAACGGCTGTCACGAAATGATGCGTAGAGAAGTCGTAACTTATAAAGTAGGCGTTTTCGTTGGGTATTCGTTCGGTACGCACGACCTTACGGGAAAAATAATAAATATGACCACAACTACAAACCTTTATTCTTGTATAAAAGATTACGCTATTAAAGTGTTTGAAGAAACTACCGATAAAAGTATGCCTATTCGTAAACTTGCAGTAGTTTTTCCAGAAGTTTGCGATATGAGATGCGAGGGGTATGATTTGTTTTCTGATTTACCTAAAATAAAAAAGGAAAAAAACGCAGAAGAAGCCGTGCTTGATATAGTCGATAAATACGGCAAAAATTCAATATTACGAGGCGTTAATTATCTTTCTGAGGCAACACAGCGAGAAAGGAATTCTTTTATAGGAGGGCATCGTGCAGGTTTTAATGACAAGACAACAAAGAGCTAAGCAATTTCAACCTTTTGACGCAATGAAAGGTTTGTCTAAAGCACTAAAAAAGAGAGAGTTAAGACGATTGCAAGAAACCAAGAAAGAGATAAACGACGATAGGGCAGAAAAGATTTCGTTGGCTTTGGTTAAGGTTAAAAAGGGAACTAAATTATGTTTAGAGTATTATAATAATTTTCGTAGTGTTGTGAAAACGGGAAGGGTTAACTTGATTGACAATGCGTATAAATTTATTGAAATTGATAATGAAAAAATTTATTTTGAAGATATTTACGAATTGCAAATTTTATTTTAAACTTGAAAAAACTTTTTTTACATGTTAAAATATAAAAAAGGATTAAATATTATGTTTCAAAGAAGAAAAATAGAAAACCCTTGGGAAGGGAAAATAGAACCGTTTAAAATTATAGGCAACGTTTATTTCGTGGGCACTTTTCAAGCATCAGCCCATCTTATAGACACGGGCGACGGGTTGATATTAATAGATCCAGGCTACGCAAACACGTTTTATTTGGTTGTAAGTTCTATATATAAATTAGGGTTTAAGCCAGAAGATATTAAATATATCATTAATACGCATTGGCATCGTGACCATACGGAAGCAACTAAAGCATTAGCCGAAATGTCTAACGCAAAAACTATTATAGGCATTGAAGATTACGAAAAGGCTAAACAATTTTTTGTTGCCGACATAAAGGTTAAAGATAAAGATACGCTTGCTCTTGGCAATACGATTATTGAGTTTTTAGAAACACCTGGGCATACCAAAGGTACGATTTCTTTCTTCTTTAATACTGAAGACAACAGTAAAACTTATAGAGTTGGCATGTTTGGTGGTGCAGGCGCAA
>JAZOMV010000077.1:0-14048 GCA_045654165.1 Christensenellaceae bacterium
GTGTTCAAAATTATTTTAAAATAGCGTTTTGAAAAATTTTTTATTTTTTTATCTAAAAAATTGCACAAAAATTTATAAAACATCTATACAAAATAAAAATTATGTGTTATAATATAAAAAAAATTATTGGTATGGTGATAGACTTGGAAAAAATTGCAATTATCGACTTAGGCTCAAATACTGCTAGATTAATACTTGTGGACGTTAAAGAAAACGGCCACTTTCAAATAGTAGATCAACTTAAAGAATCTCCTAGACTTGGCGAGGGGATGGAAAAAGACGGGTTTTTGAAACCACAAAGAATTCAAGATACGATAAGAACGTTAAAAATGTTCCGTAAACTTTGTGACGTTAATGGGATTGAACGCATTATAGCAGTTGCTACGGCGGCAGTTCGTAGGGCTAAAAACCAAAGAAGTTTTTTAGATGAAGTTTCTGCTACTTGTGGTATTAAATTGCGTGTGTTAAGTGCTGAAGAAGAGGCTGTTTACGTTTATCGTGGCGTTATAAACACTATGGATATTCCTAAGGGGCTTATACTTGAAATAGGTGGTGGAAGTACTAAGATCGTTTATTATAATAGACGTAATTTGCTTAACTACGAAACTTTGCCTTTCGGCGCAATTACTTTGACTGAACTTTTTGCTGGTGAAGGACTTTCTCCATCTGAACAATCTGAAAAAATTGAAGAGTTCTTTACTGAACAGTTGAAAAAGATAGAGTGGCTTAAGGATATTGATCCAGAAGTTCAAATGATCGGTGTTGGTGGTTCTTTTAGAAATCTTTGCAGAATGACAAAGATTATGAAAAAGTATCCACTTAAAACCATACATAATTACGTTATCAACGATAATGATTTCGTGCACGTTTACGATCTCATTAAAGGTCTTGATTTAGATCGTAAGAAAAAGATAAAAGGCTTATCAACGGAAAGAGCCGATATTTTGCCAAGTGCTCTAGCTGCGATTTCTGCATTTAAGAAACATCTTAATCTTGGTAAAATCGTCGTTAGTGGAAGTGGTTTGAGAACTGGGCTTTTATATAATTATGCTGTGCCATCTACTATGGACAAGCCTATATCGGACGTGTTGACGTTTAGTCTTTCAACTTTGGTTGATTTTTATGGGTGTAATTTGCAACATACTGAACAAGTTGTTAATTTGTCAGTTCAATTATTCAAACAATTACGTGTTTTGCATAAGTTCCCAAGACAATATCTTAAGATCTTAAAGGTTGCTTCGTATTTATATGATGCAGGTAAACGTGTAAGTTTTTATAATTTTGAAAAACATAGTGGATATATGGTGCTTAATACGCCTATTTACGGTATTACTCATAGAGATTTGGTTATGGCGTCTTTCGTTGCATCTAATACGGCTATAGAAGATATTAATCCTTTCGATTGGGCAAGATATCGTGATTTGGTTACCGACGAAGACGTTGATGCAGTAAGAAAAATGGGTATAATCTTGCGTCTTGCAAGTTCATTTGATAGAAGTCTTTCTTCAGTAGTTAAAGGTATAAATTGTGATATTTTAGGCGATTCGGTTATTATGAAGACTGAAGTTGAAGGCGATGCTACTTTAGAAATTAATTCAGCAATGGATATCGCAAGCGATTTTAGAAAAATATTTAAGAAAAATCTTGAAATAATCTAATTTATAAAGATAAACGCTGTGTAAAAAGCACGGCGTTTGTTTTAATGTTTTTATGGTGATGTAAATGTCTATAGTAAAACTTGCAATAGATTTTGATAGTTTAAATACGAATATATATATGCTTGGTGGGGGACTTGTGTTAAGCGAGCCAACCGTTGCTGCAGTTGGGGTTGATAATAAAGCCGAAATAAAAGCAGTTGGGATTGAAGCCAAGAAACTTATAGGTAAAACGGCAAAAAATACAAAGATAGTTTTTCCTGTTTTTGAAGGGGAAATTGTTAATGAAAGCGTTGCCGTTGCAATTTTATCTGCTTTTTTGGATAAATTGAAGCTTAAAAAGACTTTTTCTAGTATTCACGCTTTGTTTGCCGTTCCTTGTGGCGTAACTTCGGAAATGCTTGATAAATTTCGCTTGGTTGCAAAAAAATGTGGAATATCTAAATGTCATTTTGTTGAAGCGCCTTTGCTTTCGGCGTTAGGTCAAAGAATTCCTCTTAATGATTCGACACCGTGTTTCGTTATAGATATGGCAGGTGGTATTACTAATATAGCAGCCGTTTCTCTAGACGGGGTGATTGCAGGGATTTCCGTTACGTTGGGCTCTAATAAAATTAGTGCTGATATAATAGATTACGTTGCTGAATACCATGGCTTGCAAATAGGTTTGTTGACGGCTGAAAGATTAAAAAAGGAAATCGGTAGCCTTGCTTCTAACGACGCTCTTTCGACCGTTGTTAACGGTCGAGATTTAAAAACGGGCACGCCTAGAGCAATATCTTTACGAGCAATGGATATAGTTGAGCCTATTGCTATGTATTACGATAAGATTTGTGAACTAGCTTTGAAAGTTTTGAAAAAATTGCCACCGGAGGTTTCTGCTGATATTAGACACGCTGGAGTTTACGTTTCAGGTGATGCTTGTTCGGTATATGCGTTAGATAAGTATTTTGAATCAAAGTTTGATATGAAGATAAACGTTGCAGAAAACGGGGGGATGGTTGTTGCTCTTGGTGGTGGCGTTGCGTTGGGTGATAATGACCTATTAAAGAAAATTTCCATTTCTATAAAATAAAAAAATCGACAATTTACCACGTCTTTTTACTTAAAAGTTTAAAAGACGTGGTATTTTTTTATGTAAAATTATGGAAAAGGAGGTAAATCGTGTCAAGAAAAATTGTTATTACTTCTGGTAAAGGTGGTGTTGGGAAAACTACGATAACGGCAAATCTTGGAATTGCTCTTGCAGGGTTAGGAAAAAGAGTTTGTATGGTAGATATAGATTTTGGATTAAATAATCTTGACGTTGTTATGGGTGTTGAAAACAAAATAGTTTATGATCTGTTTGACGTTATTGATGGTAAATGTAGGATAAAACAAGCATTAATTCAAGATAGAGAAAAGAAAAATCTTTATATTTTACCATCTGGAAGGTATGATACGAATTATCGTGTGACGGGGCAAAATATAAAACTTGTTTTAGAGAGTATTTCTAATTTTTTTGATTTTATTTTAATAGATTGTCCTGCGGGAATAGACGTTGGGTTTCATAGGGCCGTATCTTGTGCTGATGAAGCTATTATTGTTGTTACACCAACTCTTGCAAGCCTTAGAGATGGTGATAAAGTAGTTACAATTTTAGATAGTTATAAACTAAATCGTGTGGGGTTGGTTGTTAATAGGGCTAGAGGTGATTTGATTGTTTCAGACAAAATGCTTATGCCGTCTGATATTAAAGAATTATTAAAAAAAGAACTTTTGGGCGTATTACCTGAAGAGGATGACGTCTTTTTATCTTGTGGTTTTTATTTGCCTAAAAGTAGTGATTCTTATAAGGCGTATAAAATGCTTTCGATAAACGTAAATAGTGGTAGTGGGAAAATATTTGACGTAACAAAAAAATACAAAGGTTTTTTTGGTAGTATAAGAAGGAGTGTTAAAAGGGGAATATGAAATTAAAAAAAGGAGAGATGGTTAGGTTTCAATCATTAATCGAAAAAGATAGATTATCTTGTAATGATTCTTTTGAAGAACTTTTACTAAACGATTTGAATAAACTATTGCAAGAATATTTTGATTTTAAGGGCGAACCAAGGTTGGTTATAGTGAGAGAAAGTGGTCTAATGATAGTAAAAATTGAACTTTTAGTAGAGTCAGTTAAAAATTTTAGTGTTGTGCCTGAAATATAAGTAAAATAATAATGATTTCTAGTGTTATTATGTGTTACATAATGAAAATTTTTATCCTTAAAATTATAAAATTCTTTAATAATGTAAATAAATATGAAGAGGAGGATGAAGATTAATTTGTTGGGGTTTATATTAGGAATCATTGTTGGTGCAAACGTTGGATTGTTATTGTTTTCTTTACTTAAAACTAAATAAAAAATGTGCCTATAAGCGCTCTTCCCGTAGGGATTTTTTTACAATGTAAAAGACTAACGAACACTTTTTCGTTAGTCTTTCTTTTTGCTTTGCAAAACACACAACTTTCATTTGAAAGTATAGTATGCTACACTTTTAAAAAGTGTTGATTTCTAAAATCAATCGACCGATAAATTAGATTTTATAATTCCGAATAGTAATGTCTAACCAATAACCAACTCTTCTTTTTTTTCATTGTTTTATCTTCTATACAAAAACCACTACCCAAGAAAGCTGCTATATGAATTCTTTTATCCGCGCGGTTGATGTCTTGAATTAAATTTATTACATTGCTATTATCTTCGTGGAAATGGCCTATTTCAAGAAATTGGCTTTTGCTCTTTGAATATACAACGGTAGTTTCACGATTGTCAATGAGAAAACTCAAATAAAGCCCGCCCAAATCCCAAACAAACTGCTCATCGCTTATTATTTCGACGTTTCCTTTTAACTTGGCGGACTTTACATATTCAATTATTGATAAAACTTCATCGCTCATATTTATAGGTTCCCCCTATTAAATTCCTATTTATTGTTGTGTTTATTATATCATAAAATCAAATGTAGCTCAAGTAGTTTTTATAAATTGTTCAATTTAAATCCCTATGGGAAGAGTAGTTATAGGGCGTTTTTTTTATTTAAAAACACAATATATTGTGTCTAAGTCTTGACATGTTGTTGAAATACTTGTATAATAAATAGTAATTTATTATTTAATGAGGTTGGCTATGGAAAATAAATATTATCTTGCGATTGATATAGGTGCTTCAAGTGGTAGACACATTTTGGGGAGCATTCAAAACGGAAAACTTGTTTTAGAAGAAATTTATCGTTTTAAGAACGGTGCTGAATTAGTTGACGGTAAACTTGTTTGGAACGATAAAGGTTTATTTGAAAGTATAGTAGAAGGTTTGAAAAAGTGTAAAGAATTAGGGAAAATTCCTTATAGTATCGGCGTTGATACTTGGGGTGTTGATTACGCTTTGTTGGATAAGGACGACAATTTAATAGGTGAGATTTTCTCATATAGAGATGATAAAACTCAAGTTTCTTTTAATCAAGTTCATGAAATTATTTCTGAAACTGAATTGTTTAGTTTGGCAGGAATTAAAACTCAACCTTTTAATACTATCTATCAATTGTACCGTGATAAGCAGTTGGGTAAGTTAGATAATGCTGAAACTTTTTTAATGATGCCTGATTATTTACAATTTCTTCTTACAGGCGTTAAGAAAAACGAATTTACAAACGCATCTACTACGGGTATGTTAAATATTGAAACTCGTGAATGGGATAATACTATTATTGAAAAGTTAGGTTTTCCTAAAAAGTTGTTTAAGGAATTGTATCAACCGGGCACGGAAGTTGGTGAACTTAAAAAAGAAATAGTGGATATCGTTGGCTTTAATGCAAAAGTTTGTATGGCCGCTTCTCACGATACTGCTAGTGCTGTTATGGCTGTTCCTCAAAAAGGTATGCCTTTATATATTTCTTCGGGTACTTGGTCGCTTTTTGGTATTGAGTGTGAAAAAGGTATTGTTTCAGAAGTTGCTAATGATTCAGGGTTTACGAACGAAGGTGGATATAATAAGACTATAAGGTTCTTAAAAAATATCATGGGACTTTGGATGATTCAATGCGTAAAAAAAGAATTTAACGATAAATATTCTTTTGCTGAGTTTGCAAATCTTGCTGAAGAAGCATCTGATTTTGATTCTGTTGTTGACGTTAACGATTATTCTTTCTTTGCACCTAAAAGCATGATTGATGCTGTAAAAGATTATTGTAAAAATACTCAACAAAGAGTTCCAGAAACACCTGGTGAAATTGCAAAATGTGTTTATTTAAGCCTTGCAGTTTGCTATGCTAAAGCAGTTGAGCAAATTCAAGAACTTACAGGCGTTAAGTTTGATACCATTAATATTGTTGGTGGTGGTTGTCAAAATAATTTCCTTAATAAACTTACGGCAAAAGTTACTAAAAGAAAGGTTGTTGCCGGTCCTGTAGAAGCAACGGCAACGGGGAATATTCTTTCTCAAATGCTTGCTACGGGCGAAGTTTTATCGCTTGACAATGGCAAAGATTTAGTAAAAGATTCGTTTGAAATTAAAGAAATTTTAGCATAAATATTAAGAGGTGTTGTAATGAAAAACGTTTTTGACGTGTTGAAAGAAAGAGGTTTTGTAAAACAAACTATTTATGAAGATGAATTATATAAAATGCTAGGGGAAGAAAGCGTTCCTTTCTACATAGGATTTGACCCTACTGCAGATAGTTTACATATAGGGCATTATATTCCTATTATGGCAATGGCTTGGATGCAAAGATTTGGACATAAGCCTATAGCACTTTTTGGTGGTGGCACGGGTATGATCGGCGATCCGTCGGGAAGAAGTGATATGCGTCAAATGATGACAAGGGAAACTATTGAACATAATATTGCTTGTTTTAAAGAGCAAATGTCAAGATTCATTAGTTTTGAAGGTGAAAATGCCGCTATTATTGCAAATAATGCCGATTGGCTTTTAAAACTTAATTACGTAGATTTTCTACGTGATATAGGCGCATATTTTTCAGTAAATAAAATGCTTACGGCAGAATGCTTTAAGCAAAGAATGGAAAAAGGTCTAACTTTCCTTGAATTTAATTATATGTTAATGCAAGGTTACGACTTTTTATATCTTAGCCAAAATTACGGTTGTAAACTTGAAGTTGGTGGCGACGATCAATGGAGCAATATGCTTGCTGGCGTTGTTTTGATTAGAAGAAAAGAAAATAAAAGTGCTTTTTGTCTTACTTGTACTCTTTTGCTTAATAGCGAAGGTAAGAAGATGGGTAAAACTCAAAAAGGTGCGCTTTGGTTAGACGAGAAGAAATGTTCCGTTTATGATTTTTATCAATATTTCCGTAACGTAGAAGACGTTAAGGTTGAAGAATGTATGAGACTTTTAACTTTTATGGAAATGGATGAAATTAAAGAACTTACTAAATATAACGACGAACGCATGAATTTTGCTAAAGAACGTTTGGCGTTTGAAGTTACAAAACTTGTTCATGGTGAAGAAAAGGCTCTTGAAGCACAAAGACAAGCTCGTGCAGCTTTTGGTAAAGGTAGTCTTGACGATATGCCAACCGTTGAAGTTAGTGTGGATACTGAATTTGTTTCAGATCTTTTGGTTGCTTGTGCTCAAGCCAAATCTAAGGGTGAAGCAAAGCGTCTTATTGAAGGTGGTGGCGTTTCTATAGAAGAGACTAAAGTTACCGATGCGTTTGCAAAAATACCCGAAGAAGTTAAGAGTAAAGGTGAATTTATTCTTCATAAGGGTAAAAAAGTTCATATTAAAGTTGTTCTAAAATAATGAAAAACGGTTATAACACGGTAAGTGGACTAACGGAAAATACTATTATTATCGAACACTCTAAGTTTATATGTTTTATTAAAGACGTCGTTGACGAGCAAGATGCAAAGGCGTTTATAGACATAATACGCAAGAAACACTCTCTTGCTAATCATAATTGTTATGCGTATATTGCTGATGATAAAGGTTTGGTACAAAAATTTTCTGACGACGGCGAGCCACAAGGAACGGCTGGACTTCCTATGCTAGAAGTTTTAAAGAATAAAAAGATGTATAAAACCGTTGCAGTGGTTACAAGGTATTTTGGTGGAATAAAACTTGGAACGGGGGGGCTTACCCGTGCTTATTCTGGGTCGGTAGCCTCTTGTTTAGAAAAGTGTAAGATTTTGGATATGCAAGACGCTTGCTTTTTCAAAATTGAACTTGATTACGAGGGGTATTCTCGTTTGTTAAAAGTTCTTAACAACGACTACGTTTCTATAATAAATACGCAATTTCTAAATACCGTCATAGTAGAGTTTGCTGTTAAAAGTGATTACGTAGTTAATTTTGAGAAAAAGTTAACGGATGCTTTTAACGGGAAAATTTGTTATGACGAATTGGGTAGTGGGTATTTTGCTTTTTAGGTGCTTATGGCTAAAATTACTGCAATATCTGTTCAAGAAAGGAATAAGAAAAGATGTAATCTTTTTGTTGACGACGATTTTTTTGCCGGCATAACTGTGGAAACGGCAATGAAGTTTAGGCTTAAAGTTGGTATGGAAGTTGATCAGAGTGATTTAGCTGATATACTCTATGACAACGATAAGTTGCAGGCGTTGGAAAAGGCTATTTCTTATACAACTAGATCTATAAAGACCAAAAAACAAGTTCTAACTTATCTTTATGGTAAAGGATATAGTAAAGACGTTGTGGATCATTGTGTTGAAAAACTATTAGAATATAAATTGATTGACGACGAAACTTATTCTAAACGCTATATAGAAAGTGTGAGCAAAAATCAAGGTAAGCATCTTATTGAATTTAAACTTATGCAAAAAGGCGTTAAGAAAGACGTTATAGATAATGCATTTGGGGATATTGAGATACCATCGAAAGAAAATGCAAGAGCGCTTGCCTTAAAACATTTTAAAAATAAAGAAAAAACAAAAGAAAACGTTGCAAAAACCTATAGATATTTAATCTCTAAAGGTTTTACCTACGAAGAAGCGAATTACGCTGTGGAAATATTAAGAAACGGAGACGACGATTAAATGGAACGAATTTTGACGGCAGATCAAATGAGAACTGCAGACAAGTTTACCATAGAAAATCTTGGGGTTTCCGAACAAATACTCGTACAACGGGCAGGAAAAGCAGTTGCTGATGAGATTATAAAGCGTTTTCGTGGTGGTAGAGTTCTTGTTTGTGTTGGAAAAGGAAATAACGGTGAAGATGGCAAGGTTGTAGCCAAATTACTTGAAAAAAAGCATGGTTTTTCCGTTTCAGTTATAAACGTTTATAACGGCGTTTTTAAGTTGTTTGAACAAAAATACGACATTATTGTTGATTGCATATTTGGTACGGGGCTTAATAGACCTGTTGACGGATTTTATAAAAAGGCTATTGATTATATAAATAATAGTGGCGCTTTCGTTATTTCTTGTGATATACCAAGTGGTATTAACGGAAATAACGGGCAAGTTATGGGTACGGCTGTAAAGTCAAGATTAACCATTGCAATACAAGAATATAAAACAGGACATTTTCTTGGTGAAGCACCTGATTATACGGGTGAAATCGTTCTTAAAGATATAGGAATTAGTGTTTGGGATGATGATTTTATTTATCGTGTTAATCAAACCGATTGTAAGAAATTTTTTCCTGAACGCAGTAGGCTTGTTCATAAAGGATCGTTTGGAAAAACCGTCGTTATAGGTGGCAGCAAAAGGTTTAGTGGTAGTGCCGTTTTGGCGTTAAATGCTTTGCTTGCACTTAAAACGGGGAACGGGTATTCTACTTTAGTTGTTCCAGATTGTATTTTCAGTTCTTTAGTCGGATTGTATCCTGAATGTATATTGAACGCTATCGACGATAAAGATGATGGAATACAATATTGTCCGGAAAAATTAAAACAATATCTTAATGCTGATAGTATTGTTTTTGGCATGGGTGTGGGCGTTAGTATTGACGTTTATAATACAATAAAGTTTTTATTAGAAAATTATTGTGGAAGATTGTTGATTGATGCTGACGGTTTAAATTCCCTTGCGCAATTCGGGGTGGATATCTTGAAAAACAAGAAGTGTGAAGTTGTTTTAACCCCACACGTTGGTGAATTTGCAAGGCTTATAAACGTGGAAAAACAAGCACTTTCGACAGACGCTATATCGTTCGTGAAAAAGTTTGCTAAAGATTATAAGGTAATAGTTAATCTGAAAAGTGCCGTGTCTATAATTACTGACGGCGAGCAGGTAGTTTTAAACACAACCGGATGTAACGGTATGGCAAAAGCCGGTAGTGGCGACGTTTTGTCGGGTTTGCTTGGTGGATTAATTGCCCGTGACGAAGATTTGTTTACGTGCGTTTGCGTAGGTGCGTATTTGTTTGGGAAAACGGGTGAAAAAGCACAAAGTAAGTTTAATTCTTATACTCTAACGGCATCTGACGTTGTAAATGCTTTGCCTGAAGTCATAAATAGTTTATAAGATTATTTTAGTATTCCTAACCCTGTATTCATTGCTAGAATTAAAAGATAAACGTTTATTGCAATAAATATAGGCATTAAAACCATCATTAATAAACTTTTTAGTCTATATTTAAATATAAACATAAATATAAATATTCCAAGCGCCCCACCAAGAAAGCCTGTTAGATATAGTTTACTATCACGGATTTCCGTTTGGGTTTGGTTAAGCGTGGCTTTTTGTTGGAATTTAAGCATTATAACGCCATAAAAGTTTATGGCAACAAAATAAACAATAATGATAATGTAAAATAGTGTAGGCATAGTTTCTCTTACTTATTTTGTTCATTTATAAAGAAATTTTTGCATTTTTTTGCTTAAAAATATTTTAAAGAGGTTTTTAATATGAAATGTATGTATTGTGGTTGTCTTGATAGTAAGGTAATCGATTCTAGATCGGCTGAAGATGGTGCTATAATTCGTCGTCGTAGAGAATGTACTAATTGTGGTAAACGCTTTACTACTTACGAAACTGTTGAAAACACCCCGATTTTCGTTGTTAAAACTAGTGGCGTTAGACAAGCATTTGACCCTAATAAGTTGAAAAACGGTATTATTAAGGCTTGTGAAAAACGCCCCGTGCCTGCAACGACTATTGATAAACTTGTTGACGATATACAGAAAAAAATATATAATTCACTTGCGCAAGAAGTTACTAGTAAACAACTTGGTGAACTTGTGTGCGAAGGGTTAAAAAATATTGACGAAGTAGCTTACGTTCGCTTTGCGTCGGTTTATCGTTCGTTTACAGATACTACTTCGTTTATTAAAGAACTAGAAAAAATGGTTAAACAAGAGAAAAAATAATTACTAAGGAGAATTTCTTATGAGTAAGTGGGATCAAAGATTTATGGAACTTGCAGAAACTGTTGCAAGTTGGTCTAGTTGTTATCAAGAAAACCGTCACGTTGGTGCTGTTGTAGTTAAAGATAAAAGAATTTTGACTACGGGTTATAACGGTGCGCCAAGTGGTATTGAAAGTTGTGCAGAAAGGGGCGAGTGTTTAAGAAGAGTTAGAAATATTGCAAGTGGAACTATGCAAGAAGTATGTTATGCTGTTCACGC
The DNA here is from genome assembly GCA_045654165.1 of Christensenellaceae bacterium. GTDB lineage: Bacteria > Bacillota > Clostridia > Christensenellales > Borkfalkiaceae > UBA1259. The sequence continues at coordinate 11,228 of JAZOMV010000077.1, forward strand.
CGAACAAAATGCAATTATACAAGCCGCAAAGTTAGGCGTTAGTCTTGAAGGGGCAGTTATGTATGTAACGCATCAACCTTGTGTCATTTGTACGAGAATGATTTTGAACTCGGGAATTAAGACCGTTATATATAAAAATGGTTACCCAGATGCTTTTGCACTTGAATTATTCGCTCAATCAGGTGTAAAAATAATAAAATATTCAGATTTAGAAAAAAACATCTAAATATTGCTTGCCAAAATGAAAAAAATAATGTAGAATATTATCCGTACTTAGGTGTGCGGGTAATATTCTCGTTAACTTAATAAGATATGGAGAGCTATCGAAGTGGTCATAACGAGGCGGTCTTGGGCGATAGCAATCGTAGTTAACGGAGATTCAAACCGTTTGGGTAAACGGTTTTCATAAAAATTTAATAAGTAGTATATGGAGAGCTATCGAAGTGGTCATAACGAGGCGGTCTTGAAAACCGTTTGGGTGCAAGCCCACGGGGGTTCGAATCCCTCGCTCTCCGCCAACAGAAAAAGGACATCAAAACTGATGTCCTTTTTCTGTTGCTGAAGTGAGATTTTGTTTCGGTTCTTGGTTCGGTCGCCTTTGATGGACTTACTTTGACGGGCTTAGTCCTGCGATTTATCGCAGTATCCCTTGCTTTCTGTAAATATAACCTAATTTGAACACCTTTCAAGTTGGTTTTTTTGTTTTTGTGAAGTCCTTGTTTAAGGCCTTTTTTATATCAAGACAAGCACACGCCATAGTGCCAAATTTAAGTTTAGTATATCATAAAGGCTTACTATTTGTGAGTAATTCAACCGTAGATAAAACACGGCTAAACGGAGTTTTTGCACGTCAAACCGTAGTTTTGGCGCATATAATATTGCTTTGCAAGTTAAAAGAGATTGAAATTTTTTAAAATATATGATATAATAGTATAACTTAGTCGAAAGGAGTCTTTCAATGAAAACTCAGCAAACTTACTCTTTAGAATATATCAAAGCATTAGGAAAAGAAAAAAGCGACTCTAATTTAGAGTTGCTTATTGAGATTTTCAATCAAAATAATATTAGTGTAGATATAAAAAGAGAAGTTGTGTCTTCAATTGGCCGCCAACAAAATCTTGACAAAATATATAAATTTATTGCTGAATATGCATTTAAGAAAGCAACAATAATGGAATATATTTACCAAATGTTTAGGACGTGTTTATATAAGCAATCTATTGATAGTAGATTTAAAGACTTAAAACAATGTATTCTTGATTGTTATAAAAACGAAAACTTATATAAAATGAATGAATATTATGAGTATAGACAAACGTACTATAAACAAAAAAAGAATACTATAGACTCGCCAACATTGCTTGTAGGAGATTCCGAAGAAACATTAAAAGAACTGCCTGAAAATTCTATACAATTAGCATTTACTTCTCCGCCTTATTATAATGCACGAATTTATTCTGATTATCATTCGTATAATGACTATTTGGAAAAAATGAAAAAAGTCTTTATCCAATGCCATAGAGTTATAGAAGACGGAAGATTTTTAATAGTTAATGTATCGCCTGTAATAACAAAAAGGCCCGGAAGAGAATTTGAAAGCATCCGCTATCCAATACATTTTGATTTTCATAAAATCCTTGAAGAAGCAGGCTTTTATTTTATAGATGAAATTATATGGATTAAACCTGAGCCTTGTGTTAAAAATCGTATCGGTGGATACCAACAAACAAGGAAAGCCTTAAGTTATAAACCTAACTGTGTTACCGAAAGTATTATGGTTTATCGCAAAAAATGCCCATTTTTATTAGACCGCAACATAAATGGATATGAATCTTACGATAAATTCCCTAATGAAGAAATTGATACAACTAATTGTTGGTATATTTCACCTAAAAGCGATAAAGACCATCCTGCTGTTTTCCCTGAAGAATTATGTAGGCGTATTCTAAAATATTATTCTTTTGAGGGTGACGCGGTTCTTGACCCATTTGCTGGTTCTGGAACCTTTGGTAAAGTTGCTTATAAAATGAAACGTACGCCTGTTATGTGTGAAATGGATGATAACTATATCAAATTAATTACGGGAGATAAAATCAATTATGACATTCGAAAGTGAAGTTATAGAAAAAACAATTGAAAAATTAATAAAAGGTCAAGACTATAGAGAAGAAGTTATACGTTCTATTAATGCTGTTTTTCTCGATTTTACAATCGAGTTTTTTAAGAAAATTGTCTCTGCTAAAATTAATGCAGAAGATATTACTCTTGATTGGTATAAAAAATATTTTATTACATCAGATAATTTTTCTGCTGATGAGGCGGCCATTTACGCTGGAATCAACAAAAAGACTATCACAAACATTTATGGAACTGCAAATAAAGAAGTTGTTTTGAACGTTGCAAACGAAAACTTTGAGTATTTAAGCAGTTTAATAAGTGAACTTGAAAACGATACAAATTCAGGTTTAGCCATTTCAATAAAAATCTCTTACAATAATATTACAGTAGATTTGTCATTATCCGAAAGCCTTTTAGTAATTAACGCATTAGCAACTAAAAAGATTCAAATCAGAGGCGGAGCGTGGAGTTCTATAGGTAAAAAAGTAGAAAAGCCATTGATTGATAAACTTTGTGAAATTGTAGGAGTTCCTGCTGCAAATATTGATAATAGTCATTTTAAAAGAGATAAAAGCAGAGCCTTTGATAGAGAGGTTGATTATAAGTTAATATCAAGAACTAATAAAGTTTATCGTATTGAGGTTAAACTTATGGGCAAAGGAAATCCTGAAAGTGCTGATGCGACTATTGCAAGGGATTCAAA
>JAZOMV010000078.1:0-50785 GCA_045654165.1 Christensenellaceae bacterium
AACGTGTGGGGAAGACGAGTAAGTCAAAAGTTTATTTTCCATTTTTTTTCATCTCCCTAATTTTAGATTTTGCCATATTAATACTCTGAACGAGTGGGCGTTTAGCAGGACAGTTGTAAGCACAAGATCCACACTCAATACAATTCATAGCCCCATATTTTTCTGCCGAATTGAAATCCCCAGCAAGAGCAAAACTTTCTATGTACATAGGCATTAAACGCATCGGGCAATTCTTAGCACAAACAGCACAGTTAATACAGTTAGTTGGTTCGCTTGTCGAAGTTTCCTTTTCGGTAAGGAACAAAAAGCCCGAATCGGTTTTTCTAGTATAGGCAGTATCACTAATCATAGCCTTGCCCATCATAGGCCCACCGGAAATAATTTTAACGGTTTCGCCAACCGTGCCACCACAATATTCTATAATGTCGGAAAGAGGCGTTCCTATTTGTACACGTAAATTTTTTGGGTTTTTAATTCCGTATCCACTTACGGTTAATACGGTAGACGATAGTGCTTTGTTGTCGTCTATTGCATGTTTTATCGCAATAAGGGTTTTTATGTTTTGAACGCAAACCCCAACGTCAAAAGGCATTTTGCCAACGGGAATTTTTCTGCCAACCGTGCAATATACTAAATGTTTTTCGCTACCCATAGGATATTGTTTTTTAAGAGCAACTACTTCAAGGTCGGGATATTTAGAGAAAATTTCAATAGCCTTTGGCTTGTTTTCTTCAATACCGATAACTATACGGTTAAGACCTAAAGCAAGCGCAGTATATTTTATACCTTTATATATATCGTCTGTATTTTCAATCATTAAACGATAGTCGCAGTTAAGGTAAGGCTCACATTCAGCGCCGTTAACGATTAACGTGTCAAGTTGAGTAGAGGGCGAAAGTTTTACTGCCGTAGGGAAACCAGCGCCACCAAGACCAACTATGCCGGCAAGTCTAACTCTTTCAATGATGGTTTCGGGTTCTAAATCTCTTATCGGTTCAAAAAAGATTTCTTCTGTTCTTTCGTCGGTTTCAATAACAACGTATTTAGATTTTAACCCGTTTCCTATCATTAAATCTTCAATAGCAGTAACCGTACCGCAAACGGAAGAATAAACGTTTGCCGAAACTACGCCGTTTGCTTGTCCGATAAGTTGCCTTTTGGTAACTTTATCTCCAACGTTAACGATCGGGGTTGCAGGTGCGCCTATATGTTGGGACATACTGACGAATACCTTTTTCGGGGCAGGCATTTTTTCGATAGGGGTGTCTGCACATAATTCTTTCATGTCCTTAACGTGAATACCGTAAGGGAAGAATTTTCCTTTTCTTAAGCTCAATTTTTTATCTCCTTTAATTTTCCTTATCTTAAGAATAAGAAGGGAATTTTTTTATAATTAAATAAGTAACTAATCCTATCAATGCACCAGAAACAACGCTAAGCAAGGCAAGATAGGGTAGATAGAATAAGTATTCGGGAACTTTGGTAACCAAACAGAACACAACGTTTTGAATAGTTACGTTTAGAACTGCGCCAACAATACTTGTGGCTAGAATACTAACTGATTTTACTATGTAGATAAGTATTAACTCTACGCAAAGAGCAACTGCTCCGGCAGGTAGCGAGTACATAACGGCTGAAATGTTTCCAACGAATAAACTACCTAATACGGTTTTAACGATTAAAACGATAACGGCGTATCTGCCACCTAAAATAATTGCCGTTAAAAGAATAAATAGGTTAGAAACACCCATTTTAGCACCGGGCAAAATTAACGGGGGAAAAGAGTTTTCAATGATGAACGATATTAGGGCAAAAGCAGAAAAAATGCCGGTAAGCGCAAGTTTAAAGGTTTTTTTCATTTTTTTACCCCACTATCGGTGGAATATATCCACTTTCCGTTAAAGAAGTAATTTTCAAGTCGTGTGGAGAACAGTAAATACTGCCGGAATTTTTAATCTCAGGCAAATATTTGCAATCTTTAGAACTTGAGCAAGTGCTTTCGTGCATTTTTACCGAGCGAGTTTTTTCGTTGATTAGAACTGTGTTAAAAGTTTCACCAAAAGAAATCGTTAGGAAAAAGTTGCCGTTTTTTTCAGTTATGGTAATTTCGTCTTTCCACTCGTTGTCAATATTAAAATCGTCCGTTCCGTACGAGTGTGTTAAAATTGTTTGGTTGTGAACGGTAATTTTAACGCCGTTTGCTTGGCTTTTATCCTTGAACGTAGATGGTAAAATAAAGGCAAAAAACAAACTGCAAATAAAAAGGATTAAAAGCCCGTAAACGATTACGTCCTTTTTATAAAACAATTTTATATTCACATTTTTTTCTTTTTTTGAATTTGCCACCATATCACCTATTTTAGTTTACTATAAGTAAACTATTTTGTCAACTGAAAATATTTTCAAATCTATTAAAATTAAAATAAAAAAACCCCTTGCTAAAAAGCAAAGGGTTTTAATAATTTTATTCGTTTTATTTTTTAGAAGTTACTATAATTCTTATTACCGTGAGAGCAACTGAATAGATTGCAAAACCTATAAGTAAATCCATAAGGATAGCCGATGAGTAGAATATGTAAACGATAAATCCTAAAAGAACGAAAGCGTCGCAAACAGCAATAGCAAAGTCACCGATACCTACTTCTTTTTTAGCGGCGTTCAAATATGCCGTAACGGCACAAATAGCAAGAAGAACGTTAGCCGAAGCACATACGACAATAGATGGGAAAAGTCTATATTTAATCTTAATAGCCCAATCGCCAACCGAGTAGTTTTGAAGTGCTCTAGTTCTTAACATAACAAGAGCAACGGTAGCGCAAACACCTGCGAGAGCAAGGATAGCAGAAAAATCAAACTTAGAAGTTAATTTAGCAAAATATCCTTGTGCATTAGAAGGTTCTTCTAGTTTATTTTCTGCCGTTACGTCAAAGAACTTAATTCTCAAAATGGTAGAGATAAGGAAACAACCTAAAGCAATAGCCCACAAAATCATTTTGGTTGTGCTATAGTTTTTCATAATCAATTGTATAAGCGTAAAGGGAAGAACTATAACGCCTGTTGCAAGCAAAGCGTCAAATGCAGTAACTTTCTTGCTGAAAGATGCTTTAATAGAATAAACAACGAAAGGCGAAATCAATACTGCGCAAAGAATTACGATTGATTTATCCCAAATACCACCCATTGCAGATCTAATGAAACCTTGTGCGAAGAACAAGTATCCAGCGCAACAAAGAACGATAGCAAGAACGCCGAGCAACATTAAGGGGAATTTTTTAATAACCGTTGCGAAATATGCTTTCGGTTGACCTTTAGTATGGGTTTTTTCAGGTTTTTCATCGGGCGCAATAAAAGCACGTAATAAAAGGTAAGCAATCCCTGCAACGATACATATAGCCCCAAAAAGAATACGGCGAGTATTAAAACCACCGATAGCAACGGCACAATATACTAAGAAAAGAATTCCAAGTAAAACAAAACCTAAGGCAACGGCGTCGTTATGAGAGCCTTTGATTTTTTTGATGGTAACGCCGAGATAAACAAGCAAAAGAGCAATGCCGAAACAAGAGGTAAAATAACCGAATTTTAAAAGGTCTTTCAAGTTATAATCGTGGAGATATCCGATAAGGTTGTATTCGTAATTACAAACGATAACGGTTGCCGTTAACGATGTAACTAAAAGAGCAACAAACCAAAACCAAATACTCGAGAAAGATTTGAGATAAGATTTAATTTTACTCATACCAAACTCCTAAAAATAAATTAGATTATAATAAATTATACAATATAAATAGAAACTTGACAAGGGTTTTTTAAAAATTCTTATAAAAAATTTATCAGTTTATTAAAAAATGTATGCTTTTATTAAAATCTAAATTGAAAACATAAAAAATGCTTGCAATATTAAGGATTGTTGGTTAAAATAAAAGATGGAGGTTTATTTTGAGAATGAATTTTTTGCCTGAAAAACTAGATATAACTCTTTCTTGCGCATCAGGGGTAGAAAAGGTCCTTAAAAGTGAAATAAAGCGTTTAGGCTACGGCGATTGTCCGGTTGTAAACGGCGCTCTTTCTATGCAAGGTACACCGTTAGATATTGCAAGGCTTAACGTAAACCTTAGAACTGCCGACAGGGTGTATATCAAAGTTGCTGAATTTAACGTGGAAACCTTTGATGCTCTTTTTGACGGTGTAAAGGCAATTAGGTGGGAAGATTATTTACCAGAAGACGCTTGTGTAGTCGTTAACGGTAAATGTGTAAAAAGTAAACTTTTTGCAATTTCCTCTTGCCAAAGTCTAATAAAAAAGTCAATAGCCGATAGGTTGTGCCAAAAATATAAAATCAATAGACTATTAGAAGACGGTGCATTATACGAAATACATTTTTCATTGTTTAAAGACGTGCTTTCGCTATGTATAAATACGAGTGGCGTAGGGCTTCATAAACGAGGTTATCGTGATATGGTAGGTATTGCGCCTATTAAAGAAACTTTAGCGTCTGCGTTGGTGTTACTAAGTGATTATTATAAAGATCGTCCGTTTGCAGATCCTTTTTGTGGGTCGGGAACTATCGTTATTGAAACGGCTAAAATTGCTCTTAATATCGCAGGTGGTATAGGCAGGCGTTTTGCGTTTAACGATTGGCAAAATTTTGATAAAACCCTTTTTGAACAAGCGTATACCGAGGCGAAAGATAAAGAGCGTAGAGATATTAAACCGGAAATTTTCGGTTCGGATATAGACGGTAAGGCAGTAAAACTTGCCGAACGACACGCTGAAAGGGCAGGCGTTGCTAAATTCGTTCGTTTTGAGCGTTGTGATGCTAAAAATTTCCGTTCGGATTTAGAAAACGGAACGATCGTAACGAATCCCCCTTACGGCGAAAGAGTATACGATATGAAAGAGGCAGAACAATGTTATAAGTCGCTTAGCAAGGCAGTAGCAGGGCTAAAAGGGTGGTCTACTTTCGTTATAACTAGTGCGAAAAGTTTTGAAAAACATTTTGGTAAAAAAGCAGATAGAGAAAGAAAATTATATAACTCTAATAGAGAGTGTAGATACTATTACTATTATGGAGAAAGGAAGAATAAAAATGATTGACGGAAAAATTTTAATTGAAAAACTTCTTAAGTATGCTGAACTTTATTTAGGACTAAATAGTCGTGATACGGTTTATTTTAGAAACTTGTTGCTAAAAGAACTAAAAATCGACGAACCGTATGCCTTAACCCCCGATTATAGCGCAGTAGAAGGGCTTGACGTTCCCGATACGCTTGTTTGTGATTTGGAAAATTACGCCGTAGAAAACGGGTTGATTGAAGAATGGCAAAAAAACTTGTTTAGCACGTATATAATGGGGCTTTTATCCCCGTTGCCGTCGGTCGTGAACGCAGAGTTCGTTCGTATAAAAGCAGAAAACGGAATAGAAAAAGCGTGCAAATATTTGCACGAATTAAGCGTTAAAAACAATTATATACAAAAGACTGCTATCGGAAAAAATCTTAAGTGGGAATATAAGGACGGGGATAAGTATTTAGAAATCACCGTAAATTTAAGTAAGCCTGAAAAAGACAATAAAGAAACGGCTAAACTTTTAACCAAGCCCAAAACCACTAAATACCCTGCTTGTATGATATGTAAAGAAAACGAAGGGTATCAAGGGACGGCAACTCATCCTGCTAGGGAAAATTTGAGAACGGTATCAATTTCCCTTGGTGGGGAAAAATGGTTCGTTCAATATTCGCCGTACGCATATTTTGACGAGCATCTTATTGCTATATCTGAAAAACATGCGCCTATGCACGTCGCAGGGGATACCGTTATAAAACTGCTTGACTTCGTAGATTATTTCCCGAACTATATGGTTGGTTCAAACGCATCTTTACCTATCGTAGGTGGGTCTATCTTAAACCACGAACATTTTCAAGGTGGCGGACACGTTATGCCTATGCACAACGCACCGATAAAACAAGAATTTAATGCTGAAAGATGTCCGGAAGTAAAGATAGGTATCGTAGACTGGTATAATAGCGTAATTAGATTAGAAAGTAAAAACAGAGAGCAAATTAGCGAACTTGCAACGGATATTGTTAATTGTTGGGCAATGTATTCGGATATGGAAAACGGAATTTACGCAAGAACAGGCGAAATTCAACACAATGCAGTAGCGCCCGTTTGTAGAAAGGTTAAAGACGGATACGTTTTCGACTTGATTTTAAGGAACAATATTACTAGCGAAGAATATCCGGATGGGGTTTTCCACGCTCACCCTGAATATCATAATATTAAGAAAGAAAGTATCGGCTTAATAGAAGCGATGGGCTTGTTTATCTTACCTGGTAGATTGAAAAAACAAATATCGGCAATAGCAGAAATTCTTGCAGGAAAAACAGAGTACGATTATCAAGCGTTATGCGATAAAGAAAATTATCTTAACGCACATAAAGAAATGATAAAAGAAATGATAGAAGAAGGTTTAAGCGATAGCGTAGAAGATGCTGAAAAGCGTATCGTAGATAGAATAAATCATACTTGTAAAAATATTCTTGACAATACGGCAGTGTTTAAGGACACGGAAATCGGTAAAGTTGGCTTTGAGCGATTCCTTAATGCGTGTGGGGTAATAAAATTATGTTAATGAATCCAAAATTTGACAAGTTTGATATAATTATCCTTGCAGGTCAATCTAATGCTTCAGGCTGTGGTTGGGGCGAAACTACTATGCCGTGGCAAATAAATCCAGATATCAAAATGATTCGTGGTAGAATGAAAGTTACTTGGGGCGATGACAACGAATACGATAGATCGGGTATGAAAATTGAATATATGCCTGAACATTGGGTTCTTGACGCTGATGAGCGTTGGGATACTATGGAAAAAATCAATCAGGGTGTTTTGGCTTTGCAATTTGCAAAAGCATATAGAGAAAACAACCTTGAAAAAGGTAGAAAAGTGCTTATTATAGATACTGCATTAGGTGGCACGAGTTTTTCTAAAGGGCATTGGGACGTTGGCGATCCGTTGTACAGCCGTCTATTTGAAATGACTGATGAAGCCCTTGCAATGAATAGTGAAAATAGAGTAGTTGCAGTTTTATGGCATCAAGGGGAATCGGACGTAGAACAAATGTCAACCGAAGAATATAAAGGGCATATATTGACTTTGATAGAAAACGTAAGAAAAGCGTATGGAAACGTTCCGTTTATTAGTGGTGGTTTCGTAGACGACTGGGCAGATACTTATCCCATTTCTCGAGATTACGAAAACGTGTACAAAGAATTAGTTGGCAAAGTTGAAAAATACGGTTTTGCAAGTGCAAAAGGGCTTTCAAGTAACGATCAAATCGTAGGTAAAGGTGGGAAAATTCACTTTTCAAAAGAAGGCATAAACATTTTAGGCAAAAGATATTATAGCGAATACGAAAAAATTATAAAGGAATAAAAAATATGAAGGTTTTAGTAACGGGTGGCGCAGGTTATATAGGTTCTCATACGACCGTAGAACTTCTTAATGCCGGACATGAAGTAGTGTGTGTAGACAATTTAATGAATAGTAAATACGAGGCAGTTCGCCGTGTTGAAAAGATTACGGGTAAAAGCGTTAAGTTTTATCAAGGCGATATTTGCGACAAGGCGATTTTAGATAAAATATTTACTGAAAATAAAATAGACTCGGTAATCAACTTTGCAGGTCTTAAAGCAGTTGGCGAATCTTGTGCAAAACCGTTAGAGTACTATGAAAATAATATTCAAGGATTGCTTGTTTTGATGTTTGCAATGCGTGAACACGGGGTTAAAAACCTGGTATTTTCATCTTCGGCAACCGTTTACGGAAAGCCCAAGAGCGTGCCGATTAAAGAAGATTTTGAACTTTCTACTTCTAATCCTTACGGAAGCACCAAACTATTTATAGAATACATTTTAAAAGATTTGTATAAAGCAGATCCGAGTTTTAATATAGCAATTCTTCGTTATTTTAATCCTGTCGGTGCACACGAATCAGGGCTTATCGGTGAAGATCCTAAAGGTATTCCTAACAATTTATGCCCCTACATTACTCAAGTTGCCGTAGGTAAAAGAGAATATTTGGGCGTGTTTGGCGACGATTATAATACTCACGACGGAACGGGTGTGAGAGATTATATTCACGTGGTAGACCTTGCGAAAGGGCACGTTCTAGCAGTTGATAAACTTGCTGAAAATCCAGGGCTTATAATAGTTAATTTAGGCACGGGGGTAGGATATAGTGTTTTAGATATGGTAAAAGCCTTTGAAAAAACACTTGGTAAACCTATTGCGTATAAAATTATGCCACGTCGCCCTGGTGATATAGACGAGTGTTATGCAGATCCGTCGCTTGCAAAAGAACTTTTAGGCTTTAAGGCAGAAAAGACTTTAGATGATATGTGTAGAGATGCTCTTAACTGGCAATTAAAAAATCCAAACGGTTATGATGAGTAGGTGATTATATGATAAAAAATCCTATAACTGATAAACTTGACGTAATAATTCTTGCAGGGCAATCTAACGCTTCCGGATGTGGTTTAGGTGAAACTACAACGCCTTGGCAAAAAGATGACCGTGTGTTAAAACTTGTAGGTCAATATTCGGCAGACGTTGCAAAAACCGAATACGGTAACGAATATTTGGATATAAAAATTTACGACGAACAAACGATTGATGTGTTAGATGAGCGTTTAGACGTAAGTGGTGAAAAAATGGCGAGTTTTGCCTATACGTTTGCAAAAGAATATGCAGACACTCGTCTTGAAAAAGATAGAAAAGTTCTTATCGTAGACACCTCAATCGGTGGCACGGGCTTTTCTAAAAAGCAATGGGGCGTAGGCGATTTGCTTTACGAAAGAATGTTCACGCTTACAGATCTTGCCCTTTCTATGAATAGTGAAAATAGAGTGGTTGCCGTTTTATGGCATCAAGGCGAGCATGATACCTTTGAAAATGCTCAATTAAACTACGACGAACGCTTTGAATTTTATAAAAATAAGTTTGGCGAATTTATGAAAGGCATAAGGGCAAAATACGGCGAAAAACCTTTTATTTGTGCAGGGTTCACAAGTGCTTGGGTTAAAAATTATCCCGAACAATGTAAAGCCGTGCTTAGTGCTTGTAAAGAAGTTTTAAGCGAGCATAATAAAACGGCGTTCGTTAATACTGACGACTTAAAAAATAACGATTCAGTCGTAGGCAATGCCGATATCGTGCATTTTTGTAGAGATTCTGCTTACGAACTCGGTAGAAGATACTTTAAGGCTTTTGAAGGAATTGAATAAAACTTGTAAAAAACGGCAATATTTTGCAAAAATGCAAAAATTGTCGTTTTTTTATTGTTAAATAATTGCCAAAAAGTTAAAAATCGTATAAAATATACTTATCAAAAACTATGATTTTTAACAAAATAGGAGTTTTTTATGAATTTAGACTTTGTAAAAATTGCAACTTTTGCACCAGAAGTTAAGGTTTGCGACGTTGATTTTAACCTAGAAAGCGTTAAAAACGGCATTGATCTTGCTATAAATAACGGTGCGCATCTGTTAGTTTTGCCCGAAATGTGTTTAACGGGCGTTACCGTTGGCGATTTGATTTATTCAGACGTTTTGCTTGACGGGGCGAGAAATGCGTTGACAAGGGTTTGCGAATATACTTTAGATAAAAACTTGCTCGTTTTTCTTGGTTTGCCTTTTAAGAAAGACGGGGTGGTGTATAGTGTTTGCGCTTGTTTGTCTAATGGTAAAATACTTGGTTTAGTTCCTAAAAACTATTATAATGAAGTTTCTTTCGTTAATATTGATAAGGAAACGAGTGTGCCTTTCGGTAGTAATATAATTTTTTCCGATACGGAAAATTCTTCGTTTAAGATAGCTGTTGATTTTAACCAAGACCTTATGACTACGGTTAATCATACGGCAAACGGGGCAAGGATAATAATAAACGCAAACTCTCAACCCGAATTTTCAGGCGTTTATGAAGATAAGAAATTATCTATAAAAACCTTGTCTTATAATTGTGCTTGCTCAACTGTCTTTTCAAATGCCGGCTACGGGGAATCTACTACAGATACCGTGTATTCGGGCTGTGCTATAATTTGTGAAAACGGTAAAGTTTTAGCAGAAACCAAGCCCTTTGAATCAAAACTTTCCGTTGCAGAAGTAGATTTAGGGTATTTAGATTTTGAGCGTAGCAAACGCTTTGTGGAAAATTTGAACGATTATTATCAAGTAGATTTTTTTGTTGATATAAGTAATCATAAAACTCAAAGGGTATACGATAAAACCCCGTTTATAAAAAATGGCGAAGAAGATTATATTTTAAGAATACAGGCAGAAGGGCTCAAAAAAAGAATTTTACACACGCACGCAGATAAATTAGTAGTTGGTTTGTCGGGTGGCTTGGATTCTACGCTTGCGCTTATCGTTGCCGTAAACGCAATGAAATTAGCAGGCAAAACTGCAAAAGACGTGCTTGCAATAACCATGCCTTGCTTTGGTACAAGTTCAAGAACTTTTGAAAATAGTATAAAACTTGCAAAAGCGTTCGGCGTGCCTATCAAAAAAGTGGATATAACAAAATCGGTAAAACGCCATTTGAAAGACTTAAATCACCCTGAAAACCTTCACGACGCTGCGTATGAAAATGCACAAGCTAGAGAGCGTACTCAAGTTTTAATGGATACTGCAAACATGGTAAACGGTTTGGTAGTAGGTACGGGGGATCTTTCAGAACTTGCACTTGGTTGGGCAACGTATAACGGCGACCACATGAGTATGTATGCAGTAAACGGCTCAATCCCGAAAACTTTAGTTCGCCATTTGGTAAACCACGTTGCTGAAAATGGAAAGGGTAAAATGAAGGCCGTGTTGTTAGACGTTATCGACACGCCCGTAAGTCCCGAACTTTTGCCACCTGCCGACGATAAAATAAAACAAGTTACCGAAGATATCGTAGGGCCTTATATTCTTCACGACTTTTTCCTATATAACATGATTAAAAACGGCTTTACACCTAAAAAAATATACTATTCGGCAGTCAATACTTTTAAGGGCGAGTTTGATGAACAAACGATATTAAAATGGCTTAAAACTTTTGTGAGAAGATTTTTCACTCAACAGTTTAAGCGTTCGTGCTTGCCTGATGGAATTAAGGCGACTGAAATTTCTTTGTCCCCACGTGGCGAGTGGAACATGCCAAGTGACGCCGTTTCAAAATTATGGTTAGATCAACTTAATAATATATAATGTTTATATCACGGTAAGATTTTTAATTACCGTGAAATTTTTTTAAAAAAGTTATAAAAAATCCTTGACAAACCGATAAGTTATGGATATAATGATAATAGTAATCATTACTGATAACGAATTGAAAGGAGGTGAACGAGTTGCGTTATTCAAAACAAAGAGAACTGATAACGGAAAATATTAAAGGTAGAAAAGATCATCCCACAGCAGATATGATTTACGGAAGTTGTAGAGAAATTGATCCTAACATAAGCCTAGGCACGGTTTATAGAAATCTTAAGCAATTAACCGACGAAGGGGTAATAATCACTCTTGAAACGGTAGATAAGAAATTGCATTACGACGGGGATATATCAAGGCACAGTCACTTTATATGTGAAGATTGTGGTAGAATAATAGACTTGTTCAAACCTGCTAAACAGCCTGATGAATTAGAAGAACTTGGTTTGCAATTAACAGGTGAAAAATGTATTTATTATGGAAAATGTGATAAATGCTTGCAAAATTAAAAAAATAAAAATATAATATAAATAAAAAAGGAGAAAAATTATGAAAAAATTTGTATGTACTATTTGTGGTTACGTTCATGAAGGAGATGCTGCACCTGCAAGATGCCCTCAATGTAATGCACCTGCATCAAAGTTCAATGAACAAAAAGAAGGTATGGCTTGGGCTGCTGAACACGTTGTAGGCGTTGCTAAGGGCGTTGATCCTGAAATTATAGAAGGTTTAAAAATGAACTTTACCGGTGAATGCACCGAAGTTGGTATGTATCTTGCAATGGCAAGAGTTGCTCATAGAGAAGGTTATCCTGAAATCGGTCTTTATTGGGAAAAAGCAGCATGGGAAGAAGCAGAACACGCTGCAAAATTCGCTGAACTTTTAGGCGAAGTTGTTACCGATTCAACCAAAAAGAACCTTGAAATGAGAGTGGAAGCAGAAAACGGCGCAACCTTAGGTAAGTTTGAACTTGCTAAAAAGGCTAAAGAACTTAACCTTGACGCTATTCACGATACCGTTCACGAAATGGCAAGAGATGAAGCACGTCACGGCAAGGCGTTTGAAGGTCTTTTGAAAAGATATTTTAACAAATAGTAAAAAGATAAAAGTAGGGCTTGAAAATAAAAAGCCCTACTAAATTTATTAAAAAATTTTTAATAACGTTTGAAAAAATTTCAAAATGGTAATATAATATTAGTAATAATATTTTGAGAGGTTTGAAAATGGCAAAATACAGATGTAAGTTATGTAAAGCAGAATTTGAAGTACCCGTAGGTACTGAACCCGTATGTCCTGTTTGCAAGGCTACGGGGGATAAACTTGAATTGATTAGTGATATAACGGCAACCAAGTATGCCGGCACTAAAACCGAAAAGAATTTGGAAATAGCGTTCGCAGGCGAATCACAAGCAAGAAATAAGTATACTTATTTTGCGTCGGTTGCAAAGAAAGAAGGCTACGAACAAATTTCGGCGTTGTTTACAAAAACTGCAGATAACGAAAAAGAACACGCAAAAATGTGGTTCAAAGAACTTAACGGTATAGGCAATACGGCTGAAAATCTTAAGTCGGCGGCAGAAGGCGAAAACTATGAATGGACTGATATGTACGCAGGTTTTGCAAAAACTGCAGAAGAAGAAGGATTTACCGAACTTGCTAAAAAGTTCCGTTTAGTAGCAGCGATAGAAAAACATCACGAAGAACGCTATCTTGCATTGCTTAAAAATATAGAACTTGCTGAAGTATTTGCTAAGAAAGAAGAAAAAACTTGGGAATGTAGAAATTGTGGGCACATTTTAATAAGTGATAAAGCGCCGGAAGTTTGTCCTACTTGCGCACATCCACAAAGTTATTTTGAAATTCACGAAGAAAATTATTAATTAATGGAGAACTGAAGATGAAAGAGAATTACATAGTTTGTAACTGCGCACAAGTAGATTACCACCAAATCGCAACTGCTTTAGAAACACATAACAAAATGGAAGACGTGTTAGACGTTTTCAAAGACGTTCAAAACGTAACGCATTGCACTACGGGTTGTGGTGGATGTTATCAAAAAGTGTTAGACGTAATATCAGAAGTTCTTATGGGCTAAAAAAACAAGTGTGAGCAAAAAACTGTCGGTTTAAAAAATCGGCAGTTTTTAATTTTTATGGTTAAATCGTTGACAAAAGTGGTATATTGTGTTAGAATTACATCAATAAAAAGGCTAAGAAGAAAAGGGCTCAAACATTTAGCGTACAGAGAAATGGTGGTCGGTGCAAACCAAAGCAACGGGTGTTTGAGTTGTAGTTTCCGAGCCGAAAGGAAGAAAGCGATATAATATTCGCAAGTAGAACCTTTCCGTGAATGCTGCGTAAAAGACATAGGGGTTAATGGACCCCAAGAGTGGCGATAATTCGCAATTTGAGTGGTACCGCGGGTGTATAAACGCTCGTCTCAAAGTAATAAAACTTTGGGGCGATTTTTTTTGCCCCGACAAGGAGATTTATTATGGAACAAATGACAGGGCTTGATCTAAAAATCAAGGAGATGGCGGAGCGTATCCGTGAACTTCGTGAAATAGAAGGTCTTACAGTCGAACAAATGGCAAGCAAAACGGGTGTAACTAAAGAAGAATACACGGCTTGTGAACAGGGTAAAAGCGATCTTAACTTTGCCTTTATTTATCGTTGCGCAAACGCACTTAACGTAAACGTAACTGAAATCATAGATGGTATAAGCCCTAAACTTAGATCGTACACGGTTACTAGATATGGCGCAGGTCAACAAATAGCAAAAGCGCACGGTATGACCTATTATAACCTTGCTTACGCTTTCCAAAACCGTATTGCAGAACCCCTTTACGTTCGTAGCACCTACGTAGAAGGCGCAGATAAGCGTGAAATGGAAGTAACCACCCACGCAGGTCAAGAATGCGATATCGTAGTAGAAGGTCATCTTCTAGTTCAAATAGGCGACCATAAAGAAGTTTTAGGTCCGGGCGATAGCATTTACTTTGATAGTAATACGCCACACGGAATGGTTGCAACTAACGGACGTGACTGCGTGTTTTATGCTATCGTATTAAATCCAACGGGTGAACCTATTCCCGAGTTTGATAGCGAACAAAAACCGATTATAGAACCTAAAAAAGAAAAGCCTACGGATACCGAAGAAAGGGTATACCGTAAGTTTATAGACGTGGTTGAAGATGAAAACGGCACGCCCACTTCTATCAAGTTCAAAAATACGGAAAAGTTCAATTTTGCTTTCGATCTTGTAGACGAACTTGCAAAAACTAAGCCGGAAAAACTTGCAATGCTTCACGTTGCAAAAGATTATACCGAAAGAAGAATTACTTTCTTGGATATGAAAAAGGAATCTGCACGTTGTGCAAACTATTTCAAATCGCTTGGTATTAAGAAAGGCGATAGGGTAATGCTTGTATTAAAGCGCCATTATCAATTCTGGTTTGCAATGATAGGGTTAAATAAACTTGGCGCAATAGCAATTCCTGCAACGAATCAACTTCAAGAACACGATTTTGAATACCGTTTCAATTCAGCAGGCGTATCTGCAATTTTATGTACGGCAGACGGCGACACTTCTCGTCAAGTAGATATCGCAAGTGAAAAATGTCCTCAATTGAAACATAAAATTATGGTAAACGGGGTAAAAGACGGATGGCGTAACTTTGACGAAGAATATAAACTATTCTCAACTCATTTTGACCGTACTGAAGATTCACCCTGTGGGGACGATTTGTTGTTAATGTTCTTTACTTCGGGAACTTCTGGTTATCCCAAGATTGCGGCGCATAACCATAAATATCCGTTAGGACATTTCCACACGGCTAAATACTGGCATACCGTAGATACAGAAGGTTTACACTTTACCATATCCGATACGGGTTGGGCAAAATCAATGTGGGGTAAACTTTACGGACAATGGCTTGCAGAAGGCGCAACTTTCGTTTACGACTTTGATAGGTTTGATGCCGCTGATATATTGCCAATGTTTGCTAAATATAAGATAACTACTTTCTGCGCACCACCTACGATGCTTCGTATGCTTATTAAACAAGATATATCTAAATACGATTTCTCGTCCGTACAACACATGACAACGGCAGGTGAAGCACTTAACCCAGAAGTATATAATCAGTTTGAAAAACTTACGGGCTTACAAATAAAAGAAGGTTTCGGTCAGTCCGAATCAACAATGCTTATAGGTAACCTTGTTGGTAGACCACACAAAGTAGGTTCAATGGGTGTTCCTGCCCCCGTATACGATATAGATATCGTTGACGAAAACGGTGTTTCCGTACCCGACGGTGAAGTAGGCGAAATAGTAGTAAACGTAAAAGACGGTGCGCCTTGTGGTTTATTCACGGGATATTATGGTGATGAAGAAAAGACCAAAGAAGTATGGCACGACGGGTTTTACCACACGGGCGATACTGCTTGGCGTGATGAAGACGGGTTCTACTGGTATGTTGGCCGTGTAGACGACGTTATTAAATCTTCCGGTTATCGTATCGGGCCGTTTGAAATCGAAAGCGTTATTATGGAACTTCCTTACGTATTAGAATGTGGTGTATCTGCAGTTCCCGACGAAGTTCGTGGACAAATAGTAAAAGCAAGTATCGTATTAGTTAAAGGTACAGAGCCTACTGAAGAATTGAAGAAAGATATTCAAGCATACGTAAAGGCTAAAACTGCACCGTATAAGTATCCTAGAATAGTAGTATTCCGTGACGAATTGCCAAAAACGGTTAGTGGAAAAATTCAAAGAAACAAATTATAAAATAATAAAAAATGCACGTAAAAACGTGCATTTTTTTGTGCCTAAACAACTAATTTGTTTTTCCTTTTTCTAAACACTCTAACTGCAAGTACGGTCATATCGTCGTTCTTTTTTCCGTTAGATAGGGTAATGGCTTGGTTTAATATTTCGTCGGCAAGTGTTTGTGGGTTTTTTGTCGAAACGCTTCTTAAATAATCTATCATTTCCGAAGATGATCCGAAAGCGTCTGAAATACCGTCGGTAACTAATAAAATCATATCCCCGTCGTTAAGGTTTGTATTGCAAACCGAAGGGGTAAGGTCTGAGATAATTCCTAACGGCAACGAATTGCCTTCTATTATTCTAATACCGTTATCGCTAATGATAAACCCGTAGGGTGAGCCGTATTTGATAAAGTCGGCTTTACAGTGTTTAAGGTCAATAACGGCTATATCTAGAGCCGTAAAATCGTCTTCCGTGTTAATGGATAAAAGTTTATTTACGGTGTTTAAGATAAGTTCGCTTTTCAGTCCGGCTTTATAAAAACTTTCTATTAAAGACAAAGAAGTAGAAGAAACTTTTTGTGCTTTTTCGCCACTGCCCATACCGTCGGAAAGTGCAACCAAAAACTTATTACCACTAAGCCTAGCAACTGAATGAGTGTCACCACTTGTGGTAGAATTGTCTTTGGTGGCATTGCTAAACCCAAAAACAGCGTCAAAGTCTGCAGAACGACGCAATGCGATAAAACATTTATCTTCACCGATATCGGCCTTGTCGCATAGCATATAATCGGCGTCTAACGTCTTGCTAACAACCGATTGTAAAGTGCTTATAGAAAATTCTTTCATTGCGATAATCATACTCACGGTAGTAAGGTCCTCTTCACCGTAAATTAAAATTTCGGTAACGGTAAAACCTGCCTTAAAAAGACTTTCCGATAACGCCCGTTCCGTACGATTTTGATATTTAAGCATAGTGCCGGTTTCTAATGCTAAACCACGCAATATTTCAGAAACGCCAACGGCTTCTGATGCAATTATATCTCTACCTGTAGAAAGGTTGGCTTTTTCTATTTTATAATTTCTAAAATCGGCAAGTAAACGATTAACCGTAAAAAGCACGTCGTTAGGGTGGATACAAGTAGAAAGTAGGTCTTTAGAAAGATCTATAAACGATAACCTACCTTTAGCAAAACCTATATCGGTAATTTTGCCTATTGATAACGCTATTGATTTTTCCGAACGCTTGCATTTATCGTAATTGTCGCATCTTTTACAAACGGAAGAAATAATCTCTTGTTCAATACCTTTTTTTATCTTGTCTTCGGTAACTTCGTTTTGCTTGAAAGTATTAAAAGCATCAGCCATTTCGCAAAACACGCCGGAAAGTTCATAAAGTTTATTAGAAAGCATAAGACGGTTTCTGTTTATAGTTTGTCTAACTAATTGTTTTTCTCTAAAAGCGTATAGTTTTTCTTTTAAAATTGATAGTGGCTTTTGGGGAATAATACAAAAAATCACAGCGCCTATTAAAACGGGTAAAAATTCACGCAACCCGTAAGTGCCGTAAACGGAAAAAATTCTTTCGGCAAAATAATCTACTGCTATTAGAGATAGCGCCGAAAGATATCTAGAAATTTTATTAAAACTTTCGGCAAACAAATTCCAAAACAATAAAACCGAAAGATAATTTAAGTTTTTATAATGGATAGCAAGGCTTATACCAAGCACGGCTGAAACGATAGAACCCGTTCCCATTTTGTAAAGGTTAACCGTAAGCAAAAGAAGTATTACAGCAATCGCCTTAAAAACTAATGGCGAAGTAAGGTTAGAAATTCCAAGACTAACAACCACGACTAATACGCCGATAGAAAGGTGTTCGTCAAACGCCATTTTGAATTTAAGCCCTTTTTCCGTGATGGCTTTAACTGCGATAGAGCATAAAAAAGAAAGGATAACTACTAAAAGGCTAACTAATAGCCTTTTTTCTAAACTAATATAATTATAGGTGTCGCCTAAAATAATAAAGCCAAGCATAGAAATAGCAGTAAAAAGAATGCTCTCATATCCGATTTTTGCACGTGCTTTAGAATATATATAGGGAATAACGGTAAACAAAACTGCAGGCACGGCGACAGCCCCTAATATAGACGGCTTTCCAACGGCTAGAAAAGAAGAAAGAAAAAGTAAACAAGTAGGCACGGGTGAAGCACCGTTTACGATAAGTGCCGATAATAGTGCGACTGAATATGGATATACGGTTTTTTCAATACGGTTAAAAAGAATAAAGGCAATTAAAGTAAAAAGGTATTTTATTACGCAAATAAAACTTATTTCCGATTTAAGATTTTTCATTACTTGCTCCGAAAAGATAATTTAACAAAATTATAAATCTATTTATACGGGGTAATTTAATAAGTTTTGTAATATCTTGCCGAAAAAAGTCGCCCTAAAAAATTTTAATGAAAAACATAACGAAAACTTTTATCTAAAGGGTTGAAAAAAGGTGGGGTTTTATAGTAAAATATAAACTGAACAAAAAAGGAGTATTTATTATGATTAACGTAGGAATTGTAGGTTATGGAAATCTTGGCAGGGGGGTATGCCTTGCAGTAGAACAAGCACCCGATTTGAATTGCGTAGGTGTTTTCACAAGGCGTGATCCTAGTTCGATAACGACCGTTACGGGGGTGAAAACCTATTCTATAAATCAATTAAGCGAATTTAAGGGTAAAATAGACGTGCTTTTGCTATGTGGTGGTAGTGCAACCGATTTGCCTAACACTACGGCTGAATTATTAAAAGATTTCAACACGGTAGATTCTTTTGATACGCATGCTAAAATTCCCGAATATTACGAAAAACTTGAAAAGGTGGCAAAGTCAAATGGAACTCTTGGTGCAATTAGTATCGGTTGGGATCCGGGTGTGTTTTCAATAGCAAGAATGCTTTTCGGCGCAGTTTTGCCACAAGGTAAAGACTATACTTTTTGGGGTAAGGGCGTATCGCAAGGGCATAGCGACGCTATTCGTAGAATAAAAGGCGTTAAAAACGCTATTCAGTATACGATACCAAAAGAACAAGCGTTAGACGGGGTAAGATCCGGTAATAATCCAGAATTATCAACTCGTGATAAGCATTTAAGAGAGTGTTTCGTCGCCGTAGAAGACGGGGTGGATAAAACCGAGATAGAAAATCAAATAAAAACCATGCCGAACTATTTTGCAGATTACGATACAATAGTAAATTTCGTATCAGAGCAAGAAGTGGCTGATATGCAGAAAAAACTTTCTCACGGTGGTTTCGTATTCCGTTCCGGAAACACGACCGAAGAAAACGCACATCTTTTAGAACTTTCGTTAAAATTAGATTCTAACCCCGAATTTACGGGAAGCGTTTTAACGGCTTACGGTAGAGCAGTAGCAAGACTTGCAAAAGACGGCAAAACGGGGGTAGTAACCGTGTTTGACGTTCCTATTTCATATCTTTCGCCATTAAGTGGTGAAGAACTAAGAAAAACTTTGTTGTAAGGTAAAACAATGGCAAGAATTAGTAAATCGAAAGCAAGAAAAGTTGTTAAACAAATAAAAAAATTACCTACTTGGGTAATCGTTACAGCGTTTATACTAGCCGTAATAATCGGCGTTGGGTATTATCTTTATATAAATTATTATAAAAAGAACGAACCGTACGTAGCGCCTAAAGGGGAAATATCTTTCCATTTTATGATGCTTGGTAATAAAAATGCAGGTGATTGCGTTTACGTTAGAGCAGGGGAAAACGATATTTTAATTGACGCAGGTAGTAAAGAAAATAGTATAGACGACATAGCAAACTATTTAACGAGCGTTAATTTTGACGGGACTTTTGAATTTGTTATAGCAACGCATGCGCACGAAGATCATATTGCAGGTTTTACAAAAACCGACGGAAGTATATTTGACTTGTACGAGTGTGGAACGATAATAGATTTCCCAAAAACCGATAAATCCGAGACGACTGATAAGGGGAATAGAAGTTTATACGGAAAATACGTAGACGAACGCAATGCAGAAGTGTTTGCAGGCGCAATTCATTATAATGCGCTTGACTGTAGTAAAAATCAAAACGGCGCTCAAAGATTTTTTGATTTGACAGAAGATGGCAACGTGAAATTAGAAGTGCTTTATAATTATTTTTACGACCATAAAGCTGAAGATGAAAACGACTATTCCGTTTGCGTTCAGTTTCATCACGGCAGTAAGAAATTTATTTTTACGGGCGATTTAGAAGAGGAAGGCGAATTGAAACTTATAGACAATAATTCCCTTTCACAAGTAGAATTGTATAAGGCAGGACATCACGGTTCGGTTTCTTCAACCTGTGAAGAGTTTATGGAAGTAATAAAACCTAAAAACTGCGTTGTTTGTTGTTGTGCAGGTTGCGCTGAATATACAAATAATATTTCTAAAATATTCCCTTCTCAAAACTTTATAAATAATATTGCGCCTTATACGTCAAACGTGTATATTCCCGTTATGATGGAAATGGATTTTGTGGATAATGGTTCAAACGAAAACGATCCGTTAGACGATAATTACGATAATACGGGTAGCGTGCTTGTAATGAACGGAAACGTCGTTATAGTTTCCGATTCCGTAGATGGCGTTTATGCAGATTGCTCAAACAATAACACCGTGTTAAAAGATACCGAGTGGTTTTCAAAATATAGGCAAATGCCAAATGCGTGGAAAGCGAGTGCTTAATATGCAACACTTCGGCTTTGATCCCGTTATAGATCACGACAGTAAGGTTTTAATACTTGGTAGTTTTCCAAGCGTAAAATCTAGAGAGCAAGGGTTTTATTACGGAAACCCTCAAAACAGGTTTTGGAAAGTTTTGGGGGAAGCGTTAGGAACATCCGTGCCTGATAGCGTTCAAGATCGCAAAAGTTTTTTGTTGGCAAACAAGATTGCTTTGTGGGACGTGATAGAGAGTTCTTCTATAGACGGAAGTATGGATAGCGATATTACTAAAAAGAATAGCAAGCCTGTAGATTTTAATAAGGTTTTAAGCAAATATAAAAATTTAAAACTTATTATCTTGAACGGTAAAAAAGCTTTTTCTATTTTTGAAAAGTTTAATAAAACTTGTGGGGTAGAATATAGATATTTACCATCTACAAGCCCTGCAAACGTGGTTTTCAATATGGAAATTTGGGTAAAAACTTTAAGAGAAATATTAAATAACAATTGACGGATAATCATAAAACGATTATCCGTTTTTTTTGTATATAAAAAGTAAAATTATTCATACTACATAAAAAAGGAGAGAGTATGATTAACACGGGTATTATTAGAAGAATAGACGAATTAGGTAGGGTAGTAATTCCAAAAGAAATTAGAAGAAAATTAAAGATAAGAGAGGGTGATCCTTTAGAAATAACTTCTAATACAACGCAATTAATTATGAGTAAATATTCCCCGTTGTCGGGGCTTAAAGAAATATCCAAGGTCGTTGCAGATACTTTGTATCAAGAAACGGGTAGAATATGTATAATCGTCGATACGGCACGAGTGGTTTGCGTTTCTAAAAACAAACTTAAAGATTTTGAGGATAAAGAAATAACTTCGGAATTAGTTAGTTTTTTGCAAGAACGAAAAACACATTTAGCAAACCTTTTAGACGGCAACAAAATAATTCCTATCTTAGACGCTCAAACGCAAAATTACGAAAATCAAATAATAATACCTATCGTAGTATCTGGCGATTGTTATGGTGGCGTGATTTGTGTGGATAATGGAAACAAGTTTGCAATGCATGATTTTAGGTTGATTAAGTTAGGCGTAAGTTTTTTGTCAAAACAACTTGAAGATTAATCTAATTTACATATATGAGAAACAAACAAGGAAAAATAATAGGTGGGGCAGTAGTTCTTGGGATAGGTGCGTTTTTGGCTAAATTGTTAGGTGCTACTTATAGAGTTCCACTAACAAATATGCTTGGTGGACAAGGTTTAGGGCTTTATCAAATGGTCTTTCCCGTGTATTCGGTGTTACTAGATTTTTCGGGTGGTGGAGTGCCTAGCGCAATGTCTAAATTAATATCTTCTGAAAAAGAAGAAAACCGTTTAGAAAAAGCCAAAGAGTACCTAAAAGCAAGTGTGAAAACTTTGGTTATCTTCGGGTTTATCGGAACTCTTTTAATGTCGTGTTTATCTTTGCCGTTATCTGTATTGCAAGGGGATAGTAGAGCGTTTTTAGGATATATCTTTTTAGCCCCTGCCGTACTGTTAGTGTCCGTACTGTCGTGTTTTCGTGGTTACTTTCAAGGTTTAATGAATATGTCGCCAACGGCAATTTCCCAAGTGGTAGAGCAGTTTATAAAACTAGTTTTTGGCGTAATACTAGTAAAACTCTTTTTGCCGAATTTAACTTTGGCTGTGGCAGGTGCAACGCTAGCAATAACTTTTTCAGAATTAATAGCATTTTTGTATCTTTATATAACCTATCGAAAAAAAGGCTATTCGTTAAAAATAAATCTTGAAAAAAATCGGCAAATCGTCTTGGTTAAGCGTTTAATAAAGATAGCCTTTCCCGTAACGCTCGTGTGTGTAATGATTCCGTTATCACAAGTGATAGATAGTTTTTTAATTCTAAATATACTAAGTGGGTATCGCAAGGATGCTACTGCTCTGTACGGGCTTTTAAGTGGGGTAGTTGGCACGGTAATAGGTTTGCCCGTCGCCGTGTGTCACGGTATCGCTACGGTAACAGTTCCGGCAGTATCTAGAGAAAGTTTAGAAATTAATAAAGACCGTGCTGGTAAAAGGACGCTAGGACTAACCTTATTAGCGTCAATTCCGTGCGCCGTAGTCACTTTCGTCTTTGCCCCGTTAATAATAAAACTGTTGTTTAACGGTCTTGCTAGTTCAGAAAAATCAATCGCAGTAACGCTGTTGAGATTATCTTCGCCTTGTATCGTTTTGCTTTCGTTTTTACAAACGGGAAACGCCGTGTTGATAGGCAAAGGCAAAGTATACGCCCCCGTATTAAGTTTAGGTATGGGGGTAGTAGTTAAAATCGTATTAAACGCATTGCTTTTAAATATCCCTGAAATAAATATTTACGGTGGCGCAATAGCCACAATCGCTTGCTATTTTACCGTTTGTTTGGTAAACTTAATAATGATATTTAAATTTAGGGTGAACAATGGAAATCAAAGGGCTTGCCGTAGGCAGTTTGCAAATTAAAAACAATATATTTTTAGCACCTATGGCTGGATATACCGATTATGCCGTGCGTAGTCTTCAAATAGAAAACGGCATAGGTTTGGCGTTTACCGAATTAGTAAGTGCAAAAGGCTTGGTTTACGGTGGAAACGGGTCTAAAGAATTATTATATTCAGGCAAAGAAATAGGTCAAACGGCTGTTCAATTATTTGGTTCTGATCCGTATTTTATGCGTACTGCGTGTGAAAGTAAAGACCTAGAAGATTTTCAAATAGTAGATATAAACATGGGTTGCCCCGTACCCAAAGTATTTAAAAACGGCGAAGGTAGCGCACTTTTAACCGATATAAACAAAGCTGAAAATATCGTTAAAGAGTGTGTTAAGAGTGGTAAAGTAGTAACCATTAAAATTCGCACGGGCTTGGTTAAAGGGGACGATATTGCAAGCGAATATGCCAAAATGGCAGAAAACGCAGGTGCGTCGCTTGTTACTATACACGGTAGGGTTAGGCAAGATTATTATTCGGGTGAACCCGATTTCAACGCCATATACAAGGCGAAAAAGTCGGTGAAAATTCCCGTAATAGCAAACGGTGGTATATTTACGGTAGAAGATGCCGATTTAATGATAGAACGCACGGGGGCAGACGGCGTAATGCTTGCTCGTGGTGCGATAGCAGACCCTTTTCTTGTTTGCAAAATGCTTAAAGAAGAAAGAAAAAGTTCACTTAAAGATTACGTCGTTCGTCATATAGAACTTATGTCGGAAAGATACGGCGATAAAAAGGCTAGCGTAGAATTTCGCAAGTTCGTTCCTTACTACTTTAAAGGTATGGTAGGGGTGAAAGAATTAAAAAATGCGTTATATTCAGCCGAAAGCACTAAAGAATTAATAGACTTACTTATTTCAAATCTTTAACAAAACCTTACCCTGTAAAATACAATGATATAGGTTGTGTTTGGGGGGAAGATATGAATATTTGTTTGGTTGCGTCTGATACGGTAAACAACGTTTGGAAAGAAAGGCTTGTGGATATAAACGGCGCTGATTTAACCGTATTCGGTTTTAACGGGCTTGGGCTTGTGAGTTACAAAAAGGAACTTGATGGTGAAACCGAATATTTTCACGACCTTGCAAAACTTTCTAAACAGTTGTCATCCGTGGTGATTAGTGGGTGCGATACCGATACTTACGGGGTGTTTAAGCACTCTGCCGTAATAGCCGATAAAGGTAAAATTCTTGGCGTTAGCGATACTGCGCACTCTATTGATGATAGCGAATTTACTGCCGGTGGGAATTTTAGAGTTTACGATACTAGTAAAGGTAAGATAGGTATAATCGTCGGCGAAGATTTATTCTTTCCCGAAACGGCACGAGTTCTTACTTTGTGTGATGCAGACTTGATAGTTTGTGTGTTTAAGACGGCTAAAAATACGCTACCACAAGTAATATTAAGGGCGACGGCGTTTTCTAACGGTGTTCCTATGGTAATGTGCGCCCAAAACTATGCTACGGCAGTAGACGTTAGGGGAAACGTCGTTTATTCATCCCCGTTAAAGCTTGCAAAACTTAAAATTAAAATAGAAAAAGATTATCATCTTATTAGTTCGAGAAGACGGGGTTTGTACCGTGACTTTAATTCGGGTTATTAAGAAAGGAGCATTATGGCACTCAATATAGTTTTAGTAGAACCGGAAATCCCACAAAACGCAGGGAATATTGCAAGAACTTGCGCAGTTACGGGCAGTAGGTTGCACCTTGTTAGACCGTTAGGTTTTGAAGTTAGCGATAAGCACTTGAAAAGGGCAGGCCTAGATTACTGGCAATACCTAGACATAACTTACTACGATAGCATAGAAGAAGTTATGGAAAAGTATTACGACGGCACTAATTTTTGGTTCTATTCAACCAAATCAAAACATATACATTCGGACGTGCAGTATAAGGACGGGGATTTTTTGGTTTTTGGTAAAGAAACGAAAGGGTTGCCGGAACCTTTGCTTGAAAAATATTACGATAGATGCGTTAGAATTCCAATGAAAGGGGAATTGCGTTCTTTAAATTTGTCAAATTCCGTTTGCGTAGGCGTTTACGAAGCGTTAAGGCAGATGGACTTTGTCGGTATGAGAACGGAAGGTGAAATTCCAAAAAGATAACTTAAAAAGTAAAAAATAAAACGAAGAAATACGTTCGAGAGTATAATTTGCTTGACCTTGATATTCTTTTCATATATAATAATATCGGAGATATTTGAGAGAAAACAAAAGAGGTTAAATTATGCTTTGGAACGTATTTTTTATGTTCGGTGGCGTAGCCGCTATGATGATCGGTATGAAAGTTATGGGTGGTGCGCTTGAACAAGTTGCCGGTGGTGGAATGAAAAAGATGCTTGGGAAAGTAACTTCCAACCGTTTTGCTGGTGTAGGTATAGGCGTTGCAGTAACTAGTATTATTCAAAGTTCAACGGCTACAACCGTTATGCTAGTCGGTTTCGTTAATATCGGGTTACTGACCTTAGTACAAGCCACCAACGTTATCATGGGCGCAAATATCGGTACTACCGTAACGGCTCATATCGTATCCCTTTCAGGGGTTGGTCAAATAGATATCGGCGCTATTGCCGCAATGATAGGTTGCGTAGGTATCTTAATGGCAATGCTTATAAAGAACGAAAAGGTCGTTAATATAGGCAATATCCTTGCAGGGCTTGGTCTTATATTCGTTGGTTTGGAATTTATTTCAACCTATGCAAAAGCCATAATGTTCGTTGAAAAAGATGTGCCACACGCTTGGGTAAAAAGTATATTTATGGGCGACCATTTCCCATTGTTGCTTGTTCTAATAGGTATAGTTATAACTGCACTTGTGCACAGTTCATCTACTATCACTAGTTTGATGGTAGTTTTGGCGTCGATTAACGTTTTATCGTTTGAGAACGCATTGTTCCTTGCGTTGGGTTCGAATATAGGTACTTGTATAACTTCAATAATGTCGTCTGCAGGAACGAACGTAAACGCAAAACGTACGGCTGTAGTTCACTTGATGTTTAACTTGTTTGGTTGTTTGTTGTTTATAGTTCCACTTTGGTTATTAAAAAATCAAATAACGGGTATTTTTGCAAGCATTTCAAACGACGTCGGTCAACAAATAGCAATTTTCCACACGGCTTTTAATATCGTTACAACTTTGGTTTTATTGCCGTTTACTAATTTAGTAGTAAAATTCGTTTGCCTTATCGTTCCGGAAGAAAAGAAGAAAGAAGACGTTAAGTTTAAATTTGACTTTATCGACGACAGATTGTTAAACACCCCACCCGTTGCAGTTGGTAACATTAGGCGAGAAGTCGTTAAAATGGGTGGCATAGCAAAAACCAACGTGGCAACTGCCGTAGAAATGCTTTTGGACGGTAGCGTTGATAAGATTAAAGAGTTTAGAGAAAACGAAGAAAATCTTAACTTCTTAAATCGTAACATTACCGAATACTTAACCAAACTTATGTCCAAAGACTTGTCTAAGCAAGACGATAATAAAGTGGGTTCATACTATCACGTAGTTTCAGATATTGAAAGGGTAGGCGACTATGCTGAAAATATCGTGGAATATACCTTGCGTCTTAGAAACGAAGGGCTTGATTTTTCAGAAGAAGCAAAAGGTGAGTTGTTGCACATTACGGATAAACTTAACCAACTTTACGAAATCGCTATTAGTGCGTTTGACGAAAGGAACGCAGAACTACTTCCCACGGTAAATGAAATAGAAGAAGAAATAGACGAAATAGCAGTAAGTTTAGAAAATAAGCATATAGAAAGAGTAAAGAAAGGTGCTTGTACGGCGCAACTTGGTTCGGTATATTTGCAAACGATATCTCACTTAGAACGTATAGGCGATCACATTTATAACGTTGCGAACAGTATAAAACATTACGTTCGTTAAAAGATAACTCAATAAACTTAAAAAACCACCGTAAACGATTGACAAACGGTGGTTTTATTTATATAATAATAAATAACTTGTAAAAAAACTTATTAGGAGTAAGGTTATGAATAAAAAATCTATTAAAGACGTACAGGTAAAAGGTAAAAGATGCCTTGTTAGAGTGGATTTTAACGTTCCGATGAAAGACGGTGTTATCACCGACGAAACACGTATCAACGGTGCGCTTCCCACTATTAAGTATCTTGTTGACAACGGTGCAAAGGTTATCCTTTGTTCACACATGGGTAAACCCCACAACATTTTCACGGAAGGTTTCTCTTTGACAAAAAAAGAAAAGAAAGCAGTAGAAAAACTTCCTGTAGAAGAACAAGCTGCAGCAAAAGCAGAATATCTTAAAAAGGCTGTTAAAGATAAAGAAAAATTTACTCTTAAGCCCGTTGCAGTAAGACTTTCTGAAAAACTCGGCAAGGAAGTTGTGTTCGCTGAAGACTTGGTTGGTCCTTCTGCAGATGCAGCAGTTGCAGGACTTAAAGACGGCGACGTATGCTTGCTTGAAAACACCCGTTTTGAAGCAGGTGAAGAAAAGAGAGATGAAGCACTTTGCAAAAAACTTGCTTCTTACTGCGATATTTACGTAAACGACGCATTTGGTACTGCACACCGTTCACACGCAACGACTGCGGCTATTGCAGAATACGGTTTCGTTGATACTGCCGTTTGTGGTTTCCTTATTGAAAAAGAACTTTCAGTAATGGCAGACGCTCTTGAAAACCCCGTAAGACCTTTCGTAGCAGTTCTTGGTGGTGCTAAAGTTGCAGATAAACTTAAAGTTATTTCTAACCTTCTCGAAAAATGCGATACGCTTATTATCGGTGGTGGTATGGCTTACACTTTCCTTAAAGCAAAGGGATATGAAGTTGGTACTTCACTCGTAGATAACGAACAAATTGATTACTGTAAAGAAATGATGGCTAAGGCAGACGCACTTGGTAAGACGCTTCTTCTTCCCGTAGACGTACACGCTGCTAAAGACTTCCCAAATCCGATAGATGCTGAAGTAGAAATGTTTGCATTTGATATTGAAAATATGCCTGCAGATTTACAAGGTCTTGATATCGGCGACAAGACTGCTGAACTTTACGCAAACGCAGTAAAGAGTGCAAAGACGGTTATTTGGAACGGACCTATGGGCGTGTTTGAAAACCCGATTTTCGCAAAAGGTACTATTGCAGTTGCAAAAGCACTTGCAGAAGCAACTGATGCAACTACTATTATCGGTGGTGGCGATTCAGCAGCAGCAGTAACTCAACTTGGCTTTGCAGATAAGATGAGTCACATTTCAACCGGTGGTGGTGCATCACTTGAACTTTTCGAAGGCAAGAAACTTCCCGGTATTGAATGTCTTAATAATAAATAATTTTACTTAAAGGATGATACTAAAATGAGAAAACCTATTATTGCTGGTAACTGGAAAATGAACAAAACTGCTAAAGAAGCAGAAGTTCTTATTAATGAATTAAAACCATTAGTGGCAAAATCAAAGCCTGAAGTGGTAATCTGTGTACCTTATACTGATTTGTGGATTGCAAAAGAAGCGATTAAAGGTAGTAAAATCAAACTTGGTGCAGAAAACGTAGCATGGGCAGATAACGGTGCTTTCACGGGCGAAATTTCTGCTGATATGTTAAAAGAAATCGGTGTAGAATACGTAATTATCGGGCATAGCGAACGTCGTCAATACTTTGGCGAAACTGATGCAACCGTTAATATGCGTTTGAAACAAGCGTTAAAGAAAGACCTTAAGCCTATCGTATGCGTTGGTGAAACTCTTGTTGAAAGAGAAAAGAATAAGACCAAAAAGGTTTTAAAAACTCAAATACTTGAAGGATTTAAGGATATAACTGCAGAAGATTTTGCAAATATCGTAATCGCATACGAACCCGTTTGGGCAATCGGCACGGGCAAAACAGCAACTGCAGAAGATGCAAACAAGACTATCGGCTTTATTAGAAGTTTAGTTAAAAAGACTTGGGGCGTAGAAGTTGCAAAAGCACTTCGTATTCAATACGGTGGTAGCATGAAACCGGGCAATGCGAAAGAACTTATGGCAGAACGCAATATCGACGGTGGTCTTATCGGTGGCGCTGCTCTTAAGGCAGAAGACTTTGCCGGCATAGTAAATTATAAAGGTTAATAATAGGAAAGGCACAAAAACTCTTTGTGCCTTGCCTTTTTATTTTGTGAAGGTATAAAAATGAAGACAAAACCTAATTGTATAATAATTTTAGACGGTTACGGCATAAATTGTGAGGCTAAAGGCAACGCAATCAAATGCGCAAACAGTAAAAACGTAGACTTGCTTATGGAAAAATATCCATCAACCCTTATCGGTGCAAGTGGAATGGACGTTGGTCTTCCAGAAGGGCAAATGGGTAATAGTGAAGTAGGTCACCTTAATATCGGCGCTGGTAGAATAGTATACCAAGAACTTACTAGAATAACCAAGTCGATTATGGACGGTGACTTCTTTGAAAATGAAGAATTCCTTTTCGCTATAGAAAACGCAAAAAAGAACAATAAGAAATTGCACCTTTACGGGCTTTTGTCCGACGGTGGTGTTCATAGTCATATCACTCATTTATACGCACTTATCAAACTTGCAAAGATGAAAGGGTTAGACGACGTTTTCGTTCATTGTTTCCTTGATGGTAGAGACGTTTCGCCAACAAGTGGTGCAGACTTTATCGCAAGTCTTAAAAAAGAAATGAACGCTCTTGAATTTGGTACTATCGCATCAGTAGGTGGTAGATATTACGTAATGGATAGAGATAATCGTTGGGAAAGAGTTGAAAAGGCGTACGACATGATGACGGCAGGCGTTGGCGAAACTACCGACGATCCAGAAGCCTACGTTCGTGCTTCTTACGAAAAAGGTACTACGGATGAATTCGTGCTTCCTGCACACGTAGTAAAAGACGGCAAGCCCGTAGGTCTTATTGAACAAGGCGATAGCATAATTTTCTTTAACTTTAGACCTGATAGAGCCCGTCAAATAACTAGAGCAATGAGTGAAAGTCAGTTTGACGGATTTGAAAGAAAAACCGGTTTCTTAAATCCTGCGTACGTATGCTTTACTAGATACGACGCAAGTTTTACAAACGTAAGAATAGCGTTCAAACCCCAAGTTTTAACGAATACTCTTGGCGAATATCTTTCTTCACTTGGCTTAAAACAATTAAGAATAGCCGAAACGGAAAAATATGCACACGTAACGTTCTTCTTTAACGGTGGCGTAGAAGCGCCTAACGCTAACGAAGATAGAGAACTTATCGCATCACCAAAGGTTGCAACTTACGACTTAAAGCCGGAAATGAGCGCTAACGAAGTTACGGAAAAAGTTCTTGAAAAGTTAGATACTAACGAATACGACGTTGTTATATTGAACTATGCAAACTGCGACATGGTAGGTCATACGGGCGATTTTAACGCTGCTGTAAAAGCAGTTAAGACTGTTGACGATTGTCTTGGTAAGGTAATTGATAAAATCGTAGCAATGGGTGGTAACGCAATCGTTACGGCAGATCACGGCAATGCAGACAAAATGCTTGATACTGACGGATCGCCCTTTACTGCACACACGACAAATAAAGTTCCACTAATCGTTGTAGGAAAAGAATTCGTTGGTAAAAAACTTCGTGACGGTGGTATTTTAGCAGATATAGCCCCAACTCTTTTAGATATGATGGGCGAAAAAGTACCAGGAGAAATGAGTGGAAAAACTTTACTAATTTAATCAATATCTTTAGGTATTGAAAAAAACTAAATTTAATGATAAAATAATAATAGAGTTAAACGGATACGCAAAAGTGTAGCCGAAAAAGGAGAGATTATGTTCAAAATTGTTGATAAAAAAGTTCTTAATCCTACCGTTACCCGTATTGACGTTTACGCACCTTTCGTAGCAAAGAAAGCGCAAGCAGGTCAATTCGTTATCATTAGGGCGACGGAAGACGGGGAAAGAATTCCTTTAACAGTTGCTGATTACGATAGAGAAAAGGGAACGGTTGCAGTAATATTCCAAATCGTTGGCGCAACAACTTATACGCTTAACCAACTTGAAGTTGGCGATTACGTTGCAGACTTTGTTGGTCCTTTGGGTAATGCAACGCATACGGACGGACTAAAAAAAGTAGCAGTAGTTGGTGGTGGCGTAGGTTGTGCTATTGCATATCCCGTTGCTAAAAAACTTCACGAACAAGGTTGTGAAGTGCACTCAATCGTTGGCTTTAGATGTAAAGATCTCGTTATATTAGAAGACGAATTTAAGGCTGTATCAGATAAATACGTTCTTATGAGTGACGACGGAACGGCAGGAACTAAAGGTCTTGTTACCGACGCTCTTAAAAACCTTATCGAAAGTGGCGAACAATACGACGAAGTTATCGCAATCGGACCTGTAATAATGATGAAGTTCGTTTGCCGTCTTACTAAAGAATACGGTGTAAAAACTATCGTAAGTATGAACCCCGTTATGATCGACGGAACGGGCATGTGTGGTGGTTGTCGTCTTACCGTTGGTGGCGAAACCAAGTTCGCTTGCGTAGACGGTCCGGAATTTGACGGGCATCTCGTTGATTTTGACGAAGCAATGAAACGTGGTGCAAGTTATAAAGAATGGGAAAGACACAAATACGAAGAAACTTGTAACCTTTTCAATAAGGAGGTAAAATAATTATGCCTAATATGTCTTTGAAAAAGAACCCTATGCCTCATCAACCGGCAGACGTTAGAAATAAAAACTTTGAAGAAGTAGCTTTGGGTTACACCCCCGAACAAGCAATGGACGAGGCTGAAAGATGTCTTAACTGTAAGCATAAACCATGTATGAACGGTTGTCCCGTTATGGTACATATTCCTGAATTTATCGCAAAGGTAAAAGAAGGGGATTTTGAAGGTGCTTATCAAATTATTTCTCAATCATCTTCACTTCCGGCAGTTTGTGGTAGAGTATGCCCACAAGAATCTCAATGTGAAAAATATTGTATTCGTGGCATAAAGGGCGAACCCGTAGCAATCGGTAGATTAGAAAGATTTGTTGCAGATTATCACAACGCTAACTGCAAAGAAAAGGCTGTTAAACCCGAATCCAACGGTATGAAAGTAGCAGTTATCGGTTCAGGTCCATCAGGTCTTACCTGTGCAGGCGATCTTGCTAAAAAGGGTTATGAAGTTACCGTTTTTGAAGCGTTCCACTTGGCTGGTGGCGTTCTCGTTTATGGTATTCCTGAATTTAGACTTCCTAAAACCATAGTTCAAAAAGAAATTGATACTCTTAAAGAACTTGGTGTTAAGATAGAAACAAATATGGTTATCGGTAAAGTTCTTTCTATTGAAGAACTCGTTAAAGAATATGATTTCAAAGCAGTATTTATCGGCTCTGGTGCAGGCTTGCCCAAGTTTATGAATATCCCTGGCGAAAACCTAATCGGCGTATATTCTGCAAACGAATTCCTTACCCGTATTAACCTTATGAAAGCGTATAAAGACGATTCTAGCACGCCTATTATACACGGCAAGAAAGTCGTTGTAGTAGGTGGTGGTAACGTTGCTATGGACGCTGCTAGATGCGCAAAACGTCTTGGTGGCGACGTACATATCGTTTACAGAAGAACTCTTGACGAACTTCCTGCAAGAAAAGAAGAAGTTGAACACGCTATGGAAGAAGGTATTATTTTCGATCTTCTTACAAATCCTACCGAAATCAAAGGAAACGAAAACGGTTGGGTAAGTGCTGTTACTTGTATAAAGATGGAACTTGGCGAACCGGATGCATCTGGTCGTCGTCGCCCCGTTGCAATTAAAGATAGCGAATTCGATATTGAAGCAGACGTTGTAATCATGGCTCTTGGAACTTCACCAAACCCACTTATTAAGGCTACTACCGAAGGGCTTGAAGTTAATAAACACGGTGGTATCATTACCGACGAAAACGGCTTAACTTCAGTACAAGCAGTTTACGCTGGTGGTGACGCAGTTACGGGTGCTGCAACCGTTATTCTTGCTATGGGCGCAGGTAAAACTGCTGCAAAGGCAATAGACGAATACTTGAATAAATAAGCGAAAAAGTCGCTCACAGTCTTGTGGGCGACTTTGTAAAGCAATTTAATAAAACATTTATATATAAACGGAGGAAATATGGAAAACAAATTTGATTATTCAGTTCTTGATCGTGCGATTGAAGAATTTGGCAATGAAGAAAACTCTTTGATAGCAATACTTCAAATGGCTCAAGAACATTATAGATATTTACCAAAGGAAATTTTCCCGTACTTATCGGAAAAATTAAACGTAAGCCAAGCAAAGATTTACGGCGTTGTAACCTTTTATGAAAACTTTTCGTTAGAACAAAAAGGTAAATACGTAATAAAGGTTTGTGATGGTACGGCTTGTCACGTTCGCCACTCAGTACCCGTTCTTAACGAATTGAGAAAACAATTAGGTCTTTCGGAAACAAAGAAAACAACCGACGACTTAATGTTTACTATTGAAACGGTATCTTGCTTAGGAGCGTGTGGACTTGCCCCCGTAATGATGGTTAACGAAACCGTTCACTCTGCAATGACACCTGAAAAGGTAAAGGCTGTTATAAAGAGTATAAAGGAGGCTGAAAATGTCTAAATTTAATAATGTAAACGATTTGAGAGCATTTAGAGAATCTTGCAAGAAAGAATTAGATTCTCAAGAAAAAAAGATTTTAATTTGTGCAGGTACGGGTTGTATCGCTGGTGGATCTCTCAATATTTATAATAGATTTTTAGAATTGTGCAAAGATAGTGGATTAAACGTTCAAGTTTCATTAGAAAATCACGTTGATCATCCTATCGGTGCAAAGAAAACGGGTTGTAATGGTTTCTGTGAAATGGGTCCGTTAGTTCGTATAGATCCACAAGGTTGGCTTTATACCAAAGTTAAAGTTGAAGATTGCGAAGAAATTATGGAAAAATCTATAAAAGATTCAGTAATCGTAGAAAGACTCGTGTACGGCAAAAATAAGGACTATGCAAAACAAGAAGAAATTCCTTTCTATAAAAAGCAAACTCGTATCGTGTTTGAAAATTGTGGACACATTGATTCTGAAGACGTAGGCGAATATATTGCCAAAGGTGGCTACGTTGCACTTGAAAAGGCTCTTTTTGAGATGACTGCAGAAGAAATCGTAAACGAAATTAGCGAATCAGGTCTTCGTGGTCGTGGTGGTGGTGGTTTCCCTGCTGGTAGAAAATGGGCGCAAGTAGCAAGACAAAACAACTTCCCCAAATACGTTGTATGTAACGGTGACGAAGGTGACCCCGGTGCGTTTATGGATCGTTCGGTTATGGAAGGTAACCCCCACGCAATGTTAGAAGGTATGGCTATTGCAGGTATCGCAACGGGTGCAACCGAAGGGTATATCTACGTTCGTGCAGAATATCCACTTGCCGTAGCAAGACTTAAAAATGCAATTAAACAAGCCGAAGAATTAGGTTTGATAGGTGAAAATATTTTAGGCTCTGGCAAAACTTTCAATTTGCATATTAACCGTGGCGCAGGCGCTTTCGTTTGTGGTGAAGGTTCTGCCCTTACTGCATCAATCGAAGGTAAACGTGGTATGCCTAGAACAAAACCACCAAGAACGGTTGAACACGGTTTGTTTGATAAACCTACCGTTCTTAACAACGTAGAAACTTTTGCAAACGTTCCGTTGATTATTTGTAACGGAAACGCTTGGTTTAAGGGAATAGGTACGGAAACAAGTACGGGAACTAAGGCGTTTGCTCTTACGGGTAACGTTAATAATACCGGTCTTATCGAAGTACCGATGGGTACAACCCTTAGAGAAATTATTTTCGATATCGGTGGTGGCGTTCGTGACGGTGGTGAATTTAAAGCCGTTCAAATCGGTGGCCCGTCAGGTGGCTGTTTAACGGAAGAACATTTAGATTTACCGTTAGACTTTGACTCTCTCTCAAAAGTTGGTGCTATTATCGGTTCAGGTGGTCTTGTTGTTATGGATAAGAAGACCTGTATGGTAGAAGTTGCACGTTTCTTTATGGACTTTACTCAAAAAGAATCTTGTGGTAAGTGCGTTCCTTGTAGAGAAGGAACTAAACGCATGCTTGAAATTCTTAACCGTATCGTAGACGGAAAGGGTGAAGACGGGGATATCGAACTCTTAAGAGAACTTGGCGAAACTATTTCTAAAACTGCGCTTTGTGGTCTTGGTAAAACGGCAGCAGGTCCTGTTCTTTCAACCTTAAAGTATTTTGAAGACGAATATAGAGCGCACATTTACGATAAGAAATGTCCTGCAGGGGCTTGTCAAAAACTCAAGACCATTTATATAGATGCAGAACTTTGTAAGGGTTGCTCTAAGTGTGCAAGAAACTGTCCTGTAAACGCAATTAGTGGTGAAATCAAAAAGCCGTTCGTAATTGATCAAAAGAAATGTATCAAGTGTGGCGCTTGTATTTCAAACTGTGTATTTAAGGCAATAAAGGAGAACTAAGATGAGTGAATATATGATTATAGACGGCATAAAAGCCGAAATCGACGGAGAAAAGAACGTCTTAGAAGTGGCAAGAAAAGTTGGTATAGAAATTCCTGCTTTCTGTTACGACCCCGAACTTTCTATTTACGGTGCATGTAGAATGTGTATGTTCGAAGACGAACGTGGTAGATTTGACGCTGCTTGCTCTACAATTCCAAGAGCAGGTATGGTTGTAAAAACCAACACGCCTAAACTTCGTAAATATAGAAAGATGATATTAGAACTTCTTCTTGCAAACCATTGCAGAGATTGTACTACCTGTCAAATGAGTGGTAAGTGCAGACTTCAAGAGTTCGCTCACAGATTTAATATCGAAGGTATTCGTTTCCCGAACAATTATGCAGATATGAAAGCAGATAAGTCTTCTTACAGCATTGTAAGAATACCTGATAAATGTATTCTTTGTGGTAAGTGCGTAAGAATGTGTAACGAAGTTCAAAACGTTGGCGCAATCGATTATGCTTTCCGTGGCTCAAAGATGAAGATTGCAACTGCTTTTGATGGTGATATTGTAAATTCACCTTGCGTAGGTTGTGGTCAATGTGCGGCAGTATGTCCTACGGGCGCTATCACTATTCGTGACGACGCTGATCTCGTTTGGAAGGCTTTAGGTGATCCAGACGTAGAAGTTTCCGTTCAAATTGCACCTGCAGTAAGAGTAGGGCTTGGCACGGAATTCGGTTATACCGAAGGCGAAAACGTTATGGGTAAATTAGTAACTGCACTTAAAGAAATAGGCTTTGATAAGGTTTACGATACGAATATCGGCGCAGATCTTACCATTATGGAAGAATCACACGAACTTATCGAAAGAATTACTAAGGGTGGCAAGTTGCCTATGTTTACTTCTTGCTGTCCTGCTTGGATAAAGTTTGCAGAAAACAAATATCCCGAACTTTTAGATAATCTTTCTACTTGTAAGTCGCCTATGCAAATGCTTGCAGCGTTAGTTAAAAAGAGATACAATGGCGAAAAGAAACACGTTCACGTTGCAATAATGCCTTGTTCTGCTAAAAAGGCAGAAGCTCGTCGTCCTGAATTTAACGGTGACGTAGATTTCGTTCTTTCAACTCAAGAAGTTGTTCGTATGATTAGCGAAGCAGGTATAAGCTTTAAATATCTTGAAGAAAGCCTTGCTGATAATCCTTGCGTAGAATACACGGGTGCAAGCGTAATCTTCGGCGCATCTGGTGGCGTTATGGAAGCAGCGCTTCGTACGGCAGTAGAAACCATTACGGGCGAAACGCTTAAAGACGTAGAGTTCAAAGAAGTTCGTGGTATGGAAGGCGTTAAAGAAGCAATCTATTCTGCTGGTGATTTAAGCGTTAAAGTTGCAGTAGTAAGTGGTCTTAAAAATGCATCCGTTCTTTGCGATAAGGTTAAAAACGGCGAAGCAGATTATCAATTCATAGAAGTTATGAGTTGTCCGGGTGGTTGTGTAAACGGTGGTGGACAACCGTTCGTTGATGCGTTTACTCGTTCGGCAATCGATTATAAAGCAATGCGTGCAAACGGACTTTATAAAGACGACGAATCTATGAGAAAGAGAAAGAGTCACGAAAACTCAACCATTAAAGCGCTTTACGATAATTATCTTGGCGAAATCGGTGGACACTTTGCACACGAATTGTTACACACTCACTACAAACCAAGTAAGAAAAACTAAAATAAAAAAGGCAGAGAATTTTCTCTGCCTTTAATTTTTTTAATATTAATAATTAATAACTCTAAGTTGGAAATAAGCCTTAGGATGATCGCAAACGGGGCATTTATCGGGTGCTTCTACGCTGTCAACGATATGTCCGCAGTTTCTACAAATCCAAACAACTTTAGAATTCTTTTTGAAAACCGTGCCGTTTTCAATATTTTTTAATAAAGCAAGATATCTTTCTTCGTGTTCTTTTTCAATCAAAGCCACGCCTGCAAAAAGTTTTGCAATGTCGGTAAAGCCTTCTTCTTCAGCTTCTTTCGCCATGCGAGCGTACATATCAGTCCATTCTCCGTTTTCCCCAGCAGCAGCGTCTTTTAAGTTATCTACCGTTGAACCGATACCGTCGTGTAAAAGTTTGAACCAAATTTTGGCGTGTTCCTTTTCGTTGTCAGCAGTTTCAAGGAAGAAAGCGGCGATTTGTTCGTAACCTTCTTTTTTAGCCTTTGATGCGTAGTACGTGTATTTGTTGCGAGCTTGAGATTCACCTGCAAACGCTTCCATTAAATTCTTTTCGGTTTTAGTCCCTTTTAAATTCATAATATTTCTCCTTAGTTTTT
This sequence comes from Christensenellaceae bacterium, assembly GCA_045654165.1. Taxonomy (GTDB): domain Bacteria; phylum Bacillota; class Clostridia; order Christensenellales; family Borkfalkiaceae; genus UBA1259. The sequence continues at coordinate 38,020 of JAZOMV010000078.1, forward strand.
TCTTTATTATATTATTAAGATAAATAATTGTCAATAACTATCGTAAAATTTATATTTGATTTTTTATTATATAACCAAAAAGGGTAACGATATATTCGCTACCCTTTAACGTTTATTTAGAATTTAATTTTTTCAGAAATGTAATTTTTAAGTTCGGCGATCGGGATACGAACTTGTTCCATAGTATCTCTATCACGGATAGTAACTGCATTGTCTTCTAATGTATCAAAGTCAATAGTTACGCAGTAAGGCGTACCGATTTCGTCTTGACGGCGATATCTCTTACCGATAGAACCTGCTTCGTCGTAATCAACGGGGAAAGACTTAATAAGGTCGGAATAAATTTCGTCTGCCTTTTCAGAAAGTTTTTTAGAAAGGGGAAGAATAGCCGCCTTAAACGGTGCAAGAGTTGGATGTAAGTGAAGAACCGTTCTAACGTCGTTCTTTTCAGCGTCAAGCACTTGTTCATCATAAGCGTTGCAAAGAACGGCAAGAACTGTTCTTTCTACGCCAAGACTAGGTTCAACTACGTAAGGAATATATCTTTCGTTAGTTTCTTGGTCAAAGTAGGTAAGATCTTTACCCGAAGTGTTTTGGTGTTGAGTTAGGTCGTAGTCCGTTCTATCTGCAACACCCCAAAGTTCGCCCCAACCGAACGGGAATAAGAATTCAAAGTCGGTGGTTGCTTTAGAGTAGAAACAAAGTTCTTCTGGGTCGTGGTCACGAAGTCTAATTCTTTCTTCTTTAAGACCGATAGCAAGTAACCAGTCACGGCAGAACGCACGCCAATAACTAAACCACTCTAAATCCGTTCCGGGTTTGCAGAAGAATTCTAATTCCATTTGTTCAAATTCACGCACACGGAAAATAAAGTTACCGGGAGTGATTTCGTTTCTGAACGATTTACCGATTTGAGCAATACCGAACGGCATTTTCTTTCTAGTAGTTCTTTGAACGTTAACAAAGTTAGTAAAAATACCTTGCGCCGTTTCAGGACGGAGATAAACGGTATTTTTAGCGTCTTCAGTAACGCCTTGGAAAGTTTTGAACATAAGGTTGAATTGACGGATATCCGTAAAGTTGTGTTTTTTACAAGTAGGACAGGGGATATTGTGTTCTTCAACAAATTCTTTCATTTCAGCGTGCGAAAAAGCGTCGATAGGTTTAGGTAAAACAAAACCTGATTCAGCACACCAATCTTCAATAAGTTTATCTGCTCTAAAACGTTCGTGGCACTCACGGCAGTCCATAAGAGGATCTGAAAAGCCTGCGAGGTGACCAGAAGCAACCCAAGTTTGTGGGTTCATTAAAATTGCGGCGTCAAGACCAACGTTAAGTTTGTTTTCGGTAACGAATTTTTGCCACCAAGCACGTTTGATATTGTTTTTTAATTCAACGCCTAACGGACCGTAGTCCCAAGTATTAGCGAGGCCACCGTAGATTTCACTACCGGGGAAAATAAACCCTCTACCTTTACAAAGCGTTACGATTTTTTCCATTGTGGATAAACCTTTCTTTTCTTCCATAGCACTTTCCTTTTTATAAAATAATAATTTTCAAAGAATATTTTACATTATATAAAGTTTTTAGTCAAGCAAACTAGTCGTTTTGCTTTTTTATTTTTAGTTTTTGTGTTATACTAAATTTAAGATTTTTACATAAAGGCGTAAATTATGGTAGAAGCAACGAATTTTATTGAACAAATTATTAACGAAGAACTTTCAGATGGTAAAGTAAACGCTGTGCAAACCCGTTTTCCACCAGAACCCAACGGCTATCTTCATATAGGCCACGCAAAGAGTTTGTGCATTAACTTTGGTATGAAAGAAAAATATCAAGGCAAATGTAATCTTTTCTTTGACGATACAAACCCGTCAAAAGAAAAAACCGAATTCGTAGATGCGATTAAGGCAGATATTAAATGGCTTGGTTTTGAGTGGGATAAAGAGTGCTATGCGTCAGATTTCTTTGAACAAATTTATCAATACGCAATAGAACTTATCAAAAAAGGTAAAGCTTTTGTTTGCGATATGACGCCGGAAGAAATTAGTGCTAATCGTGGCACTTTAACCGAAGCCGGTAAAGAAAGTCCTAATAGAAACCGTTCGGTAGAAGAAAACCTTGCACTCTTTACGGCAATGCGTAACGGTGAGTTTAAGGACGGTGAAAAATGTCTTAGAGCAAAGATAGATATGGCTTCGCCTAATATCAATATGCGTGACCCTGTAATTTATAGAATACTTCGTCAAACCCATCATAGAACGGGTGATAAATGGTGTATCTATCCTATGTACGACTATGCGCATCCTATTTGCGACTATATGCAAGGCGTAACTCACTCTCTTTGTACTTTAGAGTTTGAAGATCATCGTCCACTTTACGACTGGGTTGGTATAGAACTTGGTTTTGCACCAAAGCCCCGTCAAATAGAGTTTGCAAGACTTAACGTAACTAATCTCGTTATGAGTAAGCGTTATCTTAAAAAACTTGTAGAAGACGGCTCGGTTAACGGTTGGGATGATCCTAGAATGCCTACTCTTGCAGGTATAAGAAATCGTGGCGTTCCTGCAGAAGCACTTAAAGATTTTTGCGCTCGTATCGGCGTGAGTAAAGCAAATTCAGAAGTTCAAATCAGTTATCTAGAAGCGTGCATAAGAGAATATCTTAATATTCACGCAGAAAGAGCAATGGCTGTATTAAAGCCCTTAAAGGTTACGATTACTAATTACCCCGAAAATCTTACGGAACAAGTTGATTTTGATATCAACCCCAACGAAGAAGAAAAGAGAACTAGAAAGGTAGATTTCTCTAAACATATCTATATTGTTGCCGACGACTTCTCTCTTAATCCACCACCTAAATATTTTAGACTTAAAAAGGACGGAATGGTGCGTTTAAAGAGCGCTTATATTATCAAGTGTGATGAAGTTGTGCTAGACGATAACGGCGAAGTTAAAGAACTTCTTTGTTCGTATATTCCCGAAAGTAAGAGTGGAAACGATACTTCCGGCATAAAAGTAAAAGGCGTAATTCAATGGGTAAATTCCGATACTTGTAAAGACGTGGAAATTCGTCAATACGGTTATCTTTTGAACGACGAAAAATATTCCGGTCAAGATTTTTCTGAAAGAATGAATAAAGAAAGCGTTAAAATATTTAACGGTAAAGTTGAACCTTACGTTTTTGAAAACGATAAAGACGTAGCATATCAACTTATTCGTACGGGCTATTTTAAGCGTCTTGACGTAAACGGCAACGAAATCGTTTCGGAAATCGTTTCGCTTAAAGATAATTTTAACGTGAAAAAATAAATAAAAAAAGCAACTATCATAGTTGCTTTTTAGACTATAAGGAGAAAGAAAAATGGCATACACTTTAACTCAAGATGCTCTTAACTTTATTAAAGAAACCGAACAAGAATCAATTGAACTTTTAGAAACGCTTTGCCAAATCCCTGCACCTAGTGGAAAAGAAGAATTAAGGGCAGAATTTGTTAAAAAGTGGTTTGAAGATAACGGCTCAAAAGAAGTTTATATCGACGATGCGCTTAACGTTGTTTGTCCCGTAGGTTGTGAAGACGGCAAGGATATAATCGTGTTTATGGCTCATACCGACGTGGTTTTTCCTGATATGACGACATTACCTTTAGTAAAGGATGGCAATATTTATAGATGTCCGGGTATAGGCGACGATACTGCTTGCTTGGTATTGATGATGCTTGTTGCTAAATACGTTATCAAAAAAGGTTTGACTTCAGATTACGGTATACTTTTCGTCGCAAACTCATGTGAAGAAGGCTTGGGGAATCTTAAGGGTGGTAGAGAAATAATGAAGAATTACGGTGGTAGAGTAAAAGAACTCTATACTTTTGACGGCTCTTATAATCATATTGCTACTAGATGCGTAGGTTCTCATAGATACGAAATCACTTTTGAAACTGAAGGTGGGCATTCTTATAGCGCTTTCGGTAAAACTAGCGCCATTGCCGAAATGAGTAAGTTTATTACCGACCTTTATAAGTGTGAAGTTCCCGTTAAAGAAGATTGTAAAACTACTTATAACGTAGGGATCGTAGAGGGTGGAACAAGCGTAAACACCATTGCTCAAAACGCTAAAATGCTCTATGAATACCGTTCAGACGATAGAGAATGTCTTGCTATTATGCAAGAATTCTTTGAAAAGACGGTTAAAGAATATAAACAAAATGGCAAGGCTGAAATCAAAGTTACTTTGCTTGGCGATCGCCCTTGTGGTGGGGAAGTAGATCAAGCCCGTCTTGATAAGATGATAAAGAATTCTATCGCAATTTGCGAAAAATATTCAGGTATGCCTTGTATAGAAGAATCTGCGTCTACCGACTGTAATATACCTATGTCAATGGGCGTTCCGTCCGTTTGCGTGGGTACGCATATTAGTAAAGGTGCGCATACTAGAGAAGAATGGTTAGATATTACAAGTATGCCTATCGGATATAAAATTACTGCAGAAATAATTCTTTCTTATTTTAATTAAAAAGTAAAAAGTCGTTTTGTCGAAAGACAAAGCGACTTTATGTTTATTATAAAAGTTCTCTAATAGCAAGAATTTCGCCACTAATTCCGTCTACAAGTAAGGCTTTTAATCTATCGTTTCCATAAGCAAAACCAACGTACCAAAAAGGTTTACCATCTTTGACTAAAATTCTTTGGTAAATTTCGGCAGAGAACACGTCGTCTACGTAACAAGACTTTAAAAGTTGGGGTTGGTTTTTTTCAATATTATCAAGCGCTTGCTTATAACTAATCGTTTCCTTTGGCAATAAAGAAGAAAGTTTTATAGGGACTTGATTTTCAGCGTAACGGATAGTGATTTCAAATTCCTTTTTGCTAAAATCGTCCAAAGGTATTTCAGCGATTAAAAGATGGGAAACGGGGTGTGCTTTAAACTCTGCAACGAATTCCTTTCCGTTATGGTTAAATACTACGTAGTAATTTACGTCGGTAGTTTCGGTGTTTGCTAATCGGAAAGATAAAAAGTAATCTTTGGTTCCGATTTTCCCGTCGTTATGGTAGGGCGTTTCCTTAAAGCCGTAAAAGGCTTTTACGCTCAAGTTTTCATTACTTCCGGCAAAAATTTCCGAACGCAGTTCACTTAAATAAATTTCTAAACCTTGTGGGGTAGCACAAGATGATAAAAAGCATAATAAATATAAAACAACGAGTAGAAAAAGGGTGATTTTTTTCATAGTAACCTCCTTTGGTAATTAAAATATGCTTTCGTGAATTAAGTAATGATAAAATAGTAAAAAAAATTCGTGTAAACCATTGATTTTTTTTTCAATCTTTGATAAAATAGTAAAAAGTTTTAAATTAAGAAGGAAAGGTTGAAATTTGAGTAAACTAGTGCTAAAAACAATAGCTATCACTTTGGCGTCAATACTTGGCGTGTGTTTGTTGGCGTTTGGGTCGTTAGCATTATTTTCACCCGTAACCCTTGCAAAATTCTTTGATGATGCAGGTAATCGAAAAGCGTCGGTTTTCTTTTATGAAAAACAGTATGAAAAGACGGGGGACATTTTAGACCTTTCGGTGTTAGTCCTTAAAATTGACGATAACAAAGATTTAGCCCATGCAGAAAAATATCTTGGCAAATTAACTTCTCACTTAAAATTTAGTGAGCTTTGCCAAACGCAAGATGAATTCGGTGGCGTGCTTAGTTCTTCAGAATATTATTTCGGCAGATACGTATGCGTTTTGGTTTCTTTAGGTAAGGTTGATAAAGCGATAACCGTTTCAAAAGCCGTAGTGGATAAGTACGGCTACACGGACTATAATCCGTTTACTTATGCAATAGTAGAAAAAGGAAAAACTTTTGATTTGCAAACGATAGAACTTTATAGTTCGGCGATAGAAAGTTTAAACCTTAACGGTTTAGAAGAAGAAAACAAATCAAAAGATTTACAAGAATTAAACAAATTAAAAAATAATATCACTTTATAGATAAAAATTAACAAGGAGAGTTTCAATGGGAACAATTATTAAAGAAGGCTTAACTTTTGACGACGTGTTGCTCGTGCCACAAGCGAGCGAAATAATTCCTAGTCAAGCAGATTTATCAACTACGCTTGCTCCGGGACTAAAACTTAATATTCCTCTTTTGTCAGCGGCAATGGATACGGTTACCGAATCTAAACTTGCTATCGCTATGGCGAGAGAAGGTGGTATGGGTATAATCCATAAAAACATGTCTGTTGAAGCACAAGCAGAAGAAGTTGATAGGGTTAAGAGAAGTGAACACGGCGTTATTACCGATCCGTTCTTCCTTGCTCCAGATAATATGGTAAGCGATGCGCTTGCACTTATGGAAAGATATCGCATAAGTGGTGTTCCTATTGCTAAAGACGGATTACTTGTTGGTATTCTTACTAATAGAGATTTGCGTTTTGAAAGCAACTTTAACCAACCGATCGACAACGTTATGACTAAAACTAATCTTGTTACTGCGCCAGTTGGTACTTCACTTGAAGAAGCGCAAAAAATTCTTGGCAAACATAGAATAGAAAAATTACCTATCGTAGACGATAAGGGTTACCTTAAAGGTCTTATTACCATAAAAGATATTGAAAAAGCAATACAATATCCAAACTCGGCAAAAGATACGAACGGTAGACTTTTGGTTGGCGCAGCCGTAGGTATTACTGCAAACACTCTTGAAAGAGTAGACGCTCTTGTGAAAGCCAAAGTTGACCTTATTACCGTAGATAGCGCACACGGACATTCTAAGAATATTATGGATGCCGTTAGAAAAATTAAGGCTAAATATCCAAACCTTCCCGTCGTAGCAGGAAACGTTGCAACGGCAGAAGCAACAGAAGCGCTTATTGATGCAGGTGCAGATATCGTTAAGGTTGGTATCGGTCCTGGTTCTATTTGTACGACTAGAGTTGTTGCAGGTATCGGTGTGCCTCAACTTACTGCCGTTATGGATTGTGCTGAACGTGCAGATAAATACGGCAAGAAAGTTATTGCGGACGGTGGTATTAAATATAGTGGCGATATCACTAAGGCAATCGGTGGTGGTGCTGCCGCAGTTATGATCGGTAGTTTATTTGCAGGTACTCTTGAAAGTCCTGGTGAAATTGAAATTTATCAAGGTAGAAGTTTCAAGGTTTATAGAGGTATGGGATCTCTTTCTGCAATGGCAAACGGTAGTAAAGATAGATATTTCCAAGAAAACGCTAGAAAACTCGTACCGGAAGGTGTTGAAGGTAGAGTACCTTATAGAGGGGCTCTTTCTGAAATCGTATTCCAAATGTGTGGTGGTATTCGTGCAGGTATGGGTTATTGTGGCACTAAAACCATTGATGAACTTAGAAAAAATGCCAAGTTCGTTAAGATTACTAACGCAGCACTTATTGAAAGCCACCCCCACGATATCTCTATCACTAAGGAATCGCCTAACTATTCTCCTAGAAGTTAATTTAACAAACTATACTATCGCCTTGCGTAACGCAGGGCGATATTTAACTAAAAAAGGTGTTGTATGAATAATAAAACTGATAAATCTAATTTAAATGGTAAAAACGGTGGCATAGCGTTTGCTATGCTTATGGCTTTTTACGTTCTAATAAGTTTTATAATTCAACCTATCGCAACGGCGATAATAAAAAATCAAGCGATATGTTTTGCTGTATGTTCGCTTTGTTCAACCATTGCGCTTGTAGTTATGCTTGCGTTTTTAAGAAAGAAATTAAATCTAGGGTTTAGATTAATGACTAAAACACAAACCGTGGGTGGTTTGTATTCTGCCGTAGCAATACTTTTGTCTTTAGGGATGTTTTTAGGCTTAGGTTTTTCAAACACGGTCGTTGCAACTCTAGTTGAATCGATAGGGCTTAATTCTGGGGGGATTAACGTTCCTTTAGGTAAGTTTTGGCATTTATTGATCTTTTCTTTTACCCTTGCCGTGTTTCCGGCAATTTTTGAAGAATTGTTTTTTAGGGGAGTGCTTTTAAACTGTTTCTCTCAAATAAAAACTATCCCTTCAATACTTTTGTCGGCGTTATGCTTTGCATTATTTCACGGTTCGGCAACGCAATTTATTTATCAATTTATATACGGTGTGTGTTTAGGGTTTTTAGCGCATAATTCAAAAAGCGTAGTGCCGTGTATGGTTGCGCATTTCCTAAATAATTTTACCGTGCTTTTGCTTACTTATTTGAACGTCGTCGTTGATCTTTTTTCACCGGTCGTGTTGCTAATAGGTATCAACTTGTTGGCTTTTTTCGGTACGGCAACCTTTTTTAAGTATAAAAAGTCGGATAAAAACCAAGTTCAAAAAGGCGAAATCAAAAACTTTTTATTGCCTTTTGGAATTTTTGCAATTATACTTTGCTTAACGCTTATCGTGGGGAATTTGTTTGTAGTATGATAAAAATTAACGTAGTTGCCGTAGGCAAGGTGAAAGAGAAATATTTTGCCGACGGGATTTTGGAATATGCTAAACGGCTTTCAAGATTTGTGGATTTTAATATAATAGAAGTCCAAGAAGAAAACTATACGAAAACCGACGACGGCATAATAAAAACTATTCTTGAAAAAGAAGCGGAAAGAATAAAGCCACACCTAAAAGGAAAGGTAATAGCTCTTGCAATAGAGGGGAAAAAATATTCAAGCAAATCTTTTTCGGAAATGATAAAAAAGAGTGTAGACGGTGGTCAAGGGGTAATAACTTTCGTTATCGGTGGCTCTTACGGTATACACGAAGATATAAAAAACCGTGCAGACGGATTGATGTCCTTTTCAGATATGACTTTCCCACACACTTTGTTTAGATTAATGCTAACTGAACAAATTTATAGAGCCTTTTCTATAATAAACGGTAGCGCATATCACAAATAATGCGTATAATACACCGTGAGTGTATTAGAAGATTTAGACGATTTTTACAAAAACTTTAACGGAAATAAATTCAGTATAGGTAAGACGGTAGAGAATAGAGATATATATTGTTTTAAGGTTTCAAAAACCGACTATCCTATAATGATAATTCAGTCGGCTATCCACGCCCGTGAATTTATTACGACCTATTTAACTTTTAATTTAATAGAAGATTTTTTAGAAAACGGGCTTATAGGTACGGCGTATTTTTTGCCTGCGATTAATCTAGACGGGATTAATATTTGTCAAACCTTAAACCCACTCTATAAAGCAAACGCACGAGGGGTGGATCTAAACGTTAACTTTGACGCAAGATGGGGTACGGGCGAGTTTAACCAAAAAATCGTGGGCGCAGAAAATTTTATAGGTGCTTTTCCGTTTTCAGAGCCGGAAACTCGTGCGCTTAGAGATTTTACCTTAAAAATAAAACCTAACGCAACCGTTAGTTTTCACAGTAAAGGCGAAGAAATATATTACGAATTTTTTCAAAAAGGCAAGGCACTTGCTCAAGATGAGAAGTTTGCAAAAACTCTTGCGCAAATTAACGGCTATAAAATAAAAAGCACCCCGAATTCTGCCGGTGGTTATAAAGACTGGTGCGTGGAAAAACTAAAAATATCGGCACTTACCGTTGAAGTGGGTAGCGATTTGTTGTCGCACCCTATAGGGAAAGAATTTGTTCAAGATATTTTTTTAAGACATAAAGGCGCAATAAATGCGTTGATGGAGAATTTAAGTGGACGAAAAATTAAAAATAAAATTCATGAAAATCGCCTTAAAAGAAGCGTTAAAGGCACAAAATAAAGATGAAGTTCCTATAGGCGCAGTCGTGGTGTTAGACGGTAAGGTAATCGCAAGGGGGCATAATCTTATGGAAAGTACCCAACTTGCAACAGCACACGCCGAAATACAAGCGATTAATAAAGCGTGTAAGAAACTTAAAAGTTGGCGATTAGATAATGCCGAATTATTCGTTACGATAGAACCGTGTTCAATGTGCGCAGGTGCAATCGTGAACGCTAGACTAAAAAAAGTATATTTTGGTGCGTACGAAAGCAAAAGTGGATGTGCAACGAGTAAATTTCCCGTTCTAGAACAAAGTGGACTTAACCACGTTACCGAATTTGAGGGAGGGATTATGCTTGAAACTTGTGCAAATTTAATAAAAAATTATTTTAAATTAAAGAGAATCCAAAAAAGCCTTGACTAAAAAGTTTATTAGGTATAAAATATAGTAAGTACTATATGTACATAAAGTTACATTAGGAGAAAAATTTATGATTACACACGGCAACGCTATTGAAGTTTTGGCTGGCAATTCCAACAGACCTTTGGCAGAAGCAGTTGCAGCGGAACTTAAGCTTTCGCTCAGCAACGCAGAAGTAGGGAAGTTTTCGGATGGGGAAATTAGCATCACCCTTCCACAAACCGTAAGAGGTAGAGACGTATTTATTATTCAATCTACTTCAATTCCTGTAAACGACAATCTTATGGAACTTCTTATCATGATTGATGCATGTAAGAGAGCATCTGCAGGTAGAATAACGGCAGTTATGCCTTATTTCGGTTATGCAAGACAGGATAGAAAGGCTCGTCCTAGAGATCCGATCACGGCAAAACTCGTTGCTGATATTCTTACAAGCGCAGGCGCAGATAGAGTTCTTACTATGGATCTTCACGCAGCGCAAATTCAAGGTTTCTTTGATATTCCCGTAGATCACCTTTACGGCGCACCCCTTCTTGCAAAATATTTCAAGAACAAGATGGATGAAAACTGGGTTGTAGTTTCTCCCGACGTAGGTAGCGTTGGTAGAGCAAGAAACTTTGCATCAAGAGTAAACGCTGCTCTTGCTATCGTAGACAAGCGTCGTCCTAAAGCAAACGCTATCGAAGTTATGAACGTAATCGGTGACGTTAAGGGTAAATCTTGCATTATGGTAGACGATATGATCGATACTGCTGGTACGATTTGTCAAGGCGCTCAAGCACTTGTTAACAATGGTGCTAAAGAAGTATACGCTTGTTGTACACACGGTGTATTAAGTGGTCCTGCAATGGATAGACTTATTGCGTCGCCTATTAAAGAAATCGTAGTTTTAGATACTATCGATCTTCCTGAAAACGTAAGAAACAACCCTAAGATTAAAGTTCTTTCGGTTGCAAAACTCATAGCAAAAGCGATTACATCAATTTATTCAGACGCATCGCTTTCGGCTATTTGCGAAGATTAATTCAACTAATGAAAAGCCGTTTGAAAAAACGGCTTTTTTTATGGAGATAAAATGAAACTAATAGTAGGACTTGGCAATCCAACTGCCGAGTATAAAAATACCTATCATAATTTAGGGTTTATGTGCGTTGAAAAGGTTGCCGACTTGCTTGGCGTAGAATTTTCAAAAACCAAGTGCCGTGCCGAAATTACAGAGTGCAAAATCGGTTCGGAAAAGGTGATTTTAGCAAAACCCCAAACCTATATGAATTTAAGTGGTCAAAGTGTAAGAGAACTTATGACTTTCTATAAAATACCAGCAAAAGATTTGTTGGTTATTTACGACGATTTCGATTTATTTAAAGGGTTTGTTCGCATAAGAGAGAAAGGTTCTGCAGGAACTCATAACGGAATGCGCAACATCATTGCTGAAATAGGTACGGGGGATTTTCCACGAGTAAGAGTTGGTTTTAAACCGACTGACGGAAAGCCCATAACTCTCTTAAATTACGTTCTTTCAGGTATAGCGTTAGAAGATAAGCCCGTTTACGAAAAAGCCATCACCGTTGCAGGCGAAGCCGGCACGGCGTTTGCTAAAGGGGAAAATATTCAAGATATTATGCAAAAATATAACGGCAAAACAAACTAAAAATACTTTGCCTAGTGAGAAAATATGCTCAAACAGTTTTTAGAATTAAAAGATAGAGAGAATTCCGTAAAAGAATTTTCTAACGCCCTTCGCCAAGGATTACCTTCGGCGATTTTTGGCGTTAACGACGCATTTAAGAGTTTTCTTGTTTCTGCCGTTGAAGATAAGGTTCTTTTAATCGTTAAAGACACTTTAACAGCGCATCTTTTATCTGAAACTATTAAAGATTTTTCTGGGAAAAATATAGTTATTATCCCTGCGAAAGACGAGTTGCTTTTTTCGGCTCGTGCATTTTCAAAAGATAGATTATATGAAAGAATTATTGCATTGTCTAAAATAGACTTGGCAGACGTAGTGATTGCCACGCCCGAAGCGTTAATGCAAACTTTCCCGTCGAAAATCCACGCTTTGCAGTTAAACTTACATCAAGACGTTTTGCAGTCTGATGTAATCAAACAACTTGTATTTATGGGTTACGAGCGTGTAGAAAGTGTAGAAAATCAAGGCACTTTTTCGCTTAGGGGTGATATTTTAGACGTTTTTCCTATCAACACACAAAATCCTTTTAGAATAGATTTTTTTGGCGATACGATAGAGGATATAAAAAAGTTTGATGCCGAAACAAAAAAAGGTTTAGGACACGAAAACTCAATAGAAATTTTGCAAGCGACCGAGTTCGCTTATGATGAAAATGATAAAATAGCATTAAAGAATACCGTTTTAGAAGAAGTAAAAAAGGCAACCAAAGAAAGCAAGGTTCGTTTTAGCGTGTTAAGTGGGGATATAGAAGTTGCTATAAACAATAACAATTTCGATTTGTTAAGAAATTATTATTCTACGACGGGTAAACAAAAAAGTCTTTTTGATTTAATATCTAAAGACTTTGCCGTTATAATAGACGAGCCGAAACGAGTTTACGAAATAGCAGAACTCAATGAAAGAGAGTTTAACGAAAGATTTACTTCTCTTAATCGTATAGGGGAAGTGTTT
>JAZOMV010000079.1:0-7167 GCA_045654165.1 Christensenellaceae bacterium
AAGGCAAGTCAAGAACTACAAGTCTTAAATTCGACCTTAAAAAACCTGATTACGACGTTGACGTATTAGTTATCGGTGGTGGTGGCGCAGGTTCTTCTGCAGCTATCGAAGCAGATAACAAGGGCGCAAAAGTTATGATGGTAACCAAACTTCGTATTGGTGACGCTAATACTATGATGGCAGAAGGTGGTACTCAAGCGGCTGATAAGCCAAACGATAGCCCAGCTATTCACTATCTAGATGCTTTTGGTGGTGGTCACTTCGCTGCTAAGCACGAACTTTTATATAAACTTGTAAACGACGCACCAGATGCTATTAAATGGCTTAACGACCTTGGTGTTATGTTCGATAAAGATGCAGACGGTACTATGGTTACCACTCACGGTGGCGGTACTTCAAGAAAACGTATGCACGCTTGTAAGGACTATTCTGGTGCAGAAATTATGTGAACGCTCCGTGACGAAGTGTTAAACCGTGGTATTCCCGTTGTGGACTTTACTGCTGCTATCGAACTTATTAAAGATACCGAAGGTAAGGCGGCAGGTGCTGTTCTTATGAATATGGAAACTAAAGAAATCTCTATTGCTAAAGCAAAGACCGTTATTATTGCAACGGGTGGCGCAGGCAGATTACACTATCAAGGTTTCCCAACTTCTAACCACTACGGCGCTACTGCAGACGGTTTGGTTTTAGGTTATAGAGCAGGCGCAAAACTTCTTTATGCTGATACTCTTCAATATCACCCCACCGGTGTTGCTGAACCTACTCAAATTTTCGGTGCTCTCGTTACCGAAAAAGTTCGTTCACTCGGCGCACAACTCGTTAACAAAGATGGCGAAGCGTTCGTTTACTCTCTTGAAACTCGTGACGTAACAGCATCTTCTATCGTTAGAGAATGCAATAAGCGTGATAAAGGTATCAAGACGACTGATGGACAAGGCGTATGGCTTGATACACCTATGATCGAAATGATCGGTGGCGAAGGCACTATTGAAAAACGTATTCCTGCAATGATGCGTATGTTCGGTCAATACGGCATTGATATTAGAAAAGAACCTATTCTCGTATATCCAACTCTTCACTATCAAAACGGTGGTTTGGATATCAGCGCAGACGGTATGAGCACAACCGTTCCTAACTTGTTCGTTGCTGGCGAAGCAGTTGGGGGTATCCACGGTAGAAACCGTCTTATGGGCAACTCACTCTTAGACATTATCGTTTTCGGTAGAAACGCAGGTAAGAGTGCAGGCGACAAATGTAAGAGCGTAGAAGTTAAAGAATTAACCCTTGATCACGTTAAGGCGTTCAAGAAAGAACTTGAAGATGCAGGTATTAACCCCACCAAGCTTTCACCACAACTTCTTCCTAACTACACAAAACAAGCAAATATATAATAATGTATCAAACGCCCGTCGGTTTTTATCGGCGGGCAAAGGTATGTAAACATATAAGGGATTTGATGAAATAAGTTTTTTAAAAATTTAAGGAGAAATTATGGAAAAACAAGGTAAAAAAAGCCTTAAATGGTTTTGGGTTGTTATTGCTTTAATAGTAGTTGCAGGTATCGGTGTTTGGTGTGGTATTAATGCTGCAAAAGCTGAAACCGTAAGCAAATATTATAGTATTCCTGCACTTTTAACAGGTATATTTATCGTAACTGCATTAGGTTATATGCTCGGTAGAATTAGCATAAAGGGTGTATCTTTAGGTACTGCCGGCGTATTCCTAGTTGCAATACTTTTTGGTTTCGTTTGCACTCAAATTCCTGCAAGCGTTCCCGTACTTGGTGGTCTTCGTTTAGACGAAACTTCTTCAATCTTACCTTACTATAAAAAGGTAATCCAAAACGTAGGTTTAGTATTGTTCGTAGGTTCTGTTGGTTTTATCGCAGGTCCAAAATTCTTTAGAGATTTAGCAAAGAACTTCAAAACCTATATTCTTATGGGCGTAGTAATTATTCTTGCAGGTACTGCTGTTGCAGTATGTTTTGCACTTATCCCAGGTATCGGTGCACCGTTCTCGGCAGGTATTTTGTCAGGTGCTCTTACTTCAACCCCCGGTTATTCGGCAGCGTTAGAAGTTGCAGGTAGCGCGCAAGGTCTTGTAACTCTTGGTCACGCAATCGCATATCCTTTCGGCGTTATCGGCGTTGTTTTATTCGTTCAACTTATGCCTAAATTCTTAAAGGCAGATATGAATAGAGAAAGAGAACTCTTAAAGCCAGACGTTCTTGCTGCAACCGAACATAAGACGGAAAGAAAACTCTTCAAGTGCGACGACTTCGGTCTTATGCCTTTGGCGCTCGCTATCGTTGCAGGTCTTATTGTTGGTTCAGTTAAAATTCCACTTTCAGGCGAAGGTTACAATGGTGCTTGTTTCTCTCTCGGAACAACGGGTGGCGTACTTATTATGTGTTTAGTATTCGGTCACTTCGGCAGAATCGGCAAACTTTCTTTAGAAGTTCCTGCTCATAGCGCAAAAGTTCTTCGTGAACTTGGTCTTATGCTCTTCCTTATCGGCGCAGGTGTAGACGGTGGTGTTTCACTAGTTTCAGAAGTTTCTAAAGCAGGTGGTGGAATGATCGTTGTTTGGGGCTTGCTCGGTGGCGCTGTAATGACTTTAACGCCTATGATCGTTGGTTTCTTCCTTGGTGGAAAACTCTTAAAATTACCACTCTTAAACAATCTTGGCTCAATTACCGGTGGTATGACCAGTACGCCTGCATTAGGTACTTTGATTAACACGGCAGAAACGGAAGACGTTGCAGGTGCTTATGCTTCAACCTATCCTATCGCACTCGTTTTAATCGTTCTTGCTTGTAACCTTATGATAGGTTTAATAGGCTAAAAACAATAAATTCAAAAACCACAAACTTTTGTTTGTGGTTTTTATATTTTTAAAGCATTTTTTCTTGACAATAGCATTTTAAAGTATTAAAATCAATAAGGTTTTAAAAAATAAATTTTTTAGGAGTAAGTTTATGGCTATATTATTCACTTTGTCAATAGCCTTGTTTGCAGGCTTGATGCTTTCAAGACTTGCAAAATTAGTAAATCTTCCTGCAGTTACGGCGTATCTTGTTGCCGGCGTTTTAATAGGTCCGTTTTGTTTAGGGCTTTTTAATATAGAAGGCTTGGGCTTTACTAAGGAAGTAATGGAAAATAAAACCTTCCAACTAATTTCAGACGTAGCGCTTGGTTTTATTGCTTTCGCTATCGGTAACGAGTTTAGATTATCACAACTTAAAACGATAGGTAAATCGGCAACGATAATAGGTATCTTGCAAGCAGTAATCACAACCCTTTTAGTTGATGCAGTTCTTATCGTGTTGGCTATTTGTAACGTTATTGCTTTACCCGTTGCAATTATTCTTGGCGCAGTTGCATCGGCAACAGCCCCTGCCGCAACCTTAATGGTTGTTCGCCAATATAAGGCAAAAGGTCCTGTTACGGATACACTTCTTCCCGTAGTTGCGTTAGACGACGCCGTGGGGCTAGTTCTTTTCTCTGTATCTTTCGGTATTGCCAAAGGGCTTATGTCTGGTTCGGTTAACGTGTTGTCGATCGTGGTTGAACCTGTTATAGAAGTAGTTATATCTATCGGGCTCGGTACTATTATGGGTTACGTCTTTACGTTCTTTGAAAGATTTTTCCACTCTCGTTCTAAACGTCTTTCAATGTCGGTAGCGTTTGTTTTGGTAACCGTTGCTATTTCTTCTATACCTAATATGCATATCGGTAACGTTCATATTGCGTTCTCACCCTTGCTTTCTTGTATGATGCTTGGTACTATCTTCTGCAACATTTGTGATTTCTCAGAAGGTCTTATGGATAGGTTAGACCGTTGGACTGCGCCTATCTTTATCCTTTTCTTCGTATTATCTGGCGCAGAATTAGATTTGAGCGTATTTACCAACGTAATGATTATTTTAATAGGCGTTGTGTATATCGTAGTTCGTTGTGCAGGTAAATACTTTGGTGCAAGTTTAAGTTCTAAATTAGCGAAATCGCCTGCAAACGTAAAGAAATATTTGGGTATAACTCTTTTTCCACAAGCAGGTGTTGCTCTCGGTATGGCTATAAAGGTAACTCAATATTGTTCTCAATTTACAGATCCTAAAATACTTGAAGTCGGTGTTATCGTTCAAAACATAATACTTTTCTCAGTATTGATTTACGAACTTGTTGGTCCGTTCCTTACCAAAATCGCTCTTACTAAAGCCGGCGAAATTGATCCGGAAGGCAAAGTCAGCGCAAGAAAGAAAGACGAACCCGTCGTTACTCAAGACCAAACTAAATAAGTATAATTTTACAATTAAAAGCGTAGATGCATCTACGCTTTTTTTGTTTTAAGTAGTTTTTTATTAAAATATTGACAATGTGTAGCAATGATGATATAATAAAAATGCTAAACTAACTTAATAGATAAAAAGAACAAATAGGTATAATATAATTATGCCCTTTTTATGTTTTACTTTTTTTGAATTTGATAAAATGCAAATTCCACAAGGTAGAATATAAAATATTTGTTCTATTCTATTTTTGGTTAGTTTAGCGACGATCGGAGTTTGTGTTTTTGTGCGTCAACTTCGGTTGGCGCATTTTTATTTTTAGGGGTAACGTATGAAAAAGTTTATTAAGATGCTATTGCTTATAACCTTAGTTTTTATAAGTATGTTTAGTTTTGCAGGGTGCGCAAGTACTGATAAAAGTGAAATGTATATGCAAACAGATATGGCACAATCTGCTCAATTTAATTATGATAGTATAAATAATGAAACTAGGGTAAGATGGTATACAACAATTACTAATAATACTATATATAATATGGAAAAATTTAGTGTGAAATTTCAACTTTTTAATGGCGAAGAACAAGTTGATACAATTATGTTGAATTATAATAAAAAGGTTAATTTTTCTAAAGAATATAGTGGATGGTTCAATTTTACCGTTGATGGTAAAGTTACGGGAATAGAATATGTGTCATGGAGTGGAGAAGAAGCAACATTTTGGGAAACCTATAAAGTATGGATTATCGTTGCAAGCGTTGTCCTTGTGGTTGCTTTAGTTATCTATATAATAATAATGAAAGCGAACTATTTGGATTATGGAGAGTGTTGGGAATCCATTTTTGATTCTGAATTTGGGCTTGTAATCTTTTTCTTTTGTTTGACTCTTGGTTCAAGCATTATTAGTTTGATTCTTGCAGGATGGGTATGTTTTTTAATTGTTTTAGGAACATTGATTTTGTTTGAATTGTTGAGAGCGCTTGTGCATGGTATTGAATATTTAACAGATTATGGTTGCGATTGTTTTGATGGTTGTTGGAGTGATTGTATGGATTGTGAAGCATGCTCTTATGGGTATAAAATTGCAACTGTTAAAAACATTGAGAAAACGGTTAATAAAAAAGAAGATTTATCGCTTTATACTAAAGCAGAATTGATAGAATATTGTCAAAAAAATGATATTCACGGATATTCAAAATTAAGCAAAACGGAATTGATAAGTTTGATTGAGAAAGAAAAACTTCAAAATGTAAAAAATATTTCGGCTGATTTATCTGAAAATTTATCTAAAAAAAGCAATACGATAAAAAATGTTGAAAGTAAACAAATAGAAGTTGTTAAAGATAATAAAACGGCTTTGCAAGAGTTAGATGAATTGATAGGATTAGAAAGCGTTAAGCAACAACTAAAAAGAATTAGGGCATTTTTGATAAAAAATAAAAATACAAATGAAAAAATGAACTTACATATGTGTTTTTACGGTAATCCTGGAACAGGAAAAACAGTTGTTGCTAGATTAATGGCGAAAATATTTTATGAAGAGGGTATTTTGCCAAAGAATAAACTTATAGAAACCGATAGGGGTGGACTGTGTGGTCAGTATATAGGACAAACTGCACCATTAGTACATAAGAAAGTTAAAGAAGCTATGGGTGGCGTTTTGTTTATTGATGAAGCGTACACATTGTATTCTGGTTCGGGACAAGATGATTATGGTTCAGAAGCAATCGCTGCACTATTAAAAGATATGGAAGATTACAAAGGGAAATTTTGTGTAATTCTTGCAGGGTATAAAACTGAAATGGAAGAGATGATTGCCCAAAATCCTGGTTTTGATTCAAGAATTAATCGTAAAATTGAGTTCCCTGATTATACTTTAGAAGAACAGAGTGTGATTTTTGGCACTATGTTGGCGGCGAAAAAATATGAAATAACCGAAGATGCTAGAGAATCGTTATTGTCGGTGTTTGCAAAACTTGCTAAACAAGATAACTTTGCAAATGCAAGAACGGTAAGAAACGTGATGGATAGTTTAATTGAAATACAGTCGGTAAGAACTCTTGAAGATGATATTGATGATAATGATGACGAAAGAATTATAAGAAAACAGGACGTTGAAATTTTTGTAAAAGAACAAGGAATTATCTAAAACGCAAACGCCCCGACCAAAAAGTCGGGGCGTTATTATATATAATAATGTTTATAAAAGGTTTTCGTCGTAAACGGCTCTAGATCCACCAACGAATTTAGGGCGAACTCTTGCGCAGGTAAGATGTGCTTCACCGATAGCGTTGATAGAAAGTCTTACGGGAACGGCAACTCTTTTAAGATGCATGCCTATAAAAGTGTCGCCAATATCCATGCCGGCGTCGGCTTTAATTTCTTCTATAACTACGGGGTTAGCGAAAGAGTTGTAAGCGACGGTTGCAAGACTGCCACCAGCCTTTTTTTGGGGTATAGCGTTTACGGGTTCGGCAAACGGAACGGCTTGTCTTTCGGTTACGATAGCACGGTTAAGATGTTCGCAACATTGAACGGCGAGAAATATTCCTTTTTCTTTTAATACCGAATAAATACCGTCAAAAATTTTATTTGCAGTATTCGGATCGGAATTCGTACCTATCTTGCTACCAACGACTTCGCTAGTAGAACAACCTACAACGAGAATATCCCCACTTTTAAGTTTTGCAACTTCAATAAGTTCACTAACAGCCGTTTGGCATTGAATTTTTATATCCATAATAATTTTCTCCTTACCTAAATATTTTAACATTAGAGAAAATAAAAAGCAAATATTTTGTGCGATTTTAACCATTATAAATACAATATATATAATAGAAAAATAGCCAAAAAAAGATGTTTAAAAAAATTTTAAAAAA